>NZ_SMKC01000272.1 GCF_004348315.1 Streptomyces sp. 8K308 | reverse complement strand
GCGCCGAGGGGCCCGGCGGCAGGGCCGGCGGGACCGGGCGACCGCTCAGCTCGTGGGCGCGGCGCACCTGCGCGTCCCTGGCGGCGCCGAAGAAGTCGCCGCCCTTGCGCCGGTAGTCGTCGGTGCCCCAGGCGCGCTCGGCGTCCTTGGGCGGCCTGACGAGCCGGGGTATGTGCTTGGCGCAGTGGATGTACGCCTCCTCCACGTCGATCCGCACCCACAGCTCGGTGCGCCGGCCGGGCGCGGTGTCGGTGGGCAGCTCGGGGTGGAGCGCGCGCAGTTCGTGGTCGGGGACGATGCGGGCGCGGCCGTTGACGTGCAGGCCGATGCGGGCGCGTTCGAAGTCGATGAGGAGCAGCCCGGCGTAGGGGTTCTCGGAGATGTTGCCGAGCGAGGCGTGCACGCCGTTCCCACGGTACTCGGGGTAGACCAGGGACTTGGGGTCGAGCACCCGCAGGAACCCGGGCGGGCCGGCCCGGAAGCTGTTGTCGCACTCGCCGTGGCGGTCCGAGGTGGCCAGGAAGAACATCTCCTGCTGGCCGATGAACTCCCGCATCCGGTCGTTGAGATGGTCGAGGACCTGCTCCCGGTAGAACCGGTCGGCCCGCTCCTCGCTGCCGAGTTGACGTTGCAGCACGTGTTCGCCGTCGCTGCCCGGACGGCCGGCACGCGGCGGCAGGGCGGCGACGGGGAGCCGCGCCCCGTGGTAGGCCGGTCCCGGTTCCTCTGGTCCTGTTCGTTCTGGCATGCCTGAATCCCGCTACGTCACTTTTTGCGCGCTACTCAATCACTTACTCCCCGGACGCCACCAGGGTTCCGAGGAAGTCGTGTCTGATCCGGTCCGCCGGGATGCCGGCGGAGACGAGCGCGTCGACGCTCTTGCGGATCATCTGGGGCGGACCCGAGAGATATCCGTCGAAATCTCCCCACGGGCCGAACTCCCTTACCGCTTCCGGGAGTTGTCCGGAGAAGCCGCGGGTCGCGTACTGCGCGACGACCGGGCGGACCGACAGCCAGGGCAGCCGGCGCTCCAACTCGAGGAGGGAGTCGAGGTCGTAGAGGTCGGCGTCCCGTTGGGCACCGAAGAAGACCTCGACCTGCCGCCGCGTCCCGTGCTGCGCGACGTCCTCGACGAGTGCCTTGATGGGCGCTATGCCGGTGCTGCCGCCCACGCACAGCAGACCACGGGTCGAACTGTGGTCCACCGTCATCGAGCCGGCGGGCGGGCCGAGTTTGATGACGTCGCCGCGCCTGGCCCGGTGCACCATGGAGCGCGAGACCCAGCCGGCCGGCACCGCCTTGACGTGGAACGACAGCAGCCCGTCGGGGCGGGGCGAGGAGGCGAAGGAGTAGTAGCGCCAGACCCGCGGCCACCACGGCGTCTCGACGCTGGCGTACTGGCCGGCGCGGTAGGGGTAGGGCTGGTCGGTCCTGACGGTGACGACGGCGACCTCGCTGGTGCGGCGCTCGTGGCTGACGATCTCGGCGTACCACCAGGGCGGCGAGTGGAGTTCGTCCTCCGCGGCCGCGTCGATCATGATCTGCGAGATGGCCGTGTAGGCGCGCACCCAGGCGGCCTCGGCCTCCGGGCCCCAACTGCGTGGCGCGTAGCGCTCGAGCGCGGACATCAGGCATTCGCCGACCAGCGGATAGTGCGAGGACTGGGTGCCGTATTTCCGGTGGCCCCGGCCGAGGTTGCACAGGTAGTCGGTCAACGTGACGGTGTCGTCGATATGTTCCGCGGCGACGAGCAACGCACCGAACAGTCGGTCTCGTTGGGCGTCCATGGCGGCGGGGAACAAGTCGCGCAACTGCGGATTGTGCAGGAACAGCAACGCGTAGAAGTAGGACGTGGCCTGGTGGGAGACCGGCTCGATCTCCGCGAGTGTGCGGCGAATCACCACGGCGTCCGCTGAAGGCCCGCCATTGTGCATGCCTTTCACGAGCGGGTTCTCGTCGCTGCGGGGATCGAGGGTGGGGTGTCCTGAGGCCCACCCGCCTTCGAGCGGACTCTGAAGTTGGCCGTGGTGTTCGCCGGCGCGCTCGCCCGGTTGTCCGGCCCCGTGATCGTCGCGGTACGCGCCGTGGCCGTGCCCTGGCCCGTGGCTCGCCGAGGCCGCCTGCCCGGCGGCATAGCCCGATTCGGGCTCATTGCCATATCCGGCGGTGGTGGCGCCATCGTTGGCCGATATCGCGGTCATGACCCTGCCTCGCCTCGATCAACTCCCGGTCGCACAGCGTGCCAGCCTGCTCACCGGGAGCGGGTGGTTAACCGGAAACCCGGCCATCGCGCCCCCGCATCTCATAAACTGGGCGGCTTCTGGCCGCCTCGATGCGGGACTGACCCTACCGTTATACGGACGAGACACAACCCCCCGGCTGAAACGCGGTGTTCGCGCCATTCCTCCGTTTCCTAAAGTGGGGGTCATGAATATCACCCTGCGGCAGGCGGCTTCCGCTGATGTGCCCGAGATCGTGGCCATGTTGGCGGACGACATGCTCGGCGCGACACGCGAGAATCCCGCTGATCGGCAGCCGTATCTGGCGGCTTTCGAGCAACTCGCGGCCGATCCCAACCAACTGCTGTTCGTCGCCGAGGACGCGGACGATCCGACGGCCGGCATCGTGGGCACTTTCACACTCGCCATCCTGCACGGCCTCTCCCGGCAGGGCGCCTCCCGGGGGCTGATCGAGTCGGTCCGGGTGCGGGCGGACGCGCGGGGCGGCGGCCTCGGCTCCGAGCTGATGC
Source organism: Streptomyces sp. 8K308 (assembly GCF_004348315.1). Taxonomy (GTDB): domain Bacteria; phylum Actinomycetota; class Actinomycetes; order Streptomycetales; family Streptomycetaceae; genus Streptomyces. Next base: position 6,944 of record NZ_SMKC01000272.1, on the reverse strand, counting down.
GTCTCGCGGTCGAGGAGGCCAGGCGGCGCGGCTGCGCGCTGGTGCAGCTGACGTCCGACGTGGCCCGCCTCGACGCCCACCGCTTCTACGAGCGGCTCGGCTTCAAGGCGACCCACATCGGCTTCAAGATGGAGCTGTAGGGCGGGTCGTTCGTCACCGCCAGCCCTCGGGGTGCGCGCCGCCCGGCACCGACTCAGCCGGCTCGTACGGGGCGCGGGTGAAGACGAACGTGCCGAGGTCGAGGTGGGTGACGGCGCCGGCCTCGTTCCGTACGAGCCGCAGCGTCTCGCCCGCGAAGTAGCCGGCGAGCCCGGTCCAGGTGCCGTCCGCCTCGGGCCGGAACCCGGAGGCGCGGAGGCTGACGAAGCCGGCGGGGGCCAGCGTCAGCGCCCGGCCGGCGCCCAGCCGCAGCTCGAAGGCGGTGGTCCCCCAGTACCAGAGGCCGGTCAGCGCCACGAGCTCCGGGTCAGGGGCCGGGTCGGGCCGCCAGACCTCGGGAATGGTGGGCTCCCGCCGCAGCACCTCGTCGAGCAGCGCGGTCGCGAGGCCGCCGGTGCTCGGGCCGCTGGTCGCGTTGGCGAGGACCACGACGCCGAGCCGGTCCTCGGGCGTGGTCCACAGGGAGGCGACGAAGCCGGGCATCGAGCCGCCGTGCCCGACCAGCAGCCGTCCTTCGTGCCGCAGCAGCTGGATGCCGAGGCCGTACGACCCGTCCCAGCTCGCCGGTTCCGGCGCGGTCGCCGGGGCGCGCATCTCCGCCAGCGTGTCGGCGGCCAGCACGTTCGGGTCGCCGGCCGTCAGGAACGCGGCGAACCTCGCCACGTCGGCGGCGGTCGACCACAGCTGCCCGGCCGGCGCCATCCGCCCGGTGTCCACGGTCGGCTCCGGCTGCCGCGCGTCGGCGTACGGGTGCACGGCCCAGCCGCGCGCGTACGGCTCCCGCGGGTCGTAGCCGGTGCGGACCATGCCGAGCGGCAGCAGCACCTCGTCGCGCAGCGCCTCCGCCCACGGGCGGCCCCTCAGCCGCTCGACGAGCGCGCCGAGGACGGCGTAGCCGGGGTTCGAGTAGTGGAACCGGCGGCCGGCCGGATGCTTCTGGGGCCGCTCGCCGAACACGTCGGTCAGCTCGGGCCGCAGCGTACCCGGCGTTCGCTCCCACCACGGGCCGCCGGCCTCGGCGGCCAGGCCGCCGGTGTGGCTGAGCAACTGCGCCACGGTGGCGTCGCCGCCGTGCGGCACGTCCAGGTGCGTGCCGACCCGGTCGCCGAGGTCGAGCAGCCCCTCGTCGCGTAGCCGCAGCACCAGCACGGCGGTCAGCGTCTTGGTGATCGACCCGATCCGGTACTGCACGTCCGTCGCCGCCACGCCCTCGGGCAACTCGCCGCGCGCCCCGCTCCACACCACGCGCCCGTCCCGCACCACGGCTGCCACCATCGACGGCGCCCGCCCTTCGGCTTGCGCCGTGGCCAGCCGCCACCCACACGCCCGCGCCGTCTCCGCCAGCAACCCCACGCCTTCGTTTCCCATCATGCGCCCACGCATACCGCCACCACGCTCCGCTCTGCCACCGACTTTCCCAACGCGCCGCCGCGCCTGGCGGCGCGGCTTTGGCCGCAGTGTGTGCGGGCTGGCGCGGGGCACCTGCGGTGCGGCCTGGGCCACGGCGTGCGCGGGCTGGCGCCCGCGCTGCCGGGCACCTGCGGTGCGGCGTTGGCTGGCGCTGGGGAGAGGCTGGGGCGTCGGGAGGCCGGCTGCGTCCGTTGGGCGTGCGGTAGCGCGCTTGGCGGGGCCCCCGTGTGACGTGGCGTGGGCCAGCGCAGCGCATACGCTGGGTGGGGTGGAGTGGGATCTCGTGCTTGGGCTGGTCAATACCGTGCGGCACGACGGGCATGGTGGGGTCGCGGATGACCTGGCTGATGTCGGTGGGTTCGGTGACTGGGTGGCCGGGTGCGGGGTGGGCGTGGTGGTCGTGGACGAGCGGCTGCGGGGTGAGGTCGTCGCGTTGCGGCGGGCCGTGCGCGCGTTGTTCGCGCGGGCCGTGCGGCCTGGGCCGGCGAGTTCGGCGGACGCCGGCCGGCTGATGCCGGAGGCCGAGGCCGTCGCGCTGCTCAACGAGCGCGCCGCCCGCGCGCCCGGCGTGCCGCAACTCGAGTGGTCGGCGGAGGCCGACGCACCGCGCGCGCGGTTCGTCGCCGGCGAGCCGGAGTTCGGCGCCACCCTGGCCCGCGCGGCGATCGACTTCCTGGCCGGTCCCGACCTCGCCCGGCTGCGCGCCTGCACCGCGCCCCGCTGCGTCCGTTACTTCCTCAAGGGCCACGGCCGTCAGGAGTGGTGTAAGCCGTCGTGCGGGAACCGGGCCCGTGCCGCCCGGCACTACCAGCGCCGTCACGGTCGAAGCGGGACAGTTCGGCGCGCGACGTGATGCCCAGCTTGGGGAAGGCGTTGTAGAGGTGGTAGCCGACCGTGCGGGGGCTGAGGAACAACTGGGCGGCGATCTCGCGGTTGCTGGCGCCGGTGGCGGCGAGGAGGGCGACCTGCCGCTCCTGCGCGGTCAGCACGGCGAGTTCGTCGACGGCCTGCTCGGCGGTCATGTCGCGCGGCTTGGCCCCGATGGCGGCCAGTTCGGCGACCGCGCGGTCGAACCAGGGCGTGGCGCCGAGGCGGTGGAAGACCTTCGCGGCGGCGCGTAGCCGGGTCGCCGCGTCGTTCCGCCTGCGGGCCCGTCGGAGCCACTCGCCGTAGAGCAGCAGCGTGCGGGCGTGTTCGAACGGGCGGGTGGCGTGCTCATGCTGGTCGAGGGCGGCGAGATAGTGCCGCTCGCCGTCCTCTGGCCCGGCAAGCAGCGCCCGGCACCGTTCGGTGACCGCCAGCGCCCACGGCCGCCCGCTGTTGTGCGCCCAGCCCTCGAAGCGGGCGAACGGTTCCGCCGCCCGGTCGGGGTCGCCGAGTCGCACGGCGGCCTCGACCAGGCTGGGGAGCGCGAACCTGACGATCACCGTGTGCCCGACGGGCCCCGCCCACAGGGCGGCGAGTCGGTCCGCGGCCAGGCGGTGGTCGCCGAGGCCGAGGGCCAGCAGCCCGAGCGCGTAGCCGCCCCAGGAGGCGCCCGGCGCCAGGCCACCCTCGGTGCCGCTGCGGGCCAACTCCTCGCAGAGCTCGGCGTCGCCGCGGGTCGCCGCCGCGAGGGACAGGACGCCCTCGATGTTGCGGGCCCTCCTGCTGTGCCCGATGGCGTCCGCGATGCGCAGCCCCTCGGCCGCGTCCGCCTCGGCCTCCGGGAGGTGGCCGAGGAGGATCCGGGCCTGGATCCTCAGTTGCAGGGCGTGCGTTAGGTCGGCGACGCGGCCCTGTGCCCGGCAGCGGCGGGTCAGCTCGTCGGCCGCGGCCAGCGCCTCGGAGTCGCCCCCGGTCCGCAGCGCCGCGAACACGGTGTGGGTGGCGGCCAGGACGTCGGCGGGCCTGGCGGGTCCCACGGGGGCCAGCGCCCGCCTGAGCAGTTCGAGGCCGGCGGCGTGGTCCCCGGACCGCAGGAGCTCGGTGCCCCGTACGACGGACGGGACATTGCCCAACGGGACGTCGCTGTGGCGTCGCGCGATCTCCATGAGGTGGCTGGCCCGGGCGAGGACCTCGCCGTCTCCGGCGAACCAGGCGTACTCGGCGGCGGCGCCGAGCAGGGCGACCGCCTGCTCGGGCGTCGTGGCGGCCATGGTCTCGGCGGCTTCGACGGCGATGCGGCCGGCGGCGGCCGCGTTGCCCCGCTCGAACTCCAGGGCCGCGGCGACGGCGGCGAGGCGGGCCGCGAGCTCCGGGCGCGCGGTGAGCCGGTCGCCGCGCACCACAAGACGTCCCGCCCGGTCGAGTTGCCCGGCGGCGGCCGCCGCCTCGGCCGCGGCGGCCAGGCGTCGGGCGCGCAGCTCCCGGTCCTCGCTCAACTGCGCGCTCCGTTCGAAGACCGCCGCGGCGACGGCCGGCGCGCCGCGGCGCAGCGCGCGGTCGGCGGCGCGCTCCACGACGCGGCCCAGCGCCTCGTCGACGCCGGTGGCGGCTGCGGCCAGGTGGTGGGCGCGCCGGTCCTCCGCGTCGTCCAGGTCCTCGACGTCGGCCCCGCCCAGCGCGTCGGAGAGCGCCCGGTGCGCGGCCTGGCGGACCGCGAGCGGCGCGCCGCGGTAGGCCGCGGCCTTCACCAGCGGGTGGCGGAAGGTCAGCACGGCCGACTCGACCCGGACCAGGCCGGCGTGTTCGGCCGGCTCCAGGTCGGCGGCCTCCGTGCCAAGCCGGGCCGCGGCGCGGAGGATCAGGCCGAGTGCGCCGGTGCCCTCGGCGGCGGCGAGGGCGAGCAGGCTCCGGGTGCGGTCGGGCAGGGCGGCGACGCGTTCGCGGTAGGCGGTCTCGACCCGGCCGGCCGGGGTGGTGGCCTCGGTGTAGAGGGTGAGCGCGGGCAGCCTCCCCGCGCGTTCCTCGGGGCCGAGCATGCCCGAGAGTTCGATCAGCGCGAGCGGGTTGCCCTCGGCCTCGGCGACGACCCGGTCGCGGACCGCGGGGGCGATCTCGCCGCGGAGCTCGGCCAGCAGCGCCGTCGACCGCTCGGCGTCGAGGCCCGTCAGCGCCAGCTCCGCGACGCCGGCCGCGGCAAAGGGGTGTTCGCCGGCGCGAGCCCCGAACACGACGGTGACGGGTTCGGCGTTCAGCCGCCGGACGGCGAACAGGAGCGCGTCGGCGGACGCGTGGTCCAGCCACTGTGCGTCGTCGACGACGCACAGCAGCGGGCCGTTTTCGCTCAGGTCGGCGAGCAGCGTCAGCACGGCGACACCCACCAGGAACCGGTCGCCGCCCCGCGCGGCGGCCTGGCCGAACGCCGTGCGCAGCGCGGCGGACTGCGGTCGGGGGAGCGCGTCGATCCGGTGTCGGACCGGGCGCAGCAGGGCGTGCAGGGCGGCGAACGGCAGGTCGCGTTCGGCTTCGGTGCCGACCGTCCTGAGCAGCGGCCCCGCCCCGTGGAGCGCCACCACGTGGTCGAGCAGCGCGGACTTGCCGATGCCCGCCTCGCCACGGACGACCACCGCCTGGGCGCGGCCCCCGGCCGCGGCGGCGAGCATGCCCGCCAGGCGCGCCCGTTCCGCCTCCCGTCCGTGGATCACCGCCCCAACATAGCCGGGGCCGCGCCCCGGTGACCCCCGGCGTCGGAGCCTGTCATTCCCGGTATCCGTGACGGATCCGCCGGCGCCGTGGCCCCTCCTACGGTCGAGGACGTCCGCCGGCCCCGCACGGTGCCGGATCGCGTCGAGCTGGGCCGGAGGCGACGTTCGTGCAGGTGAAACCCGTGGGCACCGTGGTCGGGGGAAGAGCGGAACCGTACGACGACGACTGGGCCGTCGAGCGCGCGGTCGTCCGGCTGGACGGCGACGCGTTCGGGACCGACGCCCTCGTCGGCCTCGCGGAGTTCTCGCACGTCGAGGTGGTGTTCGTGTTCCACCTGGTGGCCCCGGAGGACGTGCGCACCGGCGCCCGGCGTCCCCGGGACAACCCCGACTGGCCGCCCGTCGGCATCTTCGCCCAGCGCGGCAAGGTCCGCCCGAACCGTCTCGGGGTCTCCCGCTGCCGCCTGCTCTCCGTCGAGGGCTTGGACGTTCACGTCCTCGGGCTCGACGCGGTCGACGGCACGCCGGTGCTCGACATCAAGCCCTACATGGCCGAGTTCGGGCCGCTGGGCGAGATCCGGCAGCCGGAGTGGGCCACCCAGCTGATGCGCGACTACTACTGAGCCCGTCCTTCTTGGAGATCATCATGTCCACAGAAACCGTCGCGCCCGCGCTGACGGCCGCCCGTCGCCGTGGCGTGCTCGCCGTCGTCCTCGTGGCGCTCGCCGTCGTGGTGTCGGCCGTTCCCTCGCTGAACGTCGCCCTGCCAGGACTCGCCCGGGACACCGGCGCCGACCAGACCCAACTCCAGTGGATCGTCGACGCCTACGCCCTGGTGTTCGCCGGACTCCTGCTTCCCGCCGGCGCGATCGGCGACCGGTTCGGCCGCAAGCCCGTCCTCGTCGCCGGCCTCGCCCTGTTCGCCGCGGGCGCGTTCGCGGCGGCCGCCGCCGACGGGCCAGGCGTGATCATCGTGCACCGTGGGCTCTCCGGTGTCGGGGCGGCCCTGGTCATGCCGACCACCCTGTCGATCATCACCAGTTCCTTCCCCGCCGCCGAGCGCGGCAAGGCGGTCGGGGCCTGGATCGGCGTCGCCGGCGCCGGCGCCGTCTTCGGCCTGTTGACGTCCGGCCTGCTGCTCGAGTGGTTCGCCTGGCCGTCGATCTTCGTCTTCGGCGGCGTGCTGGCGATCCTGACGCTCGTCGCCGCGTTCGCCGTCATCCCCGACTCGCGCGACTCGACGGTGCCGCGCGTCGACGCCGTCAGCGGCCTGCTCTCCTCGGTCGCCCTGGCCGGGACCGTCTTCGGCACGATCGAGGGCCCGCACCGCGGCTGGACCGACGCCGTCACCCTGTCCGCGTTCGCCGTCGGGGCGATCTGCGGCGCGCTGTGGCTGCTCTGGAGCCTGCGCACGACCGACCCCATGCTGGACCCGAGGCTGTTCCTGGTGCGCGGCTTCGCCACCGGGGTGCTGTCCATCACCGCGCAGTTCTTCGTGTTCTTCGGGATGGTCTTCATCGTCCTGCAGTACCTCCAGCTGGTGCTTGGATACACGGCGCTGCAGGCCGGCCTCGCGGTGACGCCCATGGGCATGGTCCTCGGCGGCCTCTCGCGCCGCGCGCCGCACATCGTCGGCAGGATCGGCCGGCGCCGGGCGGCCGGGGTCGGCCTCGCCCTGATGACCGTGGGCGTGCTCGTCCTCGGCAGCCTGGGCGCCGACGCCTCGTACTGGCCGGTGCTCGCCGGGCTGCTGCCGATCGGCGCCGGCATGGCCCTGGCCACCACCCCCGCCACCACCTCCATCGC
>NZ_SMKC01000271.1 GCF_004348315.1 Streptomyces sp. 8K308 | reverse complement strand
GCGCCGCTCCCGAGAAGATGGCCGTTATGTTCGTTTTCTTCTTCAATCGCCTGGGATGTCTCGGGTCTGCCCTCGTCAGCCTCGCCGGGACGGCGGTCCTGCTACTGCTCATCTACGCCTGCCAGCGGCCGGGCTGAGCGGAGGACCGTCGGGTCTGCGAGGCGGAGGCGTCCGGTGATGCAGCGGGCTCCGCGTAGCCACCCCTCGCTCGCGCCGTGAGCGGCGGCGTCGGCGATGAACTCGTCGAGCCGGTCGGCGATCTGAGCCGGCGTGAGGCCGTCAGCGCCCGTCTGAGCGCCCGAACGCGTGTCCGGCGTCTCCGTGCCCGCGCCGGCCGCTGTGGCGGCTTCCTGCGGGCCGTGGGGCGCGCCGGCGGGGGCGTCGGCGAGGAGGGCGCGGGCGGTGGCGCCGGGGCTGAGCATGCGCTGCATGAACGCGTCCCGCTCGGCCGTCTCGGCATCGGCCGGCCAGACCTGTCGGGCGGCGATCGCGGCGGCGGCGTGGGCGTGCGCGGCTTCCCGCAGCCACGCGCCCAGTGCCTCCCCGACGGCGGGCGGCATGGCGGCGGTGGTGATGTCCTCCCAGCGGAGGCCGCTTTTCGCGAGGAGGGCGCGGGTTCGGTCGGCGTCGGCGCCGAGCCACTCGGCGGCGGCGGTGAGCAGCGCGGCGGGGTCGGGGGTGGGCTCGGTCATCGGGTCTCCCGGATGGTGCTCGTCTTTAACCGGCCCCCGGTCGATCCCCGCGCGTCCGCCCGTCACCCCGGAGGTGACGGGCGGCAGACCTCGCAGGGGGCGACGCGGTCGCCGTGCTCGGCGAGCAGTCGGCGCAGCGCGGCGACGTCCAGGTCGGGTGCGCCCGGGTGCCAGCAGCCCTCCTCGTGGAGGGTTCCGCGCCGGGGGGCGCCGGGCGGGCGGCGCTGCCACCGCACCCACCAGCGCGGCCGGCGGGCCTCGGCCGCCGCCGTCCGCTCGGCGTCGGCGACCTCCTGTCGCACCTCGGTCAGTCGTTGTTGCAGCCACGCGGCGAGCGCCCGGAGGGTGGGCAGATCGCTCGGCAGCTGCTTGTCGTTCATGTGTTCGATTCTAGGTGTCGTCGCGCCGCGTTGTTCCGGGGCACGGGTTCCGCCGGCGTGAGCGCGGTGCCGCCGTGGCGGCGGAGGTAGGCCAGGACGGCGCGGACGCGGCGGTGGCCGCTGTCGCCGGCCGACAGGCCGAGCTTGAGGAAGACGTTGCCGATGTGCTTGTGGACGGCGTTGTCGGTGATGACGAGCCGTTGGGCGATGGTCGCGTTGTCTTGGCCCTCGGCCATGAGCGCCAAGACCTCGCGCTCGCGTGCGGTCAGGGCGTCGACGGGATCGCCGCGTGCGGCGAGGAGTTGGGCGATGACCTCGGGGTCCATGGCGGTGCCGCCGCCCGCCACCCGGCGCAGCGCGTCGGTGAACTCCGCCACGCGGCTCACCCGGTCCTTGAGCAGGTATCCGATGCCGCCCCGGGCGTCGGCCAGGAGGCGGCCCGCGTACTCCTGCTCGACGTACTGCGAGAGGACCAGGACGGGAAGTCCTGGATGGTCGCGGCGGGCCAGGACCGCGGCCCGGATGCCCTCGTCGCGGAAGGTCGGGGGCAGCCGCACGTCCACGACGGTGACCTCCGGCCGGTGGGTCTCGACGGCGGTGAGGAAGCCGGGGGCGTCGGCGGCGATCGCGACGACCTCGAAGCCCTGGGAGTCGAGCAGGAGCTTCAGCCCGGAGGACAGCAGGACGTTGTCCTCGGCGATCACTACGCGCACGGCAGCTCCACGGTGATGACGGTCGGCCCGCCCGGCGGACTGCTGATCTCCAGGGTGCCGTCCAGGGCGGCGGCGCGGCGGCGCATCCCGTCGAGCCCTGACCCTCGGGTGGCGTACGCTCCGCCGGTCCCGTTGTCGGCGATCTCCGCGCGGAGCAGCGCGCCGTCGCGGGTGACGCGAACCGACGCGCTGGTGGCCCGGCTGTGTCGGGCGATGTTCGCCAGTGCCTCGGTGACGGCGTGGTAGGCGACCGCTTCGACCGCCGCGGGAACGTCGCCGAGCGGGCCGATGTCGATGTGGGTCGGCACCCCGGCCCTGGTGGCCAGGGCGTTGAGTGCGCCGGCGAGGCCCTGGTCGGCCAGTACCGGGGGATAGATGGTGCGGATGACGGAGCGCAGCTCGGTCATCGCGTCCTCGGTCTCGGCGTGGGCCTGCCGCACCAGAACGGCGGCCGCGTCGGGGTCGTCGGAGAAGCTCTCGCCCGCCACGGCGAGCCGCATCGCGATGGCCACGAGCCGGGCCTGGGTGCCGTCGTGCAGGTCTCGTTCGATCCGGCGGAGCTCCGCACCGTGCGCCTGCAGGACGTCCGCCCGGGTCCGGGTGAGCTCGGTGACGCGCTCGACCAGTCGCTCCGCGGGCGATGGCGCCAGGATCGCCAGGCAGCTCCGGGCGTGCGCTCGGGCGAGCGGGGGCAGGGCGACGGCCGCCAGTGCGGCCAGCACCACGAGATTCACCAGGCCGAGCGGCAACGCGGTGCCCCAGCCGGTGATGCGAACGCTCATCACGGGCAGCCACGGCGCCGTGGGGAAGGCCCACCACAACACGGCGATGACGGGAGTGAGGAAGAGACAGCACAGGAGGAGCAGGGCGAGAGCGCCGGCCGGCAGACCGGTGACCACCTGCGTCACGAGCCACCACAGGTCGCGACGGGCGGGGCGCGGACACGGCGCGACCGGCTGCCCAAGCAGCGCCCCGGCGCGCCGGCGATGCCGCTCCGCCCAGGGCTGTGCCAGCGACGGAACGCACAGCAGGGGCGCCGCGGCGAGCGTCGCCGTCGCGGCCACCAGGGTGCCCAGCAGGTAACGCCCGCCGCGCCACGTCTTTGACCACCGTGCGCGGGCCGAGCGGAGTAGGCCGAGCACGTGTTTCGCTTTGCCTCGGTCGTCCAGGAAGGTTGCGGAAGGCCCCACGCCATGCACCCTAGGTGTCGGCCAGATCCCGCGGCACTACAGCTAGCTGTACCTTTCAAACGGTCGCTTGGGGTAGCGATGTGCGACATCGCGCCTACCTAGCGTGGGGGCATGAGATTCGTTTCCCCGGCCTCCGCGCCGCCCCACTCGAACACCCCCCTACCCGGCCGGCCCGCACGCCGGCCGCGTCGCCGCGTCCACGATCGGTGGCTGGCCACCGCCGCGGCCGTCCTCGTCACCGCAGGCACGGCCGTCGCCGTCCAGCTGCCGGCCGACGCGCACGAGGCCACCGCGCCCGGATACGGGCAGGACGACCTGCGCCGGGACACCGATGCCATCCAGGCGCTGGGGGTCACCGGCGTCCAGGCGCGGGTGACCACCGGCCGCGGCCGGGATCTGGTCGCCACCAGCGGCGTCGCCGAGGTGGGCACGGACCGTCCGGTGCCCAGCGACGGCTACTTCCGGATGGCCAGCACCGGCAAGGCGCTGGTGGCCACCGTGGTCCTGCAACTGGTTGACGAGGGCAGGCTGGCGCTCGACGACACGGTGGACCACTGGCTGCCCGGCCTGGTGGACGGCAACGGCAACGACGGGCGCCGGATCACCCTCCGCCACCTCCTCCAGCACACCAGCGGCCTCCACGACGATCTCCCCGGCTTCACGACCCCGCAGGAGTACTACGAGCGCCGGTACGACACCTACACCCCCCAGGAGATGGTCGCCCGGGCGATGCGGCACCGCCCGGACTTCGCACCCGGCGACGGGTGGGGTTACTCCAACACCGGCTACGTCCTGCTTGACATGATCATCGAGAGGGTCACGGGTCGCCCGTGGCACCAGGAGGTCGAGGACCGGATCCTGCGACCACTCGGCATGGACCACACCTACCTGCCGGGCGGCACCCCCACCCTCCGCCGTCCCCACGCCAACGCCTACGAGGTCTTCCCCTCCGGCGAACGGGTCGACGTCACCCGGGTGATCGTCCCCGACCCCGGCGGCTACGTCTCCACCACCGCGGATGTCAACCGCTTCTTCCAGGCCCTGCTCGGCGGCGAGCTGCTGCCCCAGGCACGGCTGGCCGAGATGCGGGACACCGTCCCGGTCAACGAGGAGATGCAGGTGTTCTGGCCAGACGGGCGCTACGGCCTCGGCCTGGTCAACCGGCCCCTGTCCTGCGGCGGCAGCTACTGGAGCCACGAAGGCGGCGAAAGTGGCTACATCACTCTGAACGGCGCCACCCACGACGGCGGCCGCGCCGTCACCGTCTCCATGTCCACTGCCCTGAACGACTCACCCGACGGCGTGCTCCGACAGGAGCGGGCCGCCAGTGACCTCGTCGACCACGCGCTGTGCGACACCCCGGGCGACCGGCAGGACCCGTAGCGGCCTTCCCCGGCGTCCGGGCCTGGCTTGCCTCCCCTTCGACTCGCCCCCAGGAAAGTCGAGATGTGGGTCTCCCTGGCCGGCCTGGCCTGGCCTGGGCCTGGAGCCGCCGCGGTGGGGCGTCTGGCTGGCCCCGCCGCGTACGTCGCGCTGCTGGGCGCGCTGGCCGTGGGCGTACGGCCGCGGGAGCCGGACGCGGCTGCACCGCTCCCGCCCCACCTGGCGGACGTCGGCCACGTTCGTCGCCGGGGGAGTGGTGACCGGCGGGACGGTCCTGCCGTCCGGCCGGCTGGCCGAGTCACTCGAGCCGACGTTCGCCGGTCTGATCCAGGCCATGGTCTCGACGGTCGTGTTCCTGCCGTTCGTCGGGCCGGCGAGCCGCTGGGCTGCCGGCTCGGTGCGCGGTGGGGCGGAGGCCGGCCGAAGAGCACCCCCACCGGCTTCGACGAGCTGATCCACCCCGGCACCCGGCTGTCGGTGATCGCACTGCTCGCCGCCACCGCCACCCAATGGGCGGACTTCGCGTTCGTCCGCGACAGCCTCTCGCTCAGCGACTCGGTGCCGATCCTGGCCCTCTACGCCCTGCTCCAGCGCTGGATCGTCGGCGACCTGACGGCCGGCGCCGTCAAGGGCCAGTTACAAGCCGCCGGGGGGCCGGGCGTGGGCCTCGGGTGACCGGGGCCCACGCCGCACACAATCGAAACTCCATACAATCAAACGGATGTCGCTACCGCCGCCCACGTTGCCCTCGCCGCTCACCCGGGTGGCGGACGAGCGGCTGGCCGGCGCCGGCGTCGAGCTCCGGCTCAAGCGGGACGACCTGATCCATCCGACGGTCCCCGGCAACAAGTGGCGCAAGCTGATCCCCAACCTGGTCGCCGCCCGGGAGGCCGGGCACACCCGGGTGCTCACCTTCGGCGGCGCCTACTCCAACCACGTCCGCGCCCTCGCCGCGGCCGCCGCCGGCCAGGGCCTGGAGAGCGTCGGCGTCATCCGCGGCGACGAACTCGCGAACGCGCCCCGCAACTGGTCGCTCGCCCGCGCCGAGGCCGCCGGCATGCGGCTCGTCTTCGTCGACCGCGCCCGCTACCGCCGGCTGCGCGAGACCCTGCACGAGCCGGCCACCCGCCGCCGGCTCGCCGACGAGTTCGGCCCCTGCGCCGTGCTGCCCGAGGGCGGCTCCAACGTGCCGGCCGCGCGCGGCGCCGCCGCCGTCGCCGCCGAGCTCGTCACCCAGCTCCCCGACCTCGGCCCCCGCGACCTGGTCTGCTGCGCCGTGGGCACCGGCGGCACGCTGGCCGGCATCGCCGCCGGGCTGCCGCCCGGCGCCCGCGCCCTCGGCGTCGCGGCGCTGCGCGGCGGCGCCGGCTACCTGGAGCGGGAGATCGCCGGGCTGCACGCGGACGGCTGGGGCCGCCCGTTCGCCAACTGGTCGCTCGACCACACGGGACACGGCGGCGGCTACGGCCGGGTGTCGCCCGAACTCGACTCGTTCGCGGCCGAGTTCGCCGAACGGCACGGGGTGCGGCTGGAACTGCGCTACGTCGCCAAGGCGCTGCGCCACCTCTACGCGGCGGTCGCCGCCGGGAGCGTGCCGCGCGCCACCCGGATCACCCTCGTCGTCACGGGCCCGCCCGACCCGGTCGCCGCGCCGGCGCCGGCCGCCGATGGCTCATGAGCGCCGTGGAACGTCCGGAACACACCGGTGCGCGCTGACAGCTGCGCCGACAGCGCCTTACTGTGCCGTCAGTTCGACTTCTGATCGATCCTTCCGTCTCGCATCGCATCCCCTACGAAGTGGAGATACGCGTGGCCGACATCGACCTGCGCACCGATCAGCCGCACTCAGCGCGGATGTACGACTATCTGCTGGGCGGCAAGGATCACTACGAGGTCGACGGCCAAGCGGCCGAGAAGGCGCTGTCCTCGTTCCCCATGCTGCGCACCGCCGCGCGCGAGAACCGCGGGTTCCTCGGCCGGGCCGTGCGCCACCTGGTGCGGGAGGCCGGCATCCGCCAGTTCCTCGACCTCGGATCCGGCCTGCCGACCGCCGAGAACGTGCACCAGGTCGCCCAGGCCGAGGCGCCCGACACGCGCGTCCTCTACGTCGACAACGACCCCATCGTGCTCGTGCACGGCAGCGCGCTGCTCGCCAAGGACGCCAGGACCGCCGTCATCCAGGGCGACATCCGCGACCCGCGCGCCATCCTCGAGAACGAGAAGACCCGCGCGCTGATCGACTTCGACCGGCCGGTGGGCGTGCTGGCCGTCGCCGTGCTGCACTTCGTCGGCGACGACGAGGACCCGGCCGGCATCGTGCGATCCCTGCGTGAGGCTGTGGCCACGGGCAGCCACTTCATCCTGTCGCACGCCACCGCCGACATCGCCCCCGAGGCCGCGATGGGCGTCCAGCACGCCTACCGCGCCCAGGGCGTGCCGCTCACGCTGCGCAGCAGGGAGCGGTTCGCCGAGTTCTTCGACGGCATGGAGCTGGTCGACCCGGGCATCCAGGTCGTCTCCGACTGGCGCGCCACCGTCCCCGAGGCGGAGCGGCCCAGCCACGCCGACGTCTCCTGGTACGGCGGCATAGGCCGCCTCGCCTGACGCGTCGAGGGAGTCGGCCCTGCGCGGCCGGCCCCCTCCACGCGTCGGTGCTCGAAGATCAGGAGACGCCGGGATCCGCCGGGAGCGGCACCGCGATCGGCTCGGCCGTCGGCTCCGGGCGCAGCAGGCGGGCGGCCACCACGCCGGCGGCCAGCAGCGCCACCACGGAGAGGCCGGTGCTGAACCAGCTCGCGCCGAGCAGCTGACCGCCCAGATAGCCGACGCCGACGCTGTAGCCCGTCCACACCACGGCCGCCAGCGCCGACCACGGCAGGAACTCGCGCTTGCGGCGACGCGACACCCCGGCGCCCAGACTCACCACGGCGCGCCCGGCCGGCGCGAACCGCGCCAGCACCACCAGCGGCCCGCCACCGCGCCGCAGCGCCGAGTCGAGGCGCTCCTGGGCCGCCGACAACCGACGCGAGCGCGCGATCGCGCCCCCGAAGCGGCGACCGCCGCGCAGCGCGAGAGCGTAGGCCAGCAGGTCGCCGAGGAAGGACGCCGTGATGGCGCACGCCCCGAGCAGGAAGATCTGCGGCAGGTGGGGGTTGGTCGGGGACGGCAGCGCCGCCACGTCGACGGCCGTGCCGGCCGCGACCGCCGCCGCGGTCACCACGAGCGCGCCGCTCGGCAGCAGGGGCACGAAGACGTCCAGCAGGATTGACGCCGCCACGACCACGTAGATCCACGGAGCGTAGAGCAGCACCCCCAACGTCTCCTGCACCGCGCTGCTCCCGTTTCCCCTGATGACGTGCTCTGTGACGTGTACCTGGTCTGTGGCTGTGACGCCCTCTACGGGCGTCGTGGTTCCGCCGCCAAGAGTACGCCCGGGTCCCCCACTCGGTGTACACGGGTGCGTGTGGCGGGCATCTCGTTCGCGGCCTGGGCAGGGTGATCGCGCGGGGGACGTCACCCCCACCCACGAGCCACACCCCCACGAGCCACACCCTCCACGAGCCCACCCCACGAGCAGGGAGCACGATAGATGAGAGCACGGATGACCAGCGCGGTCGCGCTCACCGCGGCCCTGGCCACGGCCGGTACGCCGGCGGCCGCCGAGGACGGCGACTACTGGCTGCGAACCGGCACCCAGTTCGCGACGGCGGGCCCCGGCGAGCCGCCGAGGGCCGTCAGCTACGACCCGGAGCTGGTGCCGCCCGGCGCGCACATCACGGTCACCGAATACGTCGTGGACGGCGCCCTGACGGTCGAGGTGTCGGCGCGCGGCCTGGTCCCGGGGCACACCTACGGCACCCACGTCCACGTCGCGCCGTGCGGCGCCGACCCCGAGGCGGCCGGCGAGCACTACCAGAACAAGCCGGGCACGGTCGACGCGGAGAACGAGGTGTGGCTCGACTTCACCGCCGACGCGGACGGCGCGGGCGGCGCGATCTCCGAGCACGAGTGGCTCTTCCGCCCCGGCGAGGCCGCGTCCGTGGTGCTGCACGAGCGGGCCACGGGACCCGACGGCATGGCGGGCGACCGGGTCGGCTGCTTCACGGTGCCGTTCGCCGCCCTCGGCGCGGACTGATCACCGCTGGTTGCTCCGGCTCCGGGCGCCTCATATAGAGTGTGCGAGTCTGAAGGGGAGTAGCTCTTCGCCGGACCGTCGACATACTGGCCCGCCCGTGAACGCCTCGGCATCACGCGGGAGGGGCCCGGCGCCCGGAGCGGACGCCCGCCGCCTCGCGCGGCCGGTCCGCCAGCGAGACCTTCGGCCGTCAGTGTCATGGACGCTGCCGCGCCGAAGTCCGCCTCCCCCGCGGGATCCTCCGGCGCGGCGGCCCGAGTGTTCGAGGATTGCCGTGTTCAGTCTCGCCATCGCCGCCGTCGTGTTCGGCGTCATCTTCCTCGCCGAGCTCCCCGACAAGACCGCCCTCGCCGGTCTGGTGCTCGGCACCCGCTTCCGGGGTTCCTACGTCTTCGCCGGCGTCGCCGCCGCCTTCGTGGTGCACGTGGTGCTCGCGGTGGCGGCCGGCAGCGTCCTGACGCTGCTGCCGCGGCGTCCGCTGCAGCTCGTGGTCGGCGTCCTCTTCCTGGCCGGCGCTGCGATGCTGCTGCGGGAGGTGCTGAAGAAGGACGAGGAGGAGGAAGAGGATCTCAAGGAGCCGTCCGACCCGTCCTTCTGGAAGGTGGCGGGCAGCGGCTTCACCCTGATCCTGGTCGCGGAGTTCGGCGACCTCACCCAGATCATGACGGCCAACCTGGCCGCGCGCTACGACGACCCGATCTCGGTCGGCGTGGGCGCGGTCCTGGCCCTGTGGGCCGTGGCCGGCCTCGGCATCCTGGGCGGCCAGGCACTGCTGAAGCGCGTGCCGCTGACGCTGATCACCAAGATCGCGGCGTGCGTGATGGTGGTGATGGCAGCCTGGAGCTTCTTCGAGGCGGCGACGGCCTGAGGTTTCGCTGCGCGCTTGGCCTGGGCAACCGGCCCGCCGGCCCGCTGCGCGCTTGGCGTAGGCCGCCGGCCCGCCAGGCCCGGGCCTGGCGGCCGTGCCGCGCCCACCCAACCGCCCTCGGTGGGTGGCCTCGCGCGGCACGGGCCGCGTGACCCGGCGGCGAAGCCGCCACGGGCCCGCGTACCGCGCGGAGCGCGGTGGCGGCCCGGCCGCCCCGCCCGCGCGCAGCGCGCCAAAGGGGCGGGCGGGGAAAAGCCCGGACGCGCAGCGCCCGGACACCCGACGGGCAGCGGAGCCGTCGCGGACTCGGCGTGGGAGCGCCCCGCCCGCGCGGAGCGCGAGAAGGGGTGGGTG
>NZ_SMKC01000270.1 GCF_004348315.1 Streptomyces sp. 8K308 | reverse complement strand
GGCCGGGGGAGGTGCCGGCCAGCAGCGGCAGGTCGCGGGTGGCGCGCGCCGGGTCGCGGTCGCGGGCCAGCAGGGCGAGGAGCAGGATGCGGGCCTGGGCGGGGCGCAGGCTGCCCAGCGGGACGGCGCCGGCCTCGATCAGGTCCACGCCGCCGCCGTTTCCGTAGAGCGCCGCCACCGGTCCCGCGTGCACGCGGGTGGAGAGGCCGACGACGACGCCGGCGGCGGTCAGCCGGGCGACGGCCGCGCAGACGGCGTGGTTGGCGTTGCCGGCTCCGGTGGCCTCGAGCACCACCCCCTGGGCGCCGGCGGCGGTGACCGCGTCCAGGGCCACGGTGTCCGCGCCGGGGTAGCAGGGCACGATGTCCACCCGCACGCCGTCCAGGTCGAGTTCGGCCAGCGGCAGCACGGGGAGCCGGACGGGCCGGGCCGTCAGGGTCACCGCCCCGTCGCGCACCAGGCCGACCGGGCCCGAGTCGGGGGCGGCGAAGGCGGCCGGGGCCAGGGTGTGGGTCTTGCGGGTCCCGCGCGCCGGATAGATCCGGCCGTCGAAGACCACCAGGGCGCCAAGACCGGCGGCCTCCGGCGCGGCGGCGACGCTGATGGCGTCCGCGAGGTTGCGCGGCCCGTCGGTGTCGACGGCGCTGGCGTCCCGCTGCGCGCCAGTGAAGACGACGGGCCGGGGGGCGTCGTGCACGAGGTCGGCCAGGAAGGCGGTCTCCTCCAGGGCGTCGGTGCCGTGGGTGACGACCACCCCGAGCACCTCGGGGTCGGCAAGCGCCTCGTGGGCGCGGGTGACGATCCCCGCCATGTCGGTGGGGGCGAGGAGGTAGCTGCCGACGCGCAGGATGTCGACGCCCTCGACCGGCACGCCGGGCTCGCCGGCGAGTCGGGCCAGCAGCGTCCCGGCACCGTCCACGGCCCGGCTCGCGCCACGCCGGTCCGGGCGCGAGGCGATGGTTCCGCCGGTGGTGAGGACTACGACCCTGCGCACTGGGCGCCTCCCGAGGTTGGGCGAGCAGTTTGGCCAATCGATTGGCCCAATCGATTGGGTCAGTGTGCACGGGCTTCCTGTCGCGGTCAATTACCCCGCTGTTACGATCGCGGGAAAGCGCCGTCCCCCGAGTGAACGCCTGGGCATCTGGCGCGCCCGCCCGGCGTCGGTGATCCCAGTAGCGGAGGCACGATCAGCCATGGCCACGGACCCGCACCGGCCCCAGGTCACCCTGCGGACGCTGGCCGACGAGCTGGGGCTGCACGTGTCGACCGTCTCCCGGGTCCTGCACGCCAAGCCGGACGAGGGCCGCAGGGCCGCCTCGCCGGCCACCATCGCCCGGGTCAGGGAGCTCGCCGACCGGCTCGGCTACCAGCCCAACCCGCATGCCACCAGCCTGCGCACCCAGCGCAGCAATCTGGTCGGGGTGCTGGTCCCGCGGCTGTCCGACCTGGTGCTGGCCACCATCTACGAGGGGATCGAGGAGGCCGCCTCGGAGCGCGGCCTGTCGACCTTCGTCACCAACACCCGCGACCAGCCGCAACTCCAGCGTGAGCACACGGAGATGGTGCTGGCGCGCAGGGTGGACGGCATGATCTTCGGCGACGCGCACGCGGACGGCGCCTTCCTCGCCGAGACGGCGGCCAGGGGGGTGCCGTTCGTGTTGGTCAGCCGGCATGTCGCCGACCATGTCGCGGTCACCTGCGACGACCGTCTCGGCGGGCGTCTCGCGGCCGAGCACCTGCTCTCCCTCGGGCACCGGCGGCTGGCCGTGCTCGCCGGCGAGCGCTACGCGAGCACCGGCATCGACCGCACGGCCGGCTTCGTCGAGGTGTGCCGGGAGGCGGGCGTGGCGGTGCGACCGGAGCACGTGGTGCACTCGCCGTTCGACGCGGCCGGCGGCCGGGAGGCCGCCGAGCGGCTGCTGGCGCTTCCCGGCCCCGCGCCCACCGCGATCTTCGCGGCCAACGACTTCGCCGCGATCGGCGCCATGGGCGCGCTGCGGGACCACGGCCGTCAGGTCGGCTCCGACGTGGCGGTGGTGGGCTTCAACGACACACCGTTGGCCGCCGAGTTGCCGGTTCCGCTCACCAGCGTGCGCTCACCGATGCACGAGATGGGCCGCCGGGCGCTGGAACTGCTGGCCCGGTTGATCGCCGGCGAGCCGGCGGAGTCGGAGCGCCTCGCCCCCACGCTAAAGATCCGCGCCTCCACGACCGGCTGACCCACAGTCTCTTCATCGAACGGGAGGTCCACCCGTGACCACGACCGGCGGCGCGTCCCGCGCCATCCTCATCACCGGAGCCACCGACGGCCTCGGCCGGGCCCTGGCCCACGACTTGGCGGCCACCGGCGGCGCCGAGCTGATCCTGCACGGCCGCAGCCGGGAGCGGCTCGACCGCCTCGCCGCCGAACTCATGGCGGGCGGCGCTGCCGCGCCGCGGACCGTCGTCGCGGACTTCGCCGAGCTCGCCCAGGTCCGCCGCATGGCCGCCGAGGTCCGCGCGACGACGGAGCGGCTCGACGTCCTGGTGAACAACGCCGGCGTCGGCGGCGGCGAGCCGGACGGCCGCACCCGCCGCACCAGCGTGGACGGCCACGAGCTGCGGCTGGCCGTCAACCACCTGGCCGGATTCCTCCTCACCCTCGAACTCCTGCCGCTGCTGCGGGCGTCGGCGCCGGCCCGGGTGGTCAACGTGGCGTCCCTGGGCCAGCAGCCGATCGACTTCGACGACCTGATGCTGGAGCGCGGCTACGACGGCTGGCGGGCCTACCGCCAGAGCAAGCTGGCCCAGATCATGTTCGGCTTCGAACTCGCGGCCCTGCTGCCCGCCGAGGAGGTGACGGTCAACAGCCTGCACCCCGCCACGTACATGCCGACGAAGATGGTTCTGGCCGATCTCGGCCACAGCGTCGACACGCTCGAGGAGGGCGTGGCCGCCACCCGCCGCCTCGTGGTCGCCCCCGAACTCGCCACGACCACCGGCCGGTTCTACGACCGCACCCGGGAGAGCCAGGCCGAAGCCCAGGCGTACGACGCCGACGCGCGGCGGCGGTTGTGGGACCGGAGCGTGGAGCTCACCGGGGCCCCGAGCCCAGCCTGACCGTCAGGCCGTGACCTGGTCGGCCGCCTCGGGGGCGATCAGGTAGCGGGGGAGATGGGCGGGCGCGAAGGCGTGCTCGACGACCATCGCGGCGGCGCCATAGACGCCGGCGCGCTCGCCGGCGCGGGACTGGACGATGCGCAGGTCCTGGGTGGCGAGCGGCAGTGAGCGCTGGTAGACGACCTCGCGGATGCCGGCGATCAGGTGCTCGCCGGCCTGGGAGAGCGCGCCGCCGATGACGATCACCGAGGGGTTGAAGAAGCTGACGGCGGTGGCCAGCACCTCGCCGATGTGGCGGCCGGCCTGGCGCACCAGCTTGAGGGTGGTGACCGAGCCGTTGCGCGCCAGGGTCACCACGTCGGCGCTGTTGCGGGCCTCCATGCCGAGCTCGGCGAGCCGGGTAGCGAGCGCGGCGCCGCTGGCGACGGCCTCCAGGCAGCCGGTGTTTCCGCAGCGGCACGGCACGTCGGCCTCGTGCGGGAGCTGGACGTGGCCCATGTCGCCGGCGGCGCCCTGGGAGCCGCGGTGCAGTCGGCCGTCGGCGATCAGGCCGCTGCCGATGCCGGTGGCGATCTTGACGAAGATCATGTGCTGCTGGTCGTGCCACTGGGTGCGGTGCTCGCCGAGCGCCATGAGGTTCACGTCGTTGTCGACCAGCACCGGGGTGCCGACGAGCTCCTCCACGTAGCCGGGGACGTCGAAGCCGTCCCAGCCGGGCATGATCGGCGGGTTGGTGGGCTTGCCCGAGGCGTGCTCGACGGGGCCCGGCAGGCCGAGGCCGATGCCGAGCAGGTCGGCGCGGGTGCGCCCGGCCCTGGCAAGCAGCCCGTCGCCGTGCTCGCTGACCTGCTTGAGGACCGTCTCGGGGCCGGCGGCGATGTCGAGCGCCAGGTCCTCCTCGGCCAGTACGGTGCCCGACAGGTCGGTGATCGCGGTCTTGGCGTGGGTGGCGCCGATGTCGGCGGCCAGCACGACGCGGGCGGCGGCGTTGAAGACGAAGGTGGAGGGCGGCCGGCCGCCGGTGGAGGGCGCGTTGTCGGTCTGGGTGAGCAGCCCGGAGCCGAGCAGCGTGTCGACGCGCTCGGCGATGGTCGAACGCCCCATGCCGGTCTCCGCGACCAACTCGGCGCGGGTCCGCGGCCGGCCGTCCCGCACCAGCCAGAGCAGCGCGGCCGTGCCCGCCGCCTGTCCGGCGGGGAGGGAGCCGTTCTCCGCCATGGTGGGCCCTGCCCTTCTGTCGCGTCTGCGGGCTTAAGTGCGTGGTCAACGATACAACGTAGGGGGCTTAGTTCAGCTACCGCCCGCGTTTCCACCACAAACCACTGTGCTTTCTATTGACGTCCGGCAAAAGCCTTCCTACCTTGTCGCCCATGACTGGCCCCCCGAAGACGACGACGTCCGGCCCGTCGGCGGCGGAGGACGTACGTGAACCGCTGCTGGCGATGCACGGCATCGTCAAGCACTTCCCCGGCGTGAAAGCCCTCGACGGCATCGACATGGACGTCCTGCCGGGCGAGGTGCACTGCCTCCTCGGCCAGAACGGCGCAGGCAAGTCCACGCTCATCAAGGTCCTGGCCGGCGCCCACCAGCCCGACGGCGGTCGGATCGTGTGGCGCGGCGAGGAGGTCCGCTTCCCGCGCCCGATGGCCGCCCTGAGCCGTGGCATCGCGACCATCTACCAGGAGCTCGACCTGGTGGACGGCCTGTCGGTGGCCGAGAACGTCTACCTCGGCCACGAGCGCGCCCAGTGGGGTTTCACCTCGCGCGGCGAGATCAACGCCGCCACCGGTGAGCTGCTGCGGCGCCTCGGCCACCCCGAGATGTCCCCGACCCAGGAGGTCGGCTCGCTCTCCGCGGCCGGCAAGCAGATCGTCAGCATGGCCCGCGCCCTGTCGCACGACGCCCGGCTGATCGTGATGGACGAGCCCTCGGCCGTCCTCGACCAGGAGGAGGTCAACCGCCTCTTCACGGTGATCGCCGACCTCGCGGCGCAGGGCATCGCGATCATCTACATCTCCCACCGGCTCGAGGAGATCCGGCGGATCGGCGACCGGATCACCGTGCTCAAGGACGGCCGCACCGCGGCCTCGGGACTGCCGGCGGCCGACACCCCGACCGTGGAGATCATCCGCCTGATGACCGGCCGGTCCATCGAGTACGTCTTCCCGGCCCGCGCCGGCGCGGATGCCGTGCCGGCCGAACCGGTGCTCCAGGTCGAGGGGCTCGGCAGGAAGGGCGAGTTCTCCGACATCGGGTTCAGCGTCCGGCCGGGCGAGATCCTCGGCCTCGCCGGGCTCGTCGGCTCCGGGCGCTCCGAGATTCTGGAGACCGTCTACGGCGCCCGCAAGGCCGCCGTCGGCACCGTGCGCGTCGCGGGCCGGACGCTGCGCCCCGGCCGGGTCGGCGCCGCGATGGCCGCCGGGCTCGGCTTCTGCCCCGAGGAGCGCAAGAGCCAGGCGCTGATCCTCGGCGACGCCGTCTACCGCAACATCACGCTCGCCAGCCTAGCCCGCTTCCACCGCGCCGGCTTCATGGACAACACGCGGGAGCGGCGCGAGGCGACCGAGCACACCGAGGCGCTCGACGTGCGGCCCGCCGGCGTCAACCGCCCGGTCGGCAACCTCTCCGGCGGCAACCAGCAGAAGGTCGTGCTGGCCCGCTGGCTGCTGCGCGGTTGCAAGGTGCTGCTGCTCGACGAGCCGAGCCGCGGCGTGGACGTCGGCGCCCGCGCCGAGATCTACGCCCTCATCCGCGACCTCGCCAACCAGGGCATCGGCGTGGTCCTGGTCTCCAGCGAGATCGAGGAGGTCATCGGCCTCTCCGACCGGGTGCTCGTGATCTCCGACGGCCGGATCGTCGCCGAGTCGGCCGCTGAGGACATCGACGAACACCGGGTCCTCGACCTGGTGTTGCAGGGCCAACCGGTCGCCGCGTCAACCGCCGGCGCGGAGCCCGGTGGAATCGAGGAAGCGGGGTGAGCGTGATCCCGCTGGCGCGGAGGCTCCGAAGGAACGAGTCGCCACGGTGAGGGGACGACAGGTGAGCGACGGAGAGAGTGCTGCCCAGCAGGTCGGGCGAAGTCCGCTTCGATTCGGCGGCGCCCCGACCCGTCGTGGCAACAGAGAAGCCAACGAGGAGAGTTCACAGTGAGCGCTCAGACACAAGCCGAGAAGCGGCCCGGCGACGCCGTGCGGGTCGCGCCGCAGGGCGCCGCGCGGGTCGGCGCGCTGCTCTCCAGCCCGGCGGGCCGCAACCTGGGCCTGGTGATAGCCCTGCTCCTGCTGTGCGTGATCGGCGCCGCGACCGCGGGGGACCGGTTCGCCACCTTCGACAACATGATGACGATCCTGCGCCTGGCGTCGGTGGTCGGCGTGGTCAGCGTCGCCATGACGTTCGTCATCACCGGCGGCGGCATCGACCTGTCCGTGGGCGCGGTGATGGCGCTGGCGTCCGTCTGGGCGACCACGTTGGCCACCCAGCAGATGGCGGCCGACTTCCACTGGATCGTCATGGTCACCACGGCCCTGCTGGTGGGCGCCGGCGCGGGCCTGATCAACGGTCTGCTGATCGCCTACGGCCGGATGGCGCCGTTCATCGCGACGCTGGCCATGATGGCGGCGGCGCGCGGCCTCGCCGAGCTCATCTCGGACCGGCAGACCCAGGTGGTGACCGAGACCGGGCTCGTCGACTTCTTCGGCGCCGAGGTCCTCGGCGTCCCGGTCCTGGTGATCATCTTCGCGCTGACCGCGGCGGGCGGCTGGGTGCTGCTCAACCGCACCACCTTCGGCCGCCGCACCCTCGCGGTCGGCGGCAACCCGGAGGCGGCCCGGCTCGCCGGCATCGACGTCCGCCGGCACAGCGCCATCCTCTACCTGCTGGTCGGCCTCGCCTGCGGCCTGGCCGCGGTGATGCTCCTGGCCCGCACCACCGCCGGCACCTCCACCCACGGCGGCCTGTTGGAGCTGGACGCCATCGCGGCCGTGGTGATCGGCGGCACCCTGCTCAGCGGCGGTCGGGGAACCATCGTCGGCACCGTCTTCGGCGTGCTGATCTTCACCACGCTCACCAACGTGTTCATCCTCAACAACCTCGACAGCTCCGCGCAGGCCGTCGCCAAGGGGGCGATCATCGTCGCCGCGGTGCTGCTCCAGCAGCGCGTCGCCGCGCGCGGCAGCAAACCCTGAAGCGGTGCGCGTGCCCGGCGCCCCCGGCCGGGCACGCGCGCCTTCGGCCGCGACACCCGAGCCGCACCACCCCTTCTCTTACGTCACCCTCCTCAGCTCTCACCGGAGACAGTCATGCCCAGAAACAGCACCCGTCGGCGGATGTTCACCCGGGTCGGCGTCGGCCTGGCCGCGGTCAGCCTGCTCGCCGCCTGTACCAGCAACACCCCCGAGGAAAGCGAGGAGGAGACCGACGGCGGCCAGCAGAACGCCGCCAGCTCCAACGACGAACCCGGCGAGAACGTCGTGATCGGCTTCTCCGGGCCCCAGGCCGACCACGGTTGGCTGGCGGCCATCAACAGCTTCGCGGAGCAGACCGCCGAGCAGTACTCCGACGTCGAGCTGCGGATGGCCGAGGGCACCAACGACCCGAGCACCCAGATCAGCCACATCGAGACCTTCATCAACGACGGCGTCGACGCCATCGTGCTGCTGCCCACCGACGGCGCCGCGCTCACCCAGGTGGCCACGCAGGCCATGGAGGCCGGCATACCGGTGGTCAACGTGGACCGCGAGTTCTCCGACGACGCCGCCGCCCGCACCACCATCCTCGGCGACAACTACGGCATGGGCGTCTCCGCCGGCGAGTACGCCTGCCGGCTGGTCGAGGAGAACAACCTGGGCGACGACGCCGTCATCGCCGAGATCGCGGGCATCGACTCGCTGCCGCTCACCCAGGAGCGCTCCCAGGGCTTCGCGGACGCGCTCGAGGTCTGCGGGCAGAACGTCGACAACCGGGTCGCCGCCGAGTTCACCGTCGAGTCGGGCGAGGAGGCCGCCTCCAACCTGCTCCAGGCGGCGAGCGAGATCGACATCATCTGGAACCACGACGACGACCAGGGCGTGGGCGTCAAGGCCGCCTTCGACAACGCCGGCCGCGACGAGTTCTTCTTCATCGGCGGCGCCGGCTCGGCCAACGCCATGCGCTGGATTCAGAGCGGCGAGATGGAGGCCACCGTCATCTACCCGGCCACCCAGGCCGGTGACGGCATCAAGCTCGCCCGGCTGATCGCCCAGGACCGCGGCCTGTCCGACCTGGTGCAGGTCGAGGTGCCGCGCCGCATCGTGCTCGACGCCCCCGTCGTGACCGCCGAGAACGTCGAGGAGTACCTCCCGATGGGCTTCGAGTCCTGACGGCCGTAGGCATGGCCCAAGGGAAAGCCGGAGGTCCCCACCCCTCGACCACGGAGGTCGCATGAGCACGCTCAGCAGCTCGAACAACCGCCCACGCACCGGCCCACAGGACGCCGGCGACACGCTCGGTATCGGCATGGTCGGCTACGGCTTCATGGGCATGGCCCACTCCCAGGGCTGGCGCAACGCCAGAAGCTTCTTCTCCCCGCCGCTGCGCCCCCGGCTCGCCGCGCTCGGCGGCCGGAACCGGGAGGCGGCCGGCGAACTGGCCGACCGGTTCGACTGGCCGGTGGTGGAGACCGACTGGCGGGCGCTGGTGGCGCGGGACGACGTGCACCTCGTCGACGTCTGCACCCCGGGCGACACGCACGCCGAGATCGCCATCGCCGCCCTGGAGGCCGGCAAGCACGTGCTGTGCGAGAAGCCACTGGCCAACACCGTCGCCGAGGCCGAGGCCATGGTGGAGGCGGCGGCCAAGGCGCGGGAGCGCGGGGTGCGGTCGATGCTCGGGTTCACCTACCGCCGGGTCCCGGCCCTCACCCTGGCCCGCCAACTGGTGGCCGAGGGCCGGCTCGGCCGGCTGCGGCACGTGCGGGCCCGCTACCTCCAGGACTGGCTGACCGACCCGTCGGTGCCGTACACCTGGCGGATGTCCAAGGAGCGGGCCGGCTCGGGCGCGCTCGGCGACATCGGCGCGCACGCCGTCGACCTGGCGCAGTACGTCACCGGCGAGCCGGTCACCGGGGTCAGCGCCGTCACCGACACCTTCGTGCGCGAGCGCCCGCTGCCGGACGGCGAGGGCACGGGCGAGGTCACCGTCGACGACGCGGCCGTCTTCTTCGGCCGCCTCGCCGGCGGCGCCCTCGCCAGCTTCGAGGCCACCAGGTACGCCACCGGGCGCAAGAACGCGCTGCGGATCGAGCTCAACGGCGACCGCGGCAGCCTGGCGTTCGACCTGGAGGAGCTCAACGTCCTCCACTTCCACGACGCCACCGCCGACCAGAACGTCCAGGGCTTCACCCGGATCCTGGTCACCGAACCCACCCACCCCTACATCGAGGCCTGGTGGCCGCCCGGGCACGGCCTCGGCTACGAACACGCCTTCGCCCACCAGGCCTTCGACCTGCTGACGGCCATCGCCGACGGCACCGACCCGGCGCCGTCCTTCGAGGACGGCCTGCGGGTGCAGCGGGTGCTGGCCGCGGTCGAGGAGTCCCACGAGGCCGGCGGCGCCTGGACCGCCCTGCCGTCCCCGTCCC
>NZ_SMKC01000026.1 GCF_004348315.1 Streptomyces sp. 8K308 | reverse complement strand
GACAGGCGTGGTGGAAGGCGTGGTGGGGGCGCCGGTCGGGGGGACGGTCATCGCGACTCCTCGTCTCGGTCGTCGTGCGGGGCGCGCAGGACCTCGAGGGCGGCCTGGAGGCCGGTGGGGTCGACGGCCACGCCGGCCAGTTGGAGGCCCATCTGGACGCCGGCGAGGGTGCCGGCCAACGTCAGGTCGTTGAGGTCGCCGAGGTGGCCGATCCGGAACATCCGGCGGGCGAGCCTGCCGAGGCCGGTGCCGAGCGACATGTCGAAGCGGTCGAGGACGGTCCGGCGAACCGCGTCCGCGTCGTGGTCGTCGGTGAGCAGCACGGCCGTCAGCGAGCTCGAGTGCGCGTGTTCGTCGGCGCACAGCACCTCGAGGCCCCAGCCCCGGACCGCGGCCCTGGTCGCCTCGGCGTGGCGGTCGTGCCGCGCGAAGACCGCGGGCAGCCCCTCCGCTTCGAGCAGGAGCAGCGCCTCGCGTAGCCCGTGGAGCAGGTTGGTGGGCGGGGTGTACGGGTAGTAGCCGCGCTCGTTGGCCTTCAGGATGGGCGCCCAGTCCCAGTACGAGCGCGGCAGCCGCGCCCGGTCCGCGGCCGCGAGCGCCTTCTCGCTGACGGCGTTGAACCCCAGGTCGGGCGGCAGCATCAGGCCCTTCTGCGAGCAGCCGACCGTGACGTCCACGCCCCACTCGTCGTGCCGGTAGTCGATGGAGGCCAGCGAGGAGATCGCGTCGACCAGCAACAGCGCGGGGTGCTCCGCCTCATCGATGGCGGCCCGGATCTCCGGCACGCGGCTGGTGACCCCGGTCGAGGTCTCGTCGTGGACGACCAGCACCGCGGCGATGGCGTGCTCCTCGTCCGCGCCGAGCCGCTCGGCGACGGCCGCCGGGTCGACGCCGCGCCGCCAGTCCCCGGAGACGAAGTCGACGACCGGTCCGAGTCCCTCCGCCATCTCGCGCCACAGGGTCGCGAAGTGGCCGGTCTCGAAGGCGAGTACGCGATCGCCGGGCGAGAGGGTGTTGACGAGCGCCGCCTCCCAGGCCCCGGTGCCCGACGAGGGGTAGACGACGACGGGTCCGCCGGTGCCGAACACCGGCCCGAGCCGCCGGAGCAGGTCGTTGCGAGTTCGGCGAAGTCCGGTCCTCGGTGGTCGATGGTGGGTCGCGCCATGGCCCGCAACACCCGGTCGGGAACGTTGGTCGGCCCGGGGATCCCCAGGAAATGCCGTCCGCTGTGAGCGGTCACTACACCCAACCCCCTTTAACTGTGCCGTGAGGCGGTACGCTGTGCCGTTCAGAGCGCGGTGAGGTGAGGGATCGACGATCGAGGAGTCAAGGCAGTGCGCAATGTCCTGAACGCCCTTCGAGTCCTGGAAGAGGTCGCCACCCGGCAGCCGATCGGAGTCGGCGAGTTGGCGCGCGTGCTCGACATGCCCAAGAGCTCGGTGCAGCGCGCGTTGGTCACGCTCCACACGGCGGGCTGGATCCGCCCGGCGTCAGGCGAGGTCAGGCGGTGGGTGATGACCACCAAGGCGCTGGCGGTCGGCGGGCGCGCCAGCGGCGACCTCGGCCTGCGCGACGCGGCCGTGCCGCTCATGGAGGAGCTGCGCCAGCGCACGGAGGAGACCATCCACCTCACGGTTCCCGAGGAGGACCGGGTCGTCCTCATCGAGCGGCTCGAGACCACCAACCCGCTGCGCATCAGCATGGCGCTCGGGCACGCGCTGCCCCTGCACGCCTCCGCCAACGGCAAGGCCGTCCTCGCCAACGGCGGCGAGGAGCGGCTGGGCCGCCTGTTCGCGGACGAGCTGCCGCGCTACACGGAGCACACGATCACCGATCCTGACCAGTTGCTCGCGGAGCTGGCCGGGATCAGGGAACGGGGCTTCGCCGTCAACCATGGGGAGTGGCGTATCGACGTCGGTTCGGTCGCCGCCGCCGTGCTCGCGGGCCCCGGGAAGCCGATCGCCAGCCTCAGCGTGAACGTGCCGATGAGCCGCCTGACGGAGGAGTCGGAGGCGCGCTGGGGCCGGCTGGTGCGCGAGGCGGCGGCGGACCTCGCGGCCCGGCTCGGTCGGTAGGCGCCGGGCCCGCGACGGGCCGGGTCTCGGTGGTCTCAACGGCTCGCGTCAGGGCGGCCCGCCGACCACTGGCATCATCGGGGGCATGACGGAACGGATCATCGCCGCCTGCGACGGGGCGTCGAAGGGCAATCCCGGGCAGGCCGCCTGGGCCTGGGTCATCGCGGACGCCGACGGCGCCCCGGCGCGCTGGGCGGCCGGCCCGCTGGGCACGGCGACGAACAACGTCGCGGAGCTGTCCGCGCTGCGCCACCTGCTGGAGGCGACGGACCCGGCCGTGCCGATGGAGGTGCGGATGGACTCGCAGTACGCGATGAAGGCCGTCACCACCTGGTTGCCCGGCTGGAAGAAGAAGGGGTGGAAGACGGCGTCCGGCACGCCGGTGGCCAACCGGGACCTGGTCGAGGGGATCGACCGGCTGCTCGCGGACCGCGCGGTGGAGTTCGTGTACGTGGCGGCGCACCAGGTGGACGGTGACCGGCTCAACGACTTCGCCGACCGCGCCGCCAGCCAGGCCGCCGCCAGCCAGCTCGCCGCCGGCAGCGCCCAGGGCTCCGCTGACCCGCCGCCGGCGACCAGGGCGGCGAAGCCGCCCAAGGCCGCCAAGGCGTCGAAGGCGGGGCAGCCGGCGGGCCGCCGGGCGCCGAAGGGCGTGATCAGCGCGAAGTTCCCCGGCCGCTGCCGCTGCGGCCGGCCGTACGCGGCCAGCGAGCCGATCGCCAGGAACGCGCAGGGCTGGGGACATCCGACCTGCCGGGACGCCGAGTCCGAGGCCGCCGGCCGGAGCTCCTGACCGGACACGACCGGCGGCGTCGCCGCACAGCGCGCTCACTGCGATGCCGGCCATGACGGCGACGCCCTCCTACAGCGTCCCCCGGCCCGATGCCCGTTCGGCCCGCGCCTGCTCGCGGCGGTCCCGCTGCTGCCCCATGTCGCTGGGCGAGGGGCCTGGTGACGGCGGGCGCGGCGCTGGTGACCGCGCTGGCCGGGCCAGCCGTGTTCTCGGTCGAGACCGCGGGCACGGCCGCCGAGGGGGCGATCCCGACGGTGAGGCCCACGTCGGCGGGGATGCCCTTCGGCGGCTTCAACGGCTCCGGCCGGCCCGCCGCCGGCTCGGACTCCGCGGCCGCGCGGACCACGCACTTCCCGGCGACGACGATCGACGACGTCCGGGGGTAAGACCTCGGCGCCGGCGTCTGGCGCCCGCGCCCGCGGTGGGGGCGGCTTCCCGGCCTGCTGTTAGCTCCTTGGCATGCCCGCCCCGCCCACCTCACCATCGGGTCGTGCCGCGCCCTCCTCGCAGCGAGGGCTGCTGACGGAGCGCGTGGCGCGCCAGTTGGAGCACGACATCCGGTCGGGCGAGATCGCCGTCGGGGACAAGCTGCCCTCGGAGCGTGAGCTGGCCGAGCGGTTCGGCGCCAGCCGGAACGTGGTCCGCGAGGCGCTGCGACGTCTGGAGGCCCAGCACCTGATCGAGGTGGCGCCGGGCCGGGGCTCGTTCGTCAGCGAGCAGTCGCCGGGGCAGGCCCGGAGTTACGACGCCCTGTACCGGGCGGGCCGTCCCACCGTGCGGCACCTGATCGAGGCCCGCATCCCGCTGGAGGTCGAGATCGTGGGGCTCGCCACGGAGCGGGCCGACGAGTCGGACCTCGACGTGATGCGCCGGGCCAACGAGGTGCTGCTGAGGGCGACCGACGTCGTGCACAAGGCCCGTGCGGACCTCGACCTCCACGACGCGATCGCGGCGGCCAGCGGCAACCCGGTGCTGCGGATCATGCTGTCGTCGATCGGCGGAATGATGTTCGAGATGATGCTCCGCTCGAACTCCGACCCGTCGATCGGCGAGCCGGGCGTGCCGCACCACCCGGAGATCCTCGAGGCGATCGAGGCCCGCGACGTCGAGCTGGCCAGGTCGCGGATGCGTGAGCACCTCACGCTCGGGTTGCGGACCTACGGCGCGGACCTCGACCTCGGCCTGGACGTCATGGCACGGCAGCACATCGAGACCCTGTTGCGGCAGTCACACGACCACGGCTAGCCGGCACCGGCCGATCGCCCACCACCGGTCGGCGGGACCTGGTCTTCCGGGGCTGGTCAAGTCGCCCGACGCCTGCGGTCCAACTGGTCCTACCAGTTGGACCAGAATGCGGGTACGGGACATTCTGCGCAAGAAAGTCGAGGACAAGGATGTCCACGAGCAGCCATCCGGTCAACCGCCGCTCCTTCGGCAGGCTCGTCGCGGCCGTGGCGGCCACGGCCGCGGGCGGAGCGACGCGGGACCGGCGTCGTGTGCGGGGGGCGCGGGTCGCTGACCGTGCCGTGCCGCGCGGACCATCGCTGCCCCCGGGGTTCCGCGGCGCGGCCACGGTGGCCGCGCCGCGACCCACCCCGGCGGGCACGGGTACTCGTCCTCGATCACCTTCTCGGGCCCGCGGGTACGCGCTCGCCCCGGTGACCTCATGCGGGGTTGGGCGCCTCGTCGGGGGTGCAGACACCGCCACGTGTTCGGGCCGACGATGCCGTCGACGCCGATGCCGCAGGCGTACTGGGCCGCCATCACGGCGTCCCGGGTGTTGGGCCCGAGGATCCCGTCCTGGGCTATCCCCCAGCCCACATGCGCAGCAGACACTGCGCGTGCGCCACGGCGGAGCCGCTGGAGCCGTACGAGAGCACCGGGTGACTCCCGCTGTAACCGCAGGGCGCCGAGATCGAGACCTCTTGGGCGCCCGCCACCGTCCCCTGACCCGCCCGGACCTGCGCGGTCCCGGCCTGGGCCGGCGAGGTGATCGCTACCACGCCCCCCGCGGCCAGCACCGCGGAAGCCGTTGCGGGCAGAGCGCTGACGCATCCTCATCGTTGCCTCTCCCATGAACACCTCTGCCGACTGCCGAGTCCTGACCGGTCCACGGCAACAGCAGTCTGCCCGCGCGCCATCGACGGGGCTTGGCAGCGAGCGCCACGTCCTTCGCGTAGCGCGTCGCCCTGCCGGCAGGGCGCGGGCCCGCTCGCCGCAGCGGGTGGAGCACCAGTGGCGGCTGCCGTGGCGGAGCAGGTAGCGGTTGCGGGGAGCGGAACCGCAGGCGGTGAGGGCGGGCAGCCCCGCGACGCGGGAGGCGAACAGCGACCTGATCCGTTCGCGCGGCGACCGCAGTTGCGACGCGCACATCTCCCGCAGCCCTGCATCGACCGGAGCGAGGCCGTGTTCCGACAGCCACTGGTTCGCCCGCGCGGGGGTGCCCAGGAGATCGACGGTGGGCCCGCCGGGCAGCGAGATCGCGCTGTCGTCACCACACGGTCCAACGACATCTCTCCGTGAGGTGGCCCGTGTCCTCCCTTCCCGCGGCCGACGAGCACGCCGACAGCCCCGACACCTCCGGCCGAAGTCTGCTCGCCGACGGCCTCCGCACCCTGACCACGCCCGGCGGCGGACGCCTGGCCGAGCGCTCGGGGGAGCGAGTCAGGGCCTGGCGGACTGGGAGTCCATCATCCTTGACCGTCCCGATGGCGGCACGGTCACCGTGACCGGTGTCCCGGCGATCCACGGCCCCGGCTCGCGAGACGAGGCCAAGCCGGTCAGCGGCCAGGTCGTCGGCTTCGTACTGACCGGCGAGGGCATGCCCACCGGCTACGTCAGCGGCGACAACGCTCACTCGACGCGGTGCGCGAGATCGCCGACCGCTTCGACAACCAACCGCTCATCCTGGACAGCGACCGGGCCGCCGAGGCCGCCCGGATCCTCGGCGCCCGCCGCGTGGGCCCCGCGCACCACGACAGCTGGGCCCACTTCACCGAGGGCCGCGACGACCTGCTGGCCGCCTTCACCACCACCGGCCTCGCGACCGCCAGGACTGGGCCGGCGGAGCTGGCCTCTCCCTCCCGAACCGCGGGAACCGGCGGCCGGGTCAGCGGAGGGCCTCGAAAGCCTCGCCGAGGCGCGTGAGGGCCGGGGCGATCCAGGGCAGGGTCTCCGGTTCCGCCGCGGCCAGCGCCGCCTGGCGTTGGTCCCGGGTGGCGCCGTACAGGAGGCTGGTGGCGATCCTGAGGGTCAGGGCGGTGCTCGGTTCGCCGAACGCGCTGCCGGGGAGGGTGGCGACACCGTGCCGGTCGAGCAGGGCGGTGGCCAGCTCGCCGCCGCCGTCGATCCCCCGGGCGCGCAGGGCCTCCCGGAGGGGAGCGAAGTCGGGGTAGAGGTAGAAGCCGGCCTGGGGTCGGCGGCAGTGGGCTCCCGCCAGCAGGAGTTGGACGTGCGCCTCGTGGGCGACGCGGGCGTGCAGGCGACGGGCGGCGGCGATGTGGGCGGTGATCTCCGGGGGGTCGTCCAGGGCGTGGGCGGCGACGGCCTGCATGGGCGCCGCCAGGCTGGACCAGATCTCGCTGGCCACTCCCGTCAACTCCTGCCGCAGTCGTCGCCCCCAACGACCGGCGGGCAGGCGGGAGAAGCCGATCCGCCAGCCGCCCAGGGCGAGCGACTTGCTCAACCCGGTGGTGACGACGGTCCGTTCGGCCAGGTACCTGGCCGGGCTCGGCGCCGGGGCGTCGTGGCTCAGCTCGGCGTAGATCTCGTCGCTGATCACGGCGAGTCCGTGGCGCTCGGCGATCCGGCAGACCGCCTCGACCTGCTCGGCCGGGGCGACGGTGCCGGTCGGGTTGTCCGGAACGGTGAGCACCAGGACGCCAGGCCGGGCCCCGTCCGCGACCGCTCGCCCGAGGTCCCGCTCCAGACGCTCCGGGTCGGGGATGCCTCCGGCCTCGGCCGGGATGGGAACGGAGACGACCCGGCGGCCGAGCAGGGCGGCCTGGGCCGCGTAGGAGACCCACGCCGGGCGCGGCAGCACCACGTCGCCGCCGATCGCGGCGAGCAAGGCGAAGAGCAGCGGCTTGCTCCCGGGCGCGAAGAGGATCTGGTCGGCCTCGGTCGGCAGGCCGCGCCGGGTGAACCAGCCCGCCGCGGCGGCCCGGGCCGGCGGTGAGCCGGCGACCGGGCCGTAACCGTTGCGCGCGTGGGCGTCGGCGAGCACCTCGGCCAGGCCAGGGGGCACCGGCAGCCCGGCCTCCCCGAACCCCAGGTGCAGCACGTCCTGCCCGGCGTCCCGGCGGGCCGTGACCGCCTCGTCGATGGCGAGGGTCGCGGAGTGCGTCGTCATGGTGAACCGTCCTTGTTCTGCGGGTGGCGTACTGCGGGTGGCGTACTGCGGGTGGCGTACTGCGGGTGGCGTACTGCGAGGGGCGTACCGGCGGGCGGCGATAGCCGTGGATGCCGCGCTCCTGGGCCGGGGCCGTGACCAGCGTGCCCGACGCGTAGCATCAGCGACAGCGCGAAATTCCGGCGGACGGCTTAAGGAGAACTGATGCTCGATCTGCGCCGGCTGGAGATTCTGCACCGCTTCGCCGCCCGCGGCACCATCGCCGCCACGGCCGCCGACCTGGGGTACTCGCCGTCGGCGGTCTCCCAGCAACTCGCGGCCCTGGAACGGGAGGCCGGCGTCGCGTTGCTCGAGCGCACCGCCCAGCGCGCGAGCCTGACCGACGCCGGGCGCGAGTTGGCCGAGCACGCCGCCGGCATCCTCGCCGCCGTGGAGACCGCCCAGGGCCGCCTGCGCGCCCGCGCCGACACGGTCGGCGGTCGGGTGACCGTCAGCTGCATCCCCGGCCTGGCGGCCGTGCTCGCCCCCCAGTTGGCCGCGCTGCGGCGCGCGCACCCCGAGCTCACCGTCATCGCGCACGAGACGGGCTCGACCACGGCCGCGGCGGCCGTCCTCGATCGCCGCTACGACCTCGCCGTCATCGACGACTGGTCCGAGCGCCCACCGACCGAGAGCGCCGGCCTCGCCGTCCACCGACTGCGCCGCGAGGACGTCGTCCTCGCGGTCCCGGCGAACCCCGCTCCGCCCCATGACGAGTGGTCGGGGCAGGTCACCGCCGCCCGGCTGCGTGCGATAGTCCGGCAGGAGACCTGGCTGTGCGCCCCGGTCGGGCAGCTCTCGCGGGCCGCGGGCGACCGGCGGCTGGCCGCCGCCGGCGCGACCCCCGAGCGGCGCTGGGAGTTCGAGGGGCTGCACATCCTCGCCGCCCTGGTCGCGGCCGGAGCCGGCGTGGCCCTGCTGCCCCTCGGCGTCGCCGCGGACCAGGCGGGTGTCGCCTGGCTGCCGCTGGTCCCCGCCATGCGGCGGCACGTCCTGGCGCTCACCAGGACCACCACCCGGGATGACCCGGCCGTCGCGGCCTGCCTGGAAGCCGTCCGACAGGCCCTGGGACACCGCGGCTGATCCGGCACCGACCGCCCGCCGAACCGGCGTTGAATCGTTCTATCCTGCCGAGGACCCGCTCCGGCGCCCCGACTCGGCCGGCGCCACGAACGAAACCGAGGGACGAACGACCGTGATCGACTCCGGACTCGAAGGCCGCCTCACCGCATTTCCCGCCCCCGCGCCGGCCCGGGAACCCGCACCCGCGGTGCTCGTCCTGCCGGGCGGCGGCTACCACCGGCACGGCGAGCACGAGGGTGAGCCAGTGGCCCGCTGGCTGAACGGGCTCGGGCTCTCCGCGTTCGTGCTGCGCTACCGGGTCGCGCCGCACCGGCACCCGGCGGCCCTCGAGGACGGCCGCGCGGCGCTGCGCGCCATCCGGGCGGAGGCCACCGCGCTGAGGATCGACCCGGACCGGGTGGCGGTGCTCGGCTTCTCCGCCGGCGGCCACCTGGCCGCCTCCCTGGCCAGCGACCCGGACCTCACGCCGGCCGACCGGCCGGCGCTCGCCGTGCTCTGCTACCCGGTGATCTCCTTCAGCCACCTGCCCCATCTCGGCTCGCTCCAGGCGTTGTTGGGCCCGGACGCGGGCCCGGGCGAGCTGCGCGCCGCGTCGCGGGAGTTGACGGTGGACCGGGACACGCCGCCGGTCTTCCTGTGGCACACGGCCGACGACGCGTCGGTCGACGTCTCGCACGCGCTGCGCTACACCGAGGCCCTCGCGGCGGCCGGGGTGCCGGTCGAACTCCACGTGCTCCCGCACGGCCGGCACGGCGTCGGCCTCGCCCCCGAGCAGCCGGAGCTGTCCCGCTGGACGGACTGGTGTGCCGCGTGGTTCCGCTCGCACGGCTGGTGCCGGGGACCGGCCGACGAACCGTCGGGCGCTCACGCGGACAGATGACGTGCTCCCCCACGCGTGAACCGCCCCGGGCTCAGTCCTGGCCGAGCGCGGCGCGCACCACCCGCTCGCACAGTTCGTGGGAGCGCAGCGCGTCGCGGGCACTCAGGGTGCGCCCGGCGCGCACGGCGTCGAGGAAGGCGACGGCGGCCTGTTCGATGCCGCGCTGCCGGGCGACGGGCACCCAGTCGCCGCGGCGCCTGACGCTCGGCTGGCCCCTGTGGTCGGTGATCTCGGCGAGGTTGCGCACCTCCCGCTTGCTGTCCTGCCCGGAGATCTCCAGGACCTCCTCGGCGGAGCCCGAGACCCGGTTCATGGCACCGATCGCGGTGAAGCCGTCGCCGGAGAGCTGGAGCACCACGTGGTGCAGCAGCCCGTCGCGCACCCGGGCCGTGACGCCGACCCGGTCGACGGGTCCTGGCGCCAGGAAGCGCAGGGTGTCGACGACGTGGATGAAGTCGTCGAAGACGGTGTGCCGCGGGTCCTCGGGCAGCGAGCGGCGGTGCTTCTGGAGCACGATCAGGTCGCGGGGGTGCTCCAGGCAGTGGGCGTAGGCGGGGGCGTGTCGGCGGTTGAAGCCGACGGCCAGGGAGACCCCGCGCTCCTCGGCCAGTTCGGCGAGCCGCTGGGCGGCGCCGAGCTCGGAGGCGAGCGGTTTGTCGACATAGGTGGGTATGCCGGCGGTGAGCAGCCGGCTGACGATCGCCGGGTGGGCGTGCGTGGGAGCGTGCACGAAGGCGGCGTCGGGGCGGGCGGCGATCAGTGCGTCCAGGTCGGCGTGGCAGTGCTCGTCTGGGACGCGGTGGACGCGGGCGGTGCGGGCCAGGGTGGCGGGGCTGCGGGTGTGGAGCAGCGGCCGGACCCCGGGCTGGGTGGTGATCACGGGCAGGTACGCCTTGTGGGCGATGTCGCCGAGACCGATCACGCCGACCTTCACGCATGTCCCCCTGGTGGTGTGGGTGTCGCGGGTGGTGCGCGGCTGCCCGCGGTCGGGATCGCCGCCGTGGACGGGCAGCTTACGCTTCGTGCGCCGGCGGGCCGGTCAGCGGTAGCGGTCGGCCAGTTCACGGACGGTGGCGGCGAGGGCGGCGCGCAGTTCGGGCGGGCCGAGCACCTCGGCCTCCGCGCCGAGCCTGAGCAGGTCGGTGACGGCGACCGGCGTGTTCTCCACGGGCAGGGTCAGCTCGGCCCAGCCGTCCTGGTCGGCCGGCGCGGCCTCCCGGACGGCACGCGCGCCGGCGGCGCCGAACATCATCGGCATCAGGCGGCGGCCGCGTGGTGAGACGCGCAGCCGGGCCTCGCCCTGGTAGCGGGCGGCCTCCAGGGCGCGGGCGGAGCCGGCCCAGTAGTCAGCCAGGTCGAAGTCGGCTGGCCGCTCGGCCGGCCGGTCGAGGGGCTCGACGGCGAGCAGCCGGGAGACCCGGTAGGTGCGCGGCGTCCGGTCGGCGGCGGCGACCAGGTACCAGATGCCGCCCTTGAGGACGAGGCCGAGCGGATCGAGGTCCCGGTCCACCTCGCCCCGCCAGCGGCGGTACCTGACCCGCAGCCGCCTGCCGTCCCAGACGGCCGCGGCGACCTGGGCGAGGAACGGCACGGGGTCGGCGTCGCGGAACCAGCCGGGGGCGTCCAGGTGGAAGCGCTCCTGGACGCGCCGGGCGCGCTCGCCGAGCTCGGCGGGGAGCGCGGCGGCCAGCTTGAGCCGGGCGGTGGCCAGGTCGGCGCCCAGGCCGAGTTCGGCGGCGGCGGCCGGCATGCCGGCGAGCGCGAGCGAGTCGGCCTCCTCGCCGGTGAGGCCGGTGAGCCGGGTGCGGTAGCCGTCAAGCAGCCGGAAGCCGCCGGCCGGGCCGCGCTCGGCGTAGACCGGGACGCCGGAGGCGGAGAGCGCCTCGATGTCGCGGTAGACGGTGCGGATCGACACCTCCAGCTCGGCGGCGAGCTGCGGCGCGGTGAGCCGGCCGCGGTTCTGCAGCAGGAGCAGGGTCGTCAGGAGTCGGTCGGCGCGCACGCCTCCCATTGTGCCGCCGTACCTGACAGAAGATGTCAGGTATGGCGGCCAGGGTGGCTACGTCAACGCACCACGCCCATCGAGGAGCACGTCATGACCGGCACCACCACCACGCACACCACCGGCAGCTTCACCTACAAGGACTGGCAGGAGAGCGTCGTGGCCGGCGCGGAGGGCGAGGCCCGGCTGGCCACGGCGACCGTCGTCAACACGTTCTCCGGCGGCATCGAGGCGGCGGCCACGGACTGCGTGTACGCCATCTCCTACGCGGCCGACGGCACCGGCTCGTTCACCGGATACGAGCGGTGCGAGGGCACGGTGGCCGGGCGCTCCGGCACGTTCACGCTCCGGGAGTGGGGCACCTTCGACCAGGACGGCAGCGTGCACTGCTCGTTCGAGGTGCTGGAGGACTCCGGCACCAGCGAGCTCGCGGGGCTGCGAGGCACGGGCGGCTTCACCTACCTGCACGGCACGACGGCCGTGCCCTACACCTTCGACCACGAGCTGGCCTGAGCGCGGGGGCGCGCCCCCGCGCTCACTTCCCGAGGTCGGGGATCCGCCAGTCGATCGGCTCGTGCCCCTGGGCGGCGATGGCCGCGTCGATCTGGGTGAAGGGCTTCGAGCCGAAGAACTTCTTGGCGGACAGCGGCGAGGGGTGCGCGCCCTCCACCACGGCGTGCCGCTCGGTGTCGATCAGCGGCAGCTTCTTGCGGGCGTACGCGCCCCACAGCACGAACACCGCCGGGTCCCGGCGGGCCGCCACTGCGCGGATCACGGCGTCGGTGAACTGCTCCCAGCCGCGCCCCTTGTGGGAGTTGGGCTCGGCCTCGCGGACGGTGAGCACCGCGTTCAACAGGAGCACGCCCTGCTCGGCCCAGGGCATCAGGTAGCCGTTGTCCGGGATGGGGAGCCCGAGCTCGGCGTGCAGCTCCTTGTAGATGTTCCGCAGGGAGGGCGGGACGCGGACGCCGGGGCGCACCGAGAAGCAGAGACCGTGGCCCTGGCCGGCGCCGTGGTACGGGTCCTGGCCGAGGATCAGGACCTTGACCCGGTCGAATGGGGTGGCGGCCAGGGCCGCGAACACCTCGTCGCGCGGCGGGTACACCGGCCCCCTGGCCCGCTCCTCCTCGACGAACTCGGTGAGCTCCTTGAAGTAGGGCTTGTCGAGCTCCTCGCCGAGAACGCCCTGCCAGGACTCGGGCAGCATACCGGTCACGTCGTCAACCTCCGAGGGTTCGCGATCAGTTGTCGCCGGAAAACGTACCGGCAGCCACTGACAGCGGGCATCTCAGTCCAGCGGACCGCCGGCGACGTAGATGACCTGCCCGGACACGAAGCCGGCCGCGTCGCCGGTGAGATAGGCGATGGCGCCGGCCACGTCCTCGGGGCGGCCGACGCGCCGCACCGGAATCGACTCGGCGGCGGCCCGCTGGAAGTCCTCGAAGGACATGCCCACCCGGGCGGCGGTGGCGGCCGTCATGTCGGTGACGATGAACCCGGGGGCGACGGCGTTGGCGGTGACGCCGAACTTACCGAGTTCGATGGCGAGGGTCTTGGTGAAGCCCTGCAGACCGGCCTTGGCCGCCGAGTAGTTGGCCTGCCCCCGGTTGCCCTGCGCGGAGCTCGACGACAGGCTGACGACGCGGCCGAAGCCGGCGTCCACCATGTGCTTCTGGCAGGCCCTGGACATGAGGAAGGCACCGCGCAGGTGGACGCTCATCACGGTGTCCCAGTCCGCCTCGCTCATCTTGAACAGCAGGTTGTCGCGGAGCACCCCGGCGTTGTTGACCAGGATCACCGGCGGGCCGAGTTCCTCGGCGACCCGGGCCACGGCGCGCTCCACCGCCTCGGCCTCGGCGACGTCGCAGCCGACGGCCAGCGCGCGCCCGCCGGCTGCGGTGATCTCGGCGACGGTGTCGGCGCAGTTCTCCTCGGCGAGGTCGAGCACGGCGACGGCCCGGCCCTCGGCGGCGAGCCGGACGGCGGTGGCGGCGCCGATGCCTCGGGCCGCCCCGGTGACGATGGCGACGCGCTGCTCGGTGGTGGACATGCTGGCTTTCTCCTCGCCGTCGAGTGGGCTACCGGGTGCTACTCATTGGTAACGGGCGCACGGGCGACGGTAGAAGGGGCGGAACCGACTGTCAACGGACCAGCACGTCGAGCAGCCGGTCGAGCTCGGCCGACGGGTCGACGGTGAGCCCCGAGTGCACGGGGCCCGGCTGGACGACCGTGCTGCGCGGGGCGATCAGCCAGCGGAAGCGGCGGCCCGGGTCCTCGCCGGCGGCCTGGCCGGCGCCCGGGCCTCCGTGGCAGACACGCTCGGCGGCGCACAGCGCGGCCCGCACGCCGGCCACGTCTGCGCCGGGGTCGAGGGCGCGCAACCGGTCGGTGTCGAGGTGGACCCGGGCGGCCAGGAAGGAGGCGGCCCGGCAGTAGAGGACGACGCCCGCGTTCATCGTCTCGCCGCGCTCCATCCGGGGCACGACGCGCAGCAGGGCGTACTCGAAGACCTCACGTCCCTCGTGTG
Organism: Streptomyces sp. 8K308; assembly: GCF_004348315.1. Lineage (GTDB taxonomy): Bacteria > Actinomycetota > Actinomycetes > Streptomycetales > Streptomycetaceae > Streptomyces. The sequence continues at coordinate 25,645 of NZ_SMKC01000026.1, read as the reverse complement.
GCGCGCTCATCGGGCGGCTCCGCTCGGCTGGTCGGGGCGGCCGGTGAGCCAACCGGGGGCCTGGGACGGGCGGTCGGGGGTTGGAGCGCCGACCGTGACGCGCTCGCCGATGGTGGCGGCGCGCTCGACCAGGATGCCGGCGTAGGCGGTGCGCAGCTCGGCCGGGGTGGCGAGGCCCGGCTCGCCGGCCAGCCACTCGTCGGGGACCTGGGCCAGCACCTCGGCGAGCAGCTCGGGGGTGACCCGCGGGGCCAACTCGGCGGCGGCCGCGGCCACGTCGGGACCGAAGGGGGCGAGCGCGTGGTCGGAGGCGTCGTAGCCACGGCCGGCGAAGGCGGCCGCGGTCGGCCAGTTGTGGTGCCAGATCAGCGCGGCGCCGTGGTCGATGAGCCAGAGATCGCCGTGCCACACCAGCAGGTTGGGGTTGCGCCAGGAGCGGTCGACGTTGTTGACCAGGGCGTCGAACCAGATGATCCGGCCCGCCTGCGCGGCGTCCACCCGGTAGGCGAGCGGGTCGAAGCCGATGGAGCCCGGCAGGTAGTCCATGCCGAGGTTGAGCCCGCCGCTGGCCTTCAGCAGCTCCTGCACCTCCTGGTCGGGCTCGGCGCGCCCGATGACCGGGTCGAGGCGCATCCTGACCAGCTCGGGCACCCGCAGCCCGATGCGGCGGGCGAGCTCCCCGCAGATCACCTCCGCGACCAGGGACTTGGGCCCCTGACCGGCGCCGGTGAACTTCATCACATAGGTGCCGAGGTCGTCCGCCTCGACGATCCCGGGCAGCGAACCCCCCTCCCTGAGGGGGGTCACATAGCGGATGGCACAGGTTTCGCGGAGCACCGCCCCAGGCTATCCGGAGCTAGTCGTAGCGCCGGACGGCCGGGGGGCGGACCGCGGCGGCGACCGCGGCGGCCAGCGGCTCCACGTCGGTGTCGGCCAGCGGGGAGACGGTCAGCCGCAGCCCGGGCGGGGCGGCGATCCGGAACCTGGCGCCCGGCGCCGCGGCCCAACCGGCACGCAGCAGCCGGGTGATGGCCGCCGTCTCGTCGGGCACCGGGACCCAGACGTTGAGCCCGCTGCGGCCGTGGGCGGCGACGCCGCGGTCGGCGAGGGCGCGCAGCAGGGCGGCGCGGCGCTCGTCGTAGCGGCGGGCCGACGCGGCGACGGCGTCGCCCCGGCTGCGCCACAGCTCGGCGACCGCGTCCTGCAGCAGGTGGCTGACCCAACCGGGGCCGAGCCGCAGCCGGCCCTGCACCCGGTCGATGGTGACCGGGTCCCCGGTGCAGACGGCGAGCCGCAGGTCGGGCCCGAGCCCCTTGGCGTGGGAGCGGATCAGGGCCCAGCGGGTGCTGCCGCCGGCCAGGGAGTGGTAGGGCAGGCCGACGATGCCGTGGCCGTGGTCGTCCTCGACGAGCAGCGCTTCGGGGTGGGCGGCGAACTCGGCGCGCAACTCGGCGGCGCGGGACGCGGAGACGGCGGCGCCCGTCGGGTTCTGGGCGCGGGCGGTGACGACGACCGCGCGGGCCCCGCCGCGCAAGGCGCGGCCGACCGCGCCGGTGAGCGGACCCTCGTCGTCCACCGGGACGGGCACCGGCCGCAGGCCGAGCGCCGCGACCAGGTCGAGCAGGCTGCCCCAGCCCGGGTCCTCGACGGCGACCGCGTCACCGGGCCGCAGCCAGGCGGTCAGGACGCGCTCGACGGCGTCGAGCGCGCCGGAGGTGACGGTGAGCGGCCCGGCGGGAACGCCGTCGCGGTCGAGGTCGGCCCGGGCGAGGCGGGCCAGCTCGGCGGCGACCGGCGGGCCGCCGTAGAGCATGGGCGAGCGTGCGGCGCGCTCGGCGGCCGCCGCCAGGGCGGGGCCCAGGGGCGGCAGCAGCGCCGGGTCCGGGTTGCCCTGAGAGAGGTCGCGGACGCCGGGGGGCACCTCGACGGCGATGGCGTCGCGCGGGGAGCTGGCCGGGCGGGCCCGCACCCGGGTGCCGCGGCGGCCTGCGGTCTCCACCACGCCGCGGTCCCGCAGGGTGCGGTAGGCGGCGGCCACCGTGTTCGGGTTGACCCCCAGCTGGTCGGCCAGCTCGCGCAGCGAGGGCAGCGGCTGGCCGGGGACCAGGTCGCCGCTGCTGACCCCGCGCTCGACGCTGGCGGAAATCTCGGCAGCGCGCCGCCCCTCGATCCGATAATCTCCTAGCACACAGAACATTTTGCACTAATGCATACGGCTTCGCAAGCCGACGCACGCGACCGAGGAGGCACCGTGGCGGCCATCGACAGCGCCCCCACCTATCCGCAGACCCCGCGCACCACCCCGACCCGGGCCCGCGACCGGGTGACCTACGACCGGGAGTTGGTGCACCGCGTCCTGGACGACGGCTACCTGTGCCACCTGGGCTTCGTCAGGGACGGCGCGCCCGTGGTGCTGCCCACCCTGTACGCGCGGATCGGCGAGCGGCTCTACGTGCACGGGTCGACCGGTTCCCGGCCGGTGCGGTCCGCGGCCGGGACCCCCGAGGGCCTGCCGGTCTGCCTGACCGTGACCCATGTGGACGGCCTGGTGCTCGCCAAGTCGGCCTTCCACCACTCCGTCAACTACCGTTCGGTGGTGGTCCACGGCCTGGCCAGGCCGGTGACCGACGAGGCCGTGAAGCGCCGGGTGCTGGACGCGGTCGTCGACCAGGTGGTACCGGGCCGGGCCGCGGACTGCCGGCCGGCCGACGCCAGGGAGCTGGCCGCCACCGCGCTGCTCGAGCTCGAGCTGGCCGAGGTGTCGGTCAAGGTGCGCACCGGCGGCCCCAACGAGGACCCCGACGACCTCGACCTGCCCCACTGGAGCGGGGTGCTCCCCGCACGCACCGCGTATGGGCCGCCGGAGCCGGCGGGAGAGGGCACCGCGCCGGCCTATCTGGCGCGCCTCACCGGGCGCTGAGCCCCGGCAGGGTATAGGGAAGACGGCGGACGGGAACCTGGCTCGTCGTGCGGGCGTCCAAGCCCGCGCGGCGCCCACCCGGCGCCTACCCCCCACATCCGGCCGAACTCCCCACATTCGGAGGCGATCGTGGCCATTCGTCCGCTCCGCACGGCAGCAGTCATCACCCTCGGCGTACTCGCCCTCGCCGCTTGCGGCGGGTCCAACGACACGGCACAGGACGGCAACGCGGCCGCCGACTCCCCGGCGGGCGAGAGCTCGCCGGGCGGCGACGAGGCCCGAACCCTGCCGGACTCCGAACCCGGCTCCGATTCCGACCCGGGCACCGACTCAGACACCGAGTCCGAGTCGGGCGCGGGCGATGAGCAGCCGGAGGCGGAGCCGGGGTCCGGCTCGTCCGACGACGAGGGTTCGGTGCGGGCGGCCCAGCCCGGCTGGTGCGCCACCGACTCGCTGGCCGCGTCCCTGAGCCCGCTCAACGCGGCCGCGGGCCAGCGCTACGCGGCCCTGGTGCTGACCAACACCTCGGACGCCGCCTGCCGCACGCAGGGTTGGCCGGGACTCTCGCTTGAGACCGGCGAGGGCGACACGATCCCCACCACCACGGTCAGGGACGACTCGCGGGAGCCGGCCCAGCTGACCATCGAGCCCGGCGCCAGCGCCTGGGCGCAGCTGCACTGGACGGTGGTGGCCGGCGACGAGGACCCGGCGGACGGCAGCTGCGGCCCCGACCCCAGCACGCTCGAGGTGATCCCGCCGGACCAGGAGTCGGCCACCCCGGCCGACTGGGAGCTCGGCCAGGTCTGCGGTGCCGGCCGGATCGAGGCGCTGCCGCTGGCCAGTGGCAGCGGCCCGGCGGAGTAGCCGTGGCGCGCGGCGTGGCCGGGCCCGGCGGGCCCGGCTACGCCGTGGGCAGCCAGTCCACCCGGCCGGCGAGCAGCGCGTAGCCGACGAAGGCCACGATGTCGATCAGCGCGTGGGCCACCACAAGCGGCATCACCCGCCCCCACCGCCGGTACAGCCAGACGAAGATCACGCCCATCGCCACGTTGCCGAAGAAGCCGCCGATGCCCTGGTAGAGGTGGTAGGTGCCGCGCAGCACGGCGCTGCCGACCAGGGCCCCGGTCGGCGACCAGCCGAGCCGCTCGAGCCGCAGCAGCAGGAAGCCCACCACGATCACCTCCTCCACGACGGAGTTCTGGATCGCGGACAGGATCAGCACCGGGAACTTCCACCAGACCTCGGGCAGCGACTCGGGGACGACCGTGAGGCTGGCACCGGCCGCGTGCGCGCCGAGGTAGAGCATCAGCCCCGAGCCGCCGATGCCGGCGGCCACCACGGCCCCCCAGGCCAGGTCGAAGCGCGGCCGGGCGGCGTCGAAGCCGATAACGCGCAGGCCGCCGGCGCCCGGCCGGAGCCCGCCCTCGCGGGCGAGGGCGGGCTCCTGGGAAAGGCCCCTCTCCTGGGAAAGGAAGTGGGCCACGAGCAGCACCGGCACCAGCGCGGTGGCGATGCCGAACAGTTGCCAGGCGAGGTCGAGCCAGGGCCGGTCGGGGGCCCGGGAGGAGTTGAGGTTGGCGGCGTGGTCGCCGAGGCCGCCGGGACGGGTCAGCACCCCGGTGAAGCTGATCAGCGCGCTCACCGCGCTGGCACCGAGCGAGAGCGCGAGCACCAGCAGCAGCTCGTCGCGCGCCACCCGCCGGCCGAGCCCCGCACCGGCCCCGGTCGACGACACCCGCAACGCCGTCCCCTCGCCGTCCGGCTTCAACGCCACTTGGCCTCCCGTCCGGCGGCGCCGACGCCGGCCCGGGCCGCCGCCGGCCGGTCAGATGCCGGCCGGCCAGCTGTGCACGGGGGCGTCCGTGCGCGCCAGATCGCAGTATCGCCGGACGAGCTCGCGCAGCGCGGTCGACCGGTCAGCTCCACTGGCCACCAGTTGGTGGTAGGTCCGAGTCTGCCAGCCCGCGCCGGTGACCCGACGCCGGCACCGCTCCTCAATGACGGAGAGGTAGTGGTCGCGGTCGGGCGCCGCCACGCCGGCGGCCGCCAGACCCCGTTCGGCGAGCGGCAGCAGCCGCTCGGCTATCAGCCGGTGCGCGGGCTGCCTGACCAGCGCCGCGCCGTCCTCCGTCGGCCAGGTGAACTCGGCGTCGATGCCGTGCCGGCAGGCGGCCTGGAAGTTCGCCTCGGCGGCGGCGAACGGCAGTCGCCGCCACACCGGCTCCCGCTGGTCCGCGAGCGCGCGCGCCAGGCCGTAGTAGAAGGCGGCGTTGGCGACGGTGTCGGTGACGGTGGGCCCGGTGGACAGCACCCGGTTCTCCACGCGCAGGTGCGGCACGCCGTCGACCACCGCGTAGACCGGCCGGTTCCAGCGGTAGACGGTGCCGTTGTGCAGGGCGAGCTCGCCGAGCCTGGGCACGCCGCCGGCGTCGAGCACGGCCAGCGGGTCCTCGTCGTCGCGGAGCGGGAGCAGCGCCGGGAAGTACCGGATGTTCTCCTCGAACAGCTCGAGCACGGAGTCGATCCAGCGCTCGCCGAACCAGGCGCGCGGGCGCACGCCCTGGGCGGCGAGCTCCGGCGGGCGGCTGTCGGTGGCCTGGAGGAAGAGCTGGGGGCGGGACTCCTGCCAGAGCTCGTGGCCGAAGACGAAGGGCGCGTTGGCGCCGACGGCGATCTGCGCGGCGGTGGTGGCCTGGGCGGCGTTCCAGGTGTCGGCGAACCGGTCCGGGGTGACCTGGAGGTGGAACTGGACGGAGGTGCAGACGGCCTCGGCGGCGATCGAGTCGAAGGAGTGGCTCAGGGTCTCGGCGCCGGCGATGTCGAGGCGGATGGCCTCGCCCCGGGCGGCCAGTATCTGGTCGTTGAGGAGGGTGTAGCGGTCGCCGGGCGAGAGGCTGCCGGGGGCCACCTCCTCCGGGGTGATGGTCGGCAGCACCCCGGTGAGCACGAGGCCCGCGCCGAATTCGCCCGCCATTCGGTCGGCATAGCCAATGGCGATGCGCAGCTCTTCGGCCAGATCGTCGAAGACCCTGCCGAAGAGTCGACGTGGTGGCATATTGAGTTCGATGGTGAATTGTCCGAGCTCCGACTGGAAATCGTTGGTGGCCATTCGCGCGAGCACTTCGTCGTTCACCATTCGCGGCGAACCGCCGGAATCCGCCATGGACAGTTCGACCTCGAGGCCGATCAGATCACGCGGCCCGTCGAAGCGCTCCTCGCGCAGCAGCCTCGCCAGCGCCGCCAGGCAGTCGTGCAGCCTGGCCCGGTGCTCCTGACGGGCGGACAGGTCGAAGCGGTCGGCCACGAACTTCTCCCCCATGGGGGCACCTCCTCCGTCGAGCGGTGCCACGATCCTGCCCACGCGACGGGTGGGGGAACCAGGACCAGCGGTGCCCCCGGGGCCGAATCCGGCATATACCACCGGAATAATCGGTGACCGCTTAGGCCCTGCGGAGTCCGGTTTCCTCCTTGCCGAAACATCCGGGTGCGGCTAGACGAAACATGGGGAGAACAAGCCCGGTATAAAATTCCTGATGGCGTGTCTCCCATTCCAGAGGCGACCTACTCCAAAGCGAGAGGCGACCCATCATGCCCCTGCGTATCCCTTCGGCCCCGGCCATGGCCGAACAGTCGGTCCGCACCGCGCTGCACCCGGGCAGCGCGCGGACACCGCGTCCAGCGCACCTCGTCGGGGATACTCCCCGGCTGGTGCTTCCGCTCCCCCTGTACCGGTTGGCACCGGTCTCCTCGCTCACCGGGCCGCCGCGGGCCGGGCTGACCGGCTGGCGCTTCCTCCTCGAGCGTGACGGCCTGGTCGTGGGCGCGGCCGAGACCGCGCTCACGGCGGACGGCTGGGAGTTCTCCCACTTCCTCGAGGGACCGTTCATCGCGTCGACCGAGCGGGCCGTGCGGTTGGCCGAGGCCCTGCCGGCGCCGTACCAGCCGAGGCTGCTCTCCATCCCCGAGCTGTACATGCTGACGCTCTGGCTGCACACCGATCTGGAGGCCGAGCCGACCGCGGGCGACCCGCGGCCGGACGACCTGCTGGTGCCGCTCGCGCCGGCGCCGCCCGGCATCGCGGCCGACCGACCGGTGCGCACGGACGCGCTGTTGCCGCTGGTGACCAGCCGGGTGGCGCCGCTGGGGCTGGCGAGCTAGGTCCTGGCTCCCGCCTCACCGAAGGGTGCGCCCTGGGCCACGGGATCGGTTGCGCGGCCCAGGGCGCCGAGCGCGCGGCTCAGCCCGCGTACTCGGCCACCGGCGGGCAGGAGCAGACCAGGTTGCGGTCGCCGTAAGCCCCGTCGATACGGCGTACGGGCGGCCAGTACTTGTCCCGCTGCCCGCCGTCGGCGGGGTACGCCGCCTCGGCCCGGGAGTACGGGTGGGGCCAGTCGCCGGCCAACTGCTGGGCGGTGTGCGGGGCGTTGCGCAGTGGGTTGTCGTCCTTCGGCCACTCCCCTGCGCCGACCCGGTCGATCTCGGCGCGGATGGCGATCATCGCCGCGCAGAAGCGGTCGAGCTCCGCCAGGTCCTCGCTCTCGGTGGGCTCGATCATCAGCGTGCCGGCGACCGGGAACGACATGGTCGGCGCGTGGAAGCCGTAGTCGATGAGCCGCTTGGCGATGTCGTCCACGGTGACGCCGGTGGCCTTGGTCAACGGCCGCACGTCGATGACGCACTCGTGCGCGACCAGACCGCCGGGGCCGGTGTAGAGCACCGGGTAGTGCGGTTCCAGGCGCTTGGCCACGTAGTTGGCGCCGAGCACGGCGACCTGGGTGGCGCGGCGCAGCCCCTCGGCGCCCATCAGCCGCAGATAGGCCCAGGAGATGGGCAGGATGCCGGCCGAGCCCCAGGGGGCGGCGGCGATCGGGCCGATGCCACCGCCCTCGGGCCCCGCCGTCGGCTGCAGGGGGTGCCCTGGGAGGTACGGCGCCAGGTGGGCCCGGACGGCGACCGGACCGACCCCCGGACCGCCGCCGCCGTGCGGGATGCAGAAGGTCTTGTGCAGGTTGAGGTGCGAGACGTCGGCGCCGAACCGCCCCGGCCTGGCGAGGCCGACCAGCGCGTTGAGGTTGGCGCCGTCGACGTAGACCTGCCCGCCGGCCTCGTGGACGGCGGCGCAGATGGCGGCGATGTCCTCCTCGAACACGCCGTGCGTGGACGGGTAGGTGACCATGAGCACGGCCAACTCGTCGCGGTGCGCGTCGATCTTGGCCCGCAGGTCGGCCGCGTCCACGTCTCCGTTCTCGCCGGTGGCGACGACGACCACCCGCATGCCGGCCATCACGGCGCTCGCCGCGTTGGTGCCGTGGGCCGACGAGGGGATCAGGCAGACGGTGCGCCCCGGCTCGCCGTTGGCGCGGTGGTAGGCGCGCACCGCGAGGAGCCCGGCCAACTCGCCCTGGGAGCCGGCGTTGGGCTGCAGCGAGACCCGGTCGTAGCCGGTGATCTCGGCCAGCCGGTCCTCGAGTTCGCGGATCAGCGTCAGGTAGCCGGCGGCCTGCTCGACGGGCGCGAACGGGTGCATCCCGGCGAACTCCGGCCAGGTGATCGGCTCCATCTCCGCCGTCGCGTTGAGCTTCATGGTGCAGGAGCCCAAGGGGATCATGCCGCGGTCGAGCGCGTAGTCGCGGTCGGCGAGCCGGCGCAGGTAGCGCAGCATCGCGGTCTCGGAGCGGTGCTCGTGGAAGACCGGGTGGGTGAGGTAGTCGTCGCCACGCAACAGCGCCGCCGGCAGGGCGTCCGGGGTGCTCGCGTCCAGCGCGTCGACGTCCGCGGCGTCGGCCGACACCCCGAAGGCGCCCCAGACGGCCACGAGGTCGGCGCGGCCCGTGGTCTCGTCGCAGGAGATGCCGAGGTGGTCGGCGTCGGTCTCGCGCAGGTTGACCCCGGCCGCGCGGGCGGCCGCCGCGATCTCGGCGGCCCGGCCCGGCACCCGGGCGGTGACCGTGTCGAAGAACGCCTCGTGCGTGATCTCGACGCCGCCGGCGCGCAGTCCGGCGGCCAGCAGCGCGGCGTACCGGTGGGTGCGCCGGGCGATCGCGGCGAGACCGTCGGGGCCGTGGTAGACCGCGTACATGCCGGCCAGCACGGCCAACAGCACCTGGGCGGTGCAGATGTTGCTCGTGGCCTTCTCGCGGCGGATGTGCTGCTCCCTCGTCTGGAGCGCGAGCCGGTAGGCGGGCGCGCCCTCAGCGTCCCTGGAGACGCCGACGAGGCGACCCGGGAGGCTGCGGGCGTAGGCCTCGCGGACGGCCATGTAGCCGGCGTGCGGGCCGCCGAAGCCCATGGGAACGCCGAAGCGCTGGCTGGAGCCGACGGCGATGTCGGCGCCCAGGTCGCCGGGCGAGGCGAGCAGGGTGAGGGCGAGCAGGTCGGCCGCGACGGTGACCACGGCACCGAGCTCGTGCGCCCGCTCGATCAGCGCCCGGTGGTCGCGCACGGCGCCCGAGGCGCCCGGGTACTGGAGCAGCACGCCGAACACGCCGCGCTCGGCGAGCTCCGCGGGGACGCCGGCGTCCAGGTCGGCGACCACCACCTCGACGCCGGTGGGCTCGGCCCTGGTGCGCACGACGGCGACGGTCTGCGGCAGGCAGTCGGCGTCGACGAGGAAGACGCCGTCCTTGACCTTGCCGACCCGGCGGGCCAGGGCCATGGCCTCGGCGGCCGCGGTGCCCTCGTCGAGCAGCGAGGCGCCGGCCGTGGGCAGCCCGGTCAGGTCGGCGACGACCGTCTGGAAGTTGAGCAGCGCCTCAAGGCGGCCCTGGGAGATCTCCGGCTGGTACGGCGTGTAGGCGGTGTACCAGGCCGGGTTCTCCAGGACGTTGCGCAGGATCACCGGCGGGGTGAGGGTGCCGTGGTAGCCGAGGCCGATCATCGAGCGCAGCACGGTGTTGCGCCCGGCGAGCGCGCGCAGTTCGGCGAGGACCTCCGCCTCGGTCGCGGCGTCCGGCAGGCGCAGCGCGCCGACGCTGCGGATGGCCTCGGGGACGGCGGCGGCGGTCAGCTCGTCGAGCGAGCCGAAGCCGACCTGGGCCAGCATCTTGGCCTGGTCGGCGGCGTCCGGGCCGATGTGCCGGGCGGCGAACGGGGTGCCACGCTCGAGTTCGGTGAGCGGGGTGCGGGAGACGGTCATGGGTGGAGGCTCCTCCTGGTCACGGCGACCTCGGGGGTTCGGGCGGCGCTGCCCGACCGGCCTCCCCCTCTGTCATCCGGCCATGTCGCCCGGACCTGAGAGCTTCGCCCGGCACTGGCGTGCCAGGGCTTGCACCGTCGGTGAGGGCGGCCGGCGGTCGCCCTGCTTTCCAGAGTGGTTTCGCTCGCGCGGTACGTGGGCCTGAGAGATTCCGGGGAGGATTTGCTCCTTCGGCGCCCGCCGTCAGCTCGACGACGGGACTCTCCCGCGCGGGGTCGTCAACCGCCTTCGAGCCTACCAGCGGACGCCTTGCCCCGTATGCCCCGTGCACCCGCCCCGGCGCTCGACTGGCCGACGACCGGATTGTGCCGTTTCGTAGGAGATGGCGCTCCTCGCCGGACGGGCGGGGAGCAGTGGGAGGAACCATGCAGACCGACATCGACCCACGCAGCCTGATCGGCCGCAAGGCGTTCGACCGCGAAGGCACCAAGATCGGCACCGTGGACGAGGTGTACCTCGACGACGCGACCGGCACCCCGGAGTGGGCGGCCGTGCGGACCGGGATCTTCAGTCGGGACGCCTTCGTCCCCCTGGAACCGAGCGAACTGGTGGACGACACCCTGCGGGTGCCGTTCGACCGCGCGCTGATCCGAGACGCGCCCGACTTCGGGGTCGGCCGCCACCTCTCGCCCGAGCAGGAGCTCCAGCTGTACCACCACTACGGCCTCGACGTGCCGCAGGAGGATGGGGCCTAGCCGGCCTGGGCGGTTCCGGCGTCAGCTTCGGCATCGGCATGGGTGACCAGCGGCAGCGGATCCGAGTGGCTGAGCTCCGGGTCGTCGAGGCGAAACGTTCGAGCACGGCCCGGCGGTGAGTCGGGGCGCTCGAAGCGGACCGTGACGCGGCCGACCCCGCTGCCCTGGATCCAGCCGGGGCCGTGGCGGGCGTGGGTCACGTCGAGGCCGGGGAGCCAGCGCCGCTCGACCGGCGCCTCGGCGGCGACCGCCACCGGCGCCCCGGGGGCCGGCTCCGGCGGGGCCGCCTGCGCGAACAGGTCCTCCTGCGTGAAGTCGGCGAGGCCGCTGACGCCCACCCCGAGCAGCCGCACGCCCTCCGTGGTGTCCACGCCGTCAAGCAGCCTCCCCGCCGCCTCCGCGATCACCACCGGGTCGTCCGTGGGGCCGCGCAGCGTCTCCGAACGGGTCAGGGTGGTGAAGTCGTACCTTCTGACCTTCAGCACCACGGTGCGCCCTGACCTGCCGGCCGAACGCAGCCGGCCGACGCAGCGGTCGGCGAGCCTGGCGACCTCGAACCTGACCCTGGCCCGGTCCGTCACGTCGGTGTCGAAGGTATCCTCCACGGAGATCGACTTGGCGTCCCGGTCGGCCACCACGGCGCGGTCGTCGAGACCGAGCGCCATCGCGTACACCGCGTGGCCGTGCGCCTTGCCGAGCAGCCGCAGCAACTCGGCCTCGCCGGCCTCCGCCGCCTCGCCGACGGTGCTGAGGCCGGCGCGGCGCAGCGTCTCGGCGGTGGCCGGGCCGACCCCGGGCAGGGTGCGCACCGGCATCGGGGCGAGCAGCTCCCGCTCTGTGCCCGGCTCAATCAGTACCAGGCCGTCCGGCTTGGCCTGCTCGGAGGCGATCTTGGCGAGCATCTTGGAGCCGGCGAGCCCCACCGAGCCGGTGAGCCCGGTGGCGGCGCGGATCCGCGCGCGCAGCTCCTCGCCGGCGCGGCGGGCGGCGGCGGACGAGGCGGGCGGCGCTGGGCCGGCCGCCAGGTCGACGAACGCCTCGTCCAGGCTCAGCGGCTCGACCAGCGGCGAGAGCTCGGCCAGCAGGGCCATGACCCGCTCGCTGATCTTCCGGTAGACGCCGAACCTGGGCACCAGGCAGGCGGCGTGCGGCGAGAGGCGGCGCGCCTGCCCCATCGGCATCGCCGAGTGCACCCCGAAGCGCCTGGCCTCGTAGGAGGCGGTCGCGACGACACCGCGCGGTCCGAGGCCGCCCACGATCACCGGCTTGCCCCGCAGGCTCGGCTTGGCCGCCTGCTCCACCGAGGCGTAGAAGGCGTCCATGTCGAGGTGCAGGATGCTGGGCTGGCCTCTCACGGTTCCGATGGTGCCGCAGGGCACCGACAGTCCGGGTCAGGAGCGGTTGCGGCGGCGGGCGAGCTCGTCGCCCGGGTGCTCCGCGGGCACTGCCTCGCCGGTGTCGACCCGCTCGGCCTGCAGCTGGGCGAGCGCGCCCTCCACGTCCCCCCAGACGGCGCCCACCGCGATGCCGAAGACGCCCCGGCCGCCGCGCAGCAGCTCCGCCAGGTCGTCGGGCGACGCGCAGCGGTAGACGGCCGCGCCGTCGCTCATCAGGGTCATCCCGGCCAGCTCGGCCAGGTCGGCGGCGCGCAGCGCCTGGACGGCCGTCCTGATGCTCTGCAGCGAGACCCCGGCGTCGAGGAGCCGCTTGACGATCTTGAGGACCAGCACGTCCCGGAAGCTGTAGAGCCGCTGGCTCCCCGAGCCGTGCGCCGGGCGCACGCTGGGCTGCACCAGGCCGGTGCGGGCCCAGTAGTCCAGCTGGCGATAGGTGATCCCGGCCGCCGCGCACGCGCTGGGGCCGCGATATCCGAGCTCCTCGGTCCTCCCCCGTCCCTGTGGGGCCACCGACTGCCGGAGGCCCGGCCTGGGCGGCGCTCCCGGGAGGGCGGAAATCCCGCCGACCGCTCTACTGTCGCCGTTACCTGTCACGCCGGCCTCCGTTCCGCATGCCCCGACTGTGCTCTCGTCGCTCACCGGCTGTCACGATGAGCACGCACACAGCGCTCCTCCCAAGACATGCCCCATTGAAGCTAGGCATCCACACTCGGCGCGTCAACGAACGCCACGCGCCGCTACTGGCTGGTGCCGAAGTCCTCGGGAGAGATCTGGTCGAGGAACTCGCGGAACCTCTCCACCTCGTCCTCCTGCTCGTCCGGGATGATGATCCCCGCGTCGTCGAGCACCGCGTCGCTGCCGTAGATCGGCGTTCCGACGCGCAGCGCGAGGGCTATCGCGTCGGACGGGCGGGCGCTGACCTCCACCCCGCTGGCGAACACGAGCTCGGCATAGAAGACCCCGTCCCGCAGGTCGGTGATGCGCACCGCGCTGAGCTCCTGCCCCATCGCCTCGAGCACGTTCTTGAAGAGGTCGTGCGTCAGCGGCCGGGCAGGGGTCATGCCCTGCTGGGCGAACGCGATGGCGGTCGCCTCTCCCGGTCCGATCCAGATCGGGAGATAACGATCACCGCCGACTTCACGGAGAAGCACGATGGGCTGGTTGTTGGGCATTTCCACCCGCACGCCCACGACGTCGAGCTGATTCACACAGCAACCCTAGGCCGTGCCCGGGGCATTTGGATAGTCGAGCACCACCAAGCGGCCCGCGCACGCCCCCCGCCGGTCAGTATCCGTGCCTTCCGACGAAGAAAACCAGCCGGTACTTGCCGATCTGCACCTCGTCACCGTTGGTGAGCACCACGGAGTCGATCGGCTCCCGGTTGACGTAGGTGCCGTTGAGGCTGCCGACGTCACTGACCGTGAAGCCGCCGTCCGGCTGGCGCCGGAACTCCACGTGTCGCCGGGAGACCGTCACGTCGTCGAGGAAGATGTCGCTCTGCGGGTGACGGCCGGCGGTGGTCAGGTCGCCGTCCAGCAGGAAGCGGCTGCCCGAGTTCGGCCCGCGGCGGACGATCAGCAGGGCCGAGCCCGCCGGCAGGGCGTCCACGGCCGCCTGGGCCTCGGCCGAGAGCGCGGGGGCCGGGTGCTGGCCGGTGATCTCGGCCTCGTAGGCCTCGAGTCCGGAGATGGAGATCGTGGAGGTGGTCTCGGAGGAGCCCTCGAGGCCGGCCCGCAGCGCGTTGCCGCAGTTGGAGCAGTACCGGCTGGTGGCGGGGTTGCGGCTGCCGCAACGGCCACAGGGCGCACCGCCGGCCGCCGGCTGCGAGCCTATGCCACCCGGCCCGGCGACCTCGTCACGGAACAACGGGCGCCCCTGCTCGGCACCGGACGCCGACGCTGGCGTGTCGCCATGCTGGCGGGCGCGGCCCCGTGCGGCACTGTGGCTGCCGCTCTGACGCCTGCCGAACAAACGAGCGAAAAAACTCACCAGCGATCCCCTCGCGCGTAGCCCGACCCGTCGGTGGGACGGGGCGGTCCATTTTCTATCACCGGCCGATTCGAACGTCGTGACAACGTCCACGGCCTTCGTTCAGTTTCCCTCACCGAGCGCCACACCGGGCCGCCGCCCCCCTGACGCCGCCTCAGGTCACGATGACGACTGAGCGTAGTCAGGCTGCTCGGCCGACCGCAAGGCGTCGACCAGAACGGTCTCCGGGCGGTCCATGGTGACACCGACCCCCTCGTTCTCCAGGGACTGCACCACTCCCCCGGGAATGTTGAGCGCCGGTTCCAGGTCCTGCGGGCGGCCTATGGCCGAGACCAGGTACGGCGCCCCGGCCGGCACGCCGTCGATGCGCACCCCGCCGTTGTGGTCCACGAAGGAGGTGTCGGCCACGATCCGCACGTCGTTGATCTGGATCGCCTCGGCGCCGGCGGCGCGCAGTTCCTGCACCGCGTCGAGCAGCATATCCGCCTCCACGACGCCCCGCGGATCACTGATCCGCAGGCTGACACCGGGCCCCTCGGCGGCCACGGTGCCGGCCAGGACGCCCAGCTGGCGCTCCCGCTCCCGGGTCTGCCTGCGGGCCTCCTCGGCCTGGTCGGAGCTGGTCTCCAGGTCGGACCGCTGGTCCTCGAGACTGGCCCGCTCCTCCTCCAGGCGCGCGGTGCGGTCCTCCAGGTCGCTGAGGATGCGGACCAGGTCCTCGGGGCGTGCGTTGCGCAGCGCCGTCTCCTCGCTGCTCGCGGCCCGCACCTGGATGGCGAGGGCGAGCCCGAGCGCGAAGAGCAGGGTGGCGGCCAGCAGTTGACTGCGGGTGACGCGGGGCGGCCAGAGGGCGTCGAGCAGCGCCCGCGGGCCGGCGGGCTCAGGTTCGGTCCCCTCAGGGCCGCCGGCCGGCTCGCTGTACGGCTGGGTGTCCGTCACCGGCCTCACGCCCCGAAGACGTGGCGCCTGATGGCCGCCGTGTTGGAGAAGATCCGGATCCCGAGGACCACCACCACGCCGGTGGAGAGCTGGGCGCCGACGCCCAGCTTGTCGCCGAGGAAGACGATCAGCGCGGCCACCGTGACGTTGGACAGGAAGGAGACCACGAAGACCCTGTCGTCGAACACCCCGTCGAGCATGGCCCGGACGCCGCCGAACACCGCGTCCAGCGCGGCGACCACGGCGATGGGGAGGTACGGTTCGACGCCGGTGGGCACCACGGGTCGGGTGAGTATTCCGGCCACGACTCCCAGGACGAGCCCCAGAACGGCGATCACGGCGGGTTACCTTCTCCTGTTGTCTCGGTCGCGTCTACTGGGACGCGGATCCGGCCCGGTCCACGGGACTGGCCGAACGTATGGTCAGGCTGGGAGCGGCGGGCAGCCGCAGCTCGTCGCGGAGCTCGGTGGCGGTGCGGACGCCGTAGTCGTCGGCGAGGACCTGGAGGTAGTGGCCCCCCGGGCCCGCGGCGAAGGCGGCGGCCAGTTCCTCCCCGTCGCCGACGGCGCGCAGCGTGTAGGGCGGGACGAGGGGGCGGTTGTCCACCAGCACCGCGTCGCCTGCGGCGCGGATCGCGGAGAGCGCGGTCAGCCGCTGGTCGTTGACGGAGACGGCCTCGGCGCCGGCCTGCCACAGGCCGTTGACGATCCACTGCAGGTCGCGGTCGCGGACCCGGCCGCCCTGCCCGAAGCCGCTGTCCCGGGGACCGCCGTCCGCGGCCTGCCCCGTGCCGTCGGCGTCGTCGACGGTGAGCTCGACGCCGGGCCCCGTGACGGCGGTTGCCCCGGCGAGCAGGGCCACGAGATCGGCCCGGGCGGCGTGGTCGTCGGGCAGGGCGGCGCGCTGCCTGGCGGCCACGTCGGCGCGCAGCGCGTCGACATCGCCCTGGAGCCGGTCGAGGCCGTCCGTGCCGGCCTCGACCCGCTCGAGCAACTCCTCACGCTCCCTGGCGACGGTGGGGGCGGCTTCCCTGGCGTGGGCGGCGCCCAGGGTGACCACGGCGGCGGCCAGCGCGAGCCCGGCGGCCAGCCACAGGCGGGCGCGCAGGGGGCGCGCGCCGTGCGCCGGCCGGGCCCCACCGGCCGCGCGCCGCCTGGCCGCAACCCGCGCGTACCCCGCGTCGAGCGAGTGCTCCATGACGGTGGTCAGCAGCGACATGGAGGCGTCGGGGCGCTGCCCGGGACTCCGCCCGGGAGGTGGTCCCGACCGGCGCGGGCCCGGCTCCTGCTGTGGCATGGCGGGCATGATTGCACGCCGCCCCCGCGGAGATCGAAACGGGCCCGCGGTCCGGGCCCCGGCTCAGCGTTCCGCGCTGTCCACGATCACCGACCAGTCGTCGAGGAGTTCGGCCGCCGTCGCGTCGTCCGGGCCCTCGGCCCACAGGTGGGTGACGGCCTCCGCCGGGTCGGGCAGCACCAGGACCCACCGGCCGTCCGGCTCGACGACCCGCACGCCGTCCGTGGTGTCCACCGACCGGTCGCCGGCGGCCTCCACGACGCGGCGCATCACCAGGCCCTTGATGGCCCACGGCGTGATGACGTCGCGCTTGAGGACGTGGGCGCGCGGGATGCGGGCGTCGATCTGGCTGAGCGACAGCTGGGTGCGGGCCACCAGGCCGATCAGCCGCGCGAAGGCCGCCGTGGCGTCGAACACGCTGGAGAACTCGGGCACGATGAAGCCGCCTTGGCCGTCGCCGCCGAAGACCGAACTCTCCTTGTGCGCGACGCGGGTGAGGTCGTCGGGCGAGGTCGTCGTCCACTCGACCTGGGTGCCGTGGTAGGCCGCGACCTGCTCGGCGATCCTGGTGGTGGTGACCGGCAGCGCGACCCGGCCGCTGCGCCGCTCGGCGGCGATCAGGTCGAGCATGACGAGCAGGGCCCGCTGGTCCTCGATGATCCGGCCCCGCTCGTCGACCAGCGACAGACGCTCGCCGACCGGGTCGAAGCGGACGCCGAAGGCGGCGCGCGCCGAGGAGACGATCTCGCCGAGCCGGACGAGCCCCGCCCGCCTCGCCTCGGCGGTCTCGGTGGGCCTCGCCTCGTTGAGCCCCGGGTTGATGGTGAGGGCGTCGACGCCGAGCCGGCCGAGCAGGCTGGGCAGGACCAGGCCGGCGCTGCCGTTGGCGGCGTCGACCACGATCTTGAGCCCGGACTCCGCGACCCCGGTGGTGTCGACGGCCCGCATGACCGAGCCGGTGTAGGCGTCGAACACGCTGGCGGGGAAGCGCAGGTCGCCGATCTCGCCGGGGAAGGCCCTGCGGTACTCCTGGCGGGCGTAGACGCGGTCCAGCTTGCGCTGGCCGCCCTGGGAGAGGTCGGCGCCGCGCTCGTCGAAGAACATGATGTCGACGGAGTCGGGGACGCCGGGGGTGGTGCGGATCATCACGCCGCCGGCGCTGCCGCGCGCGGTCTGCTGGCGGGCCACGGGCAGCGGCACGTTCTCCAGGTCGCGGACGTCGATGGCGCTGGCCTGGAGGGCGGAGATCACGGCCCGCTTCAGGGCCCGGGCGCCCCTTGAGTGGTCGCGGGCGGTGGTGACCGTGGAGCCCTTCTTGAGGGTGGTCGCGTAGGCGCTGGCCAGCCGGACGGCCAGCTCGGGGGTGATCTCGACGTTGAGGATCCCGGAGACGCCACGGGCGCCGAACAGCTGGGCCTGGCCGCGCGCCTCCCAGATGACCGAGGTGTTGACGAAGGCGCCGGCCTCGACGGTCTTGAACGGGTAGACGCGGACGTTGCCCTGGACGATCGACTCCTCGCCGACCAGGCACTCGTCGCCGATGACGGCGCCGTCCTCGATCCTGGCGGCCCGCATCACGTCGGTGTTCTTGCCGATGACGCAGCCGCGCAGGTTGGTCTGCGGGCCGATGTAGACGTTGTCGTGGACGACCGCCCGGTGCAGGAAGGCATCGGCCTTGACGACCACGTTGGAGCCGATGACGGTGTGTTCACGGATCTCGGCGCCGGCCTCGATCTTGGCGTAGTCGCCGACGTAGAGCGGGCCCCGCAGCTTGGCGTCGGGGTGCACCTCGGCGCCCTCGGCGATCCAGACGCCCGGCGAGATCTCGAAGCCGTCGATCTCGACGTCCACCTTGCCCTCGAGCACGTCGGCCTGGGCCTTCACATAGCTCTCGTGGGTGCCGACGTCTTCCCAGTAACCCTCGGCGACGTAGCCGAAGATGGGCTTGCCCTCCTTCATCAGGCGGGGGAAGACGTCTCCCGACCAGTCCACCGGGATATCGGGCTCGACATAGTCGAAAACCTCGGGCTCCATCACGTAGATGCCGGTGTTGACCGTGTCCGAGAAGACCTGCCCCCACGTGGGCTTTTCCAGGAACCGGTCGACGCGACCATCCTCGTCGACGATGGTGATGCCGAATTCGAGCGGGTTGGGAACTCGGGTGAGGCATACGGTGACGAGGGCGCCGCGCTCACGGTGAAAACGGATCAGATCGGTGAGGTCGAAGTCGGTGAGCGCGTCACCCGAGATCACCAGGAAGGAGTCACTGCGAAGCGCTTCCTCGGCGTTCTTCACACTTCCGGCCGTACCCAGTGGCTTTTCTTCGTGGGCATAGGTGAGGTCCATCCCGAGCTCCTCACCGTCCCCGAAGTAGTTCTTCACGAGAGAAGCGAGGAACTGCACCGTGACCACGGTTTCGGTGAGCCCGTGACGCTTCAGGAGCCGGAGCACGTGCTCCATGATCGGGCGGTTGGCCACGGGCAGCAGCGGTTTCGGCATGCTCGCGGTCATGGGGCGAAGCCGGGTGCCTTCGCCACCAGCCATTACGACGGCCTTCATATCGGAAGTGTCCTCCTTGGGGAGTCGACAGTCACACCGACCGCACCCGTCTGGAGGGGCCCGGGCCCGGGGTGGCTCCCCGGAATTAGCGGCACGTGCGGGCGCCAGGCCCCTGCGACACTGCCAGGGCGAGCTCAGTCGGCCGTGGGGTTCGCCCTCAGTAGGCGGCGGACCTGGACCACGTAGAGAATCCCTGCCCACCAGTACAGCGCTGTACCCCAGCCGGCGAACGCCCATCCGAAAATAGCAGCGAGTGATGCCGCCCAGCTACTTCCGTCACTGAGCAGCAGCAACGGAAAGGCGTACATCAGGTTGAGGGTGGCCGCCTTGCCCAGGTAGTTGACCTGGGGCGGCGCGTATCCATGTCGGTCGAGGACGAAGACCGTGACCAACAGCATGAGTTCGCGGGCGAGCAACACGGCGGTGAGCCAGAGCGGCAGGATGTCCCGCCAGGTGAGGCCGACCAGCGTGGACAGGATGTAGAGGCGGTCGGCGGCCGGGTCGAGGACGCGGCCGAGCGCGCTCACCTGGTTCCAGCGGCGGGCCAGCTTGCCGTCGAGGTAGTCGCTCACCCCACTGGCGGCCAGCACGAGCAGCGCCCAGCCGTCGAGGTTCGGGCCGTCGAAGGCCGGGGAGAGCACCAGCCACAGGAAGACGGGGACGCCCACCAGGCGGGCCATGCTGAGGACGTTGGGGATGGTGAGAATCCGGTGGGTCTGAACGCCTGAATCCTGGACCTCCACCCGGAAGCCTCCCGTGTTCCCCGTGTCTCCTACTGTGCGGAAGAACCCTACCGGGCGGTCAGGGCGGGGCGGCCGGAGGGGCCGAATGCGGCGACTTGGGCTTTTATGTGATGTGCGGCCCGGCGCGAGCCGGGTCCGGCGAGGCGTTGCGAGGCGGTGAGATGGAGACCAGGCTGCAGGGGGTCGGCGTCAGCCAGGGCGTGGCCATTGGCGAGGTGCGGCACATGGGCACGGCGGCGCTCGAGCCGCCCGACGCCCGTATCGAACCGGCGCAGACGGCCCGTGAGCTGGGGCGCGCCAGCCAGGCGGCGGCCGCGGTGGCCGCCGACCTGACGGCCAGGGGCACGCTGGCGGGCGGGGAGGCGCAGGCGGTGCTCGAGGCGCAGGCCCTGATGGCCCAGGACCCGGAGCTGATGAGCGACGTGGAGCGGCGGATCACCGCTGGCTCCACGGCCGAGCGTGCCGTCTACGACGCCTTCGCCGCCTACCGGGCGCTGCTGGCCGACGCCGGCGAGTACCTGGCGGAGCGGATCGCCGACCTCGACGACGTGCGCAACCGCGTGGTGGCCCGGCTGCTCGGGGTTCCGATACCGGGGGTGCCGGACAGTGACGACCCGTTCGTGCTGATCGCCAGGGACCTGGCGCCGGCCGACACGGCGCTGCTCGACCCCTCGCTGGTGCTCGGCTTCGTCACCGAGGAGGGCGGCCCGACCAGCCACAGCGCGATCCTGGCCCGGGCGCTCGGGGTGCCGGCGGTGGTCGCGCTGCCCCGGGCCCTGGAGGTCGCCGAGGGCACGGTGGTCGCGGTGGACGGCTCGACGGGCGAGGTGGTGGTGAACCCGAGCGCCGCCGAGCGGGCCGCGCTGGCGCGGGCGGCGGCCGACCGCAGGGCCGCGCTGGCGGCGGTGACGGGCCCGGGGGCCACGGCGGACGGCCACAAGGTGCCGCTGCTCGCCAACATCGGCGGCCCGGCCGACGTGCCCGCCGCCCTGGAGGCGGGCGCCGAGGGGATCGGGCTCTTTCGCACCGAGTTCCTGTTCTTCGAAGCCAAGGGGGGCCCGGAGGGGGACGGCTCGGCGCCGTCCGAGGACGTGCAGGCGGCGGCGTACCGGCGGGTGCTCGAGGCGTTCCCCGAGTCGCGGGTGGTGGTGCGGGTGTTGGACGCCGGCGCGGACAAGCCCCTGCCGTTCCTCAGCCCGGTCGAGGAGCCCAACCCGGCGCTCGGCGTGCGGGGCCTGCGCGCGCTGCTCGCGCATCCGGCCGTGCTCGAGACCCAGCTGCGGGCGCTCGGCAGGGCCGCGCGGGAACTGCCCGGCTATCTGGAGGTGATGGCCCCCATGGTCGCCGACCGGGACGACGCCCGGGCGTTCGCCGACGCCTGCCGGGCGGCCGGGCTCGCGGCCAAGACCGGCGCCATGGTGGAGATCCCGGCCGCCGCGCTGCGGGCGCGGGCGCTGCTGCAGGAGGTCGAGTTCCTCTCGCTCGGCACCAACGACCTGGCGCAGTACACCTTCGCCGCCGACCGGCAGGTCGGCGCCGTCTCCCGGCTTCAGGACCCCTGGCAGCCCGCGCTGCTCGACCTGGTGGCGCTGGCCGCTGAGGCGGCCAAGGCCGAGGGCAAGAGCTGCGGCGTCTGCGGGGAGGCGGCCGCGGACCCGCTGCTGGCCTGCGTGCTCACCGGGCTCGGGGTCACCAGCCTGTCGATGGGGGCGGCCGCGATCCCCTACGTGCGGGCGACGCTGGCCGAGCACACGCTGGCCCACTGCGAACGGGCCGCCGCCGCGGCCCGCGCGGCCGACGACGCGGCGGGGGCCCGCGAGGCGGCCCGCGCCGTGCTCGCCGCGGGCCGGTGAGACCGCCCGCCAGGCGGCCCGCCTACCACCGGAGGCACTCGGTGGGCGGCGGCTCTGGGGCGGGGAGGTAGGAGACGCCTGGCTCCGGGGGCACCGGCTCCCCCGTCGCGCCGTCCGTGCAGTAGGCGGCGAACACCTCGCCCGCAGTGAGGGGTCTGGCGCGGCGGGCGCGCAGGCTCCAGCCTCGCACCTCCTGCGCGCCGGGCTCCGCCGGGGTGGAGCGCAGGACGAGGCCGCCAGGGTCGCCCGTCGCGAAGCAGACGGCGAGCACCGTGCACAGTGCCAGGGCCGCCGGCTCCGCCACGCGCAGCTCGCCATCGGCGCCGATCTGCACCGTCAGCTCGGCGGCCAGCGGCGCGGTGTCCGGCAGCGCGGTGGCGACCAGGTGGTGGGAGCCGGGGCCGACCCGCTCGAGCACGCCGGCGAGCAGCCCGGCGGCCCGCCGGAAGGCACAACGCGCCTGCGGCGCCCCGCAGTCGGCACAGTCCCCGGCGGCCGCCAGCAGGTCGCCGCCCAGCTCCCAGGTGTCCCGCCGGTGCCGCTCGGCGCGCAGCTCGGGCAGCAGCCGGTCCATCGACTGGCCCGCGTACGGCACGGTGGCGCCGCGGGCGGCGACCTCGGCCGTGTACCGGGCGCGGCTGGCCGGACTGTCCGGTGGCAGGCCCTCCCGCTCGCAGTAGTCGGCGAAGCCGGCCGGGTCGAACAGCGCCACGCTGGTGTGGCCGTGGCGGCCGGCGAGGGAGCGCAGCAGCGCCTCCGTCGCCCGCAGATAGCCGGCGTGGTCGGCGAACCCCAGGGTCGGGCAGCGGCGCCGCAGCAGCGCGAACCCGGCCTCGTCGGCGACGACCGCGACCGTGCCGGCCGCCTCCCGCCAGCGCCCGCCCCGCGCGCTCCCCGGCCGCCGGCCGCCACGCCCGCCGCGACCGCCGCGACCGCCGCCCCTGACGCGCTTTCCGGTGTGTCCCATGACTCCCCCTCGACGGATCGGAAGCTACTGGTCACCCACCGTAGTCGCCGCCACTGACAACGGCCCGCTCACGGCCGAGGCGCTCGAAGAACCTGAGGAGTTCGACGTCGTCCACGGACCCCGGGTTCACCGTGGACTCCAGTGCCGCGCCCTGCAGCAGCCGCTTGACCGGCACTTCGAGGCGCTTGCCGGTCAGGGTGTGCGGCACCCCCGGGACCTCGATGACCTCGTCCGGCACATGGCGCGGCGAGAGGTGATCGCGGATGGTGCGTCGGATGCTCTCGCGCAGCGCGTCGTCCAGGGCCGCGCCCTCGGCGAGACGGACGAAAAGCGGCATCCAGTAGCCGCCGTCCGGCAGTTCGACGCCGACGACCAGCGACTCGCGGATCTCGGGGAGCCGTTCGACCGCCTCGTAGATGTCGGCCGAGCCCATGCGGACGCCCTGCCGGTTGAGGGTGGAGTCGGAGCGGCCGTGGATGACGACCGTGCCGCGCGAGGTGAGGGTGATCCAGTCGCCGTGCCGCCAGACGCCGGGGAACGTCGTGAAGTAGGCGTCCCGGTAACGGGCGTCGTCGGGATCGTTCCAGAAGCGCACCGGCATCGAGGGCATCGGGGCCGCCACCACCAGCTCGCCCACCTCGTCGGTGACCGGCCGGCCCTCGGGCGACCAGGCCCGCAGGTCGGTGCCGAGCCCCGGCGCCTGCAGCTCGCCCGTGTAGACGGGCAGGGTCGGCACGGCGCCGGCGAAGCAGCTGCACACGTCCGTGCCGCCACTGACGGAGGCGATCCACAGGTCGGCGCCGGCCCGCTCGTGCAGCCAGCGGAAGCCGTCCGGGGGAAGCGGCGAGCCGGTGGTGGCCACGCAGCGGACGGTGGAGAGGTCGAGGTCGCGGCCGGGGTGCAGGTCGGCCTTGGCACAGGCCGTCACGTAGGCGGCCGAGGTGCCGAAGAGGGTGGCCCTGGCGCGCTCCGCGACGCGCCACTGGGCGCCAGTGTCGGGGTGGCCTGGGGCGCCGTCGTAGAGCACCGCGGTGGTCCCGGTGAGCAGCCCGGAGACCAGGAAGTTCCACATCATCCAGCCGGTGGACGTGTACCAGAAGAGCCGGTCGCCCGGGCCGAGGTCGCAGTGCAGGCCGAGCTGCTTGAGGTGCTCGAGCAGGATGCCACCCTGGGACTGGACGATGGCCTTGGGCAGCCCGGTGGTGCCCGAGGAGTAGAGCACCCACAGCGGATGGTCGAACGGCACCTGGGTGAACTCGGGTTCGGCGTCGGCGGCGGTGAGCGCGCCCCACTCCAGGGCGCCGTCCGGCGCCGGGGTGCCGAGCAGCGGCACGTGCAGCACGGCGCGCAGGGTGGGCAACCCGGCGCGCAGTTCGGCGACGGTGGTGGCGCGCTCGTGCTCGCGCCCGGCGTAGCGGTAGCCGTCGACGGTGACGAGCGCGACCGGCTCGACCTGTTGGAACCGGTCGAGGACGCTACGGGCGCCGAAGTCGGGGGCGCAGGAGGTCCAGACGGCGCCGACGCTGGCGGTGGCGAGCAGTGCGACGACGGCCTCGGGGATGTTGGGCAGGTAGCCGGCGACCCGGTCGCCCGGGCCCACCCCGAGGTCGCGCAGGGCGGCGGCCAACGAGCCGACCTGGCGGCGCAGTTCGGCCCAGCTGACGGCCTCGGGCCGGTGCCGCTCGTCGACGCGCAGCAGCGCCGGCTCGCCGGCCAGTGTCGGGTCAAGAGCCGAACGGAGCGCGTGCTCGGCGTAGTTGAGGGTGGCGCCGGGGAACCAGCGGGCGCCGGGCATCCGCCGGTCGGCGAGCACGGCCTGGGGTGGGGTGGCGAAGCGGACGTCGAACCACTCGGCGACGGCCGTCCAGAACGCGTCGAGCTCGTCGACCGACCAGCGGTGCAGCGCGGCGTAGGAACCCTCGGGGTCCTCGGGCGACGGCGCGGGCGCGCCGTGCCGGGCGGCGACGCGGGCGTGGAAGGCCGTGAGCCGGGCACCGGCCGTCCGATCCCGCGACGGGCGCCACAGGGGCGTGGGCTCGGTGGGCGACACGGCGTGCGCGGCGGTCATGGGCGGCTCCCGTCAGGTGTACACGAACGACACGGTCACGTGGCACGTCTGCGCGAGACGATGCCAGGTGGGCGACGTGTGCACCAGGGTGGCGCGGCACGGAAGACGGCGGCGCCCCGGAACCACCCCCGTCGGTCCCGGGACACCGCCGTCATCGCGATCAGACGCCGGCCGGCCGGCGCCGGTTCGCGCTGCTGGCACCTTGTCACTCTTTCGCGACGTCGGCGCAGCGCTCCGGAGATCTTCGGCACGAAGCTGCCAACGCGGACCGCGGCCTGGACGGTTCGACGGCGAGCGGGTGGGGCGCCGGAGCCCTCAGTCGGCTCGCGGCGGGGTGGCGAGCAGCGGACCGACGCGCTTGACGAGCAGTGCCATCTCGTAGGCCACCTGCCCGATGTCGGCGTCCGCCTCGGCGAACACGGCCAGGGCGCTGCGCGCGCCGGCGGCCGTGACCAGCAGGAAGGCGTCGTCGAGCTCCACGAGGGTCTGCCGCACCTGGCCGGTCTCGAAGTGCCGGCCGACGCCCCTGGCGAGGCTGTGGAACCCGGAGGCCATGGCGGCGAGTTGCTCGGCGTCCTCTCTGCCGAGCGAGCGCGTGGCGCCTCTTGGCAGGCCGTCGGCCGCCAGGATCAGGGCGTGCCGGACGCTGGGCACGCGCTCGGTCAACTCGTCGAGGATGCGACCCAGCTGGGCCTCGTCCGGTGGGGCGCCGCCGTGGGCCGCGGCCTCTGGTGCGGTCATCGGTCCTGCCTTACGGTGCTCGCTGCTTACGGGCTTACGACGTCTCGGGACGTGAGTCGGGCGGCGTCGGTCTTGGGCGGTCGCCGGTCTGCTGGCGGCCACGCCGCCAGCCGCGTTGCAGGGAGGCCATCCGGGCGCGGACCTCCTCGGCGTCGACCTCGGGCAGCGCGTCGGCGTCCGGGTGGCCGCCGGGGCCGCCGTCGCCGGGCCCGGAGCCGCCAGACGGGGGCGCGGGACGGCGCACGCGCCGGGGCAGGCCGGTGCTCGTACGCTCCTCGGTCTC
>NZ_SMKC01000269.1 GCF_004348315.1 Streptomyces sp. 8K308 | reverse complement strand
GGCCCGGGAGGCGGGAGGCTGGTGCACATGATCGAGACGATGCCGGCGGGCGCAGCCGTGAAGTACCAGGGAACCTCCAGCCGCTTCGGGCGGGAGCTGGCGTATCTGCTCGCCGGGCTGCCGGTGGGCGTGGTCGCGTTCGTGGTGGCGGTCACCGGGTTCTCCCTCGGGGTCGGCGGGTTCGCGGCCGTCTTCGGGGTGCCGGTGCTCGCGGGGACGCTGGTCGCGGCGCGCGCCTTCGCGCGGGGCGAGCGCGCCCGGGTGGCCGCCGTGACCGGGCACGCCATGCCGGCGCCGAGCTACCGCGAGCCGCGCGGCACGGGGCTCGTCCGCTGGTGGCACGCGCTGGGCGACCCGCAGGCGTGGCGCGACTGGACGCACATGATGCTCGCCCTGCCCGTGCGGCTCATCACCTTCAGCCTCGCGGTCACCTGGACGGTCGGCGGCCTCGGTGAGCTCTGCTACGTCCTGTGGTCCTGGTCGCTGCCGCGCGACGGTGGCGAGGAGGGGCTGCTCGACCTGGCGTTCGGCATCGACTCCACGGCCGCCGACATCGCGTTCCACACCGGCATCGGGGTGCTGCTGCTGGCCACGGCCGTCCCGATGGTGCGCGGCCTGACCTCGCTCCAGGCCGGCGTGGCGCGCGCACTGCTGGTCCGTGCCTGAGCACGGACCAGCAGTGCGCGCCGGGAGGCGCGCCGCTCAGGCCAGCCGCGCCGCGGCCCGGCGGTCGGCGCGGGCGCGGCCCGTGGCGTAGAGGGTGATGCCGGCGGTGGTCAGCAGCGCGGTCAGGGCGAAGGCGACCAGCCCCGACCAGTCGGCGGCGTGGTAGATCACCGCGCCGGTGGTGCCGCCCAGGCTCGCGCCCAGGTAGTAGGCCACCTGGTAGAGCGCCGACGCCTGCGCCCGGCCCTCGGTCGCCGCGCGGCTCACCGAGCCCGAGGCCACCGCGTGGCCGAAGAAGAAGCCGCCGGTGATCAACACCATGCCGAGCAGCACCAGCACCAGCTGGTCCGAGAGGGTCAGCAGCAGGCCGGCCGAGACGGTGCTGATCGCCGCGTAGAGCGCGCCGCGGCGGCCGAGGCGCTCGATCATCGGTCCTGTGGCGGAGGCCGACCCCGTGCCGACCAGGTAGATGACGAAGACCGAGCCGGCGAGGCCGGCCGACAGGCCGAACGGCTCCTCGACCAGGCGGAAGCCGATCACCGTGTAGACCGCGCTGAACGCGGACATCAGCAGCATCCCGATCGCGTACAGGCGCAGCAGCAGCGGCCGCGACAGGTGCGCCCGCACGGCGCCGAACAGCACGCGGGGCCGCAGCGGCGCGGGGCGGAAGTTCCGGCTCCGCGGCAGCAGCACCCGGTAGACGACCGCCGCGACCAGGCCCATCACGGCCACCGCGGCGAGCGCGGCGCGCCAGCCGAAGCCGTCGGACACCCAGCCGGTCAGCACCCGGCCCACCATGCCGCCCACGCTGTTGCCCGCGATGAACAGGCCGACCGCGCCGACCGTGGCCCGCGAGTCCAACTCCTCGGAGAGGTAGGCCACCGCGGAGGCCGGGATGCCGGCGATCGCCGCGCCCTGCAGGGCGCGCAGCGCCACGAGGGTGCCCAGGTCGGGCGCGAACGGGATGACCAGCGCCAGCGCCACGGCCACGCCCACCGAGACGGTCATCATCCGCCGCCGGCCGAACCGCTCGGAGAGCGCGCTCAGCGGCAGCACCGCGACGGCCAGGCCGATGGTGGCGGCCGAGACGGTCCAGCTGGCCGCGTCGGCGCCCACCGCGAAGGAGGCCGCGATGTCCGGCAGCAGGGCCTGGGTGGAGAACAGCATGGCGAAGGTGGCCAGGCCGATCGCGAACAGCGCGAGGTTGATGCGCGTACGAGAGAGGGGCCGCGAGGGGGGACGCACGTCGGTCATGGTGGTGGTCGGGGACGGCGCGGTTGAGGCCCCCGCGGTGGCGGGAGCCCCGGCTAGGTCACTGGGCATGCCTCAAAAGTAGGACGCGCGATCTGATGCGTCCAATGCACGAATCTGCGAAGATCGATCCACCCGTGCATCAGCAAAGGTGAGGGGCGTGCGTGTCACCAACCGGCAATGAAGAAGACATCGTCGTTACACCGGTCACACCCGGCGGCGCCGACATCTCCCCCGAGTCCTGGGCCGCGTTGCTCACCCCGCGCCTCGCGCAGTTCGCCGCCGTCGCCCGCCACGAGCACGTCACCCAGGCCGCCCGCGGCCTCGCCGTCCCGCAGTCCACGCTCAGCCGCGCCATGGCCCGGCTGGAGGCCGACCTCGGGGTGGCGCTGCTCGCCCGGCACGGCCGCCGGGTCGCCCTCACCCCGGCGGGCCGGGCGTTCGCCCGCTCCGTCGAGCGCGCGCTCGGTGAGGTGGAGCGGGCCGCCGAGGCGGTGCGCACCGACGCCGACCCGGCGGCCGGCAAGGTGGCCTTCGGCTTCCTCCACACCATGGGCCCGGAGACCGTGCCCGAGCTGATCCGCGAGTTCCGCGAGGACCACCCGCGGGTCAGGTTCGCGCTGGTGCAGAGCTACGGCGAGGACATGATCGAGCGGATGCGGGCCGGCGAGCTCGACCTCTGCCTCACCTCGCCGGTGCCCGAGGCGCCCGACCTGGTCACCAGGCGCCTCGACGAGCAGCGGCTGCACCTCGTCGTCCCGGCCGGCCACCGGCTCGCCGGGCGGCGCCGGGTGCGGCTCGCCGAGGCGGCGGACGAGCCCTTCGTCACCCTCGAACCCGGCTACGGGCTACGGAAGTTGACCGAGGAGCTGTGCGAGAAGGCCGGCTTCAGGCCGCGCGTCGCGTTCGAGGGGGAGGAGCCGGAGACGCTGCGCGGCCTGGTCGCGGCCGGGCTCGGCGTCGCGCTGCTGCCGCCGCCGACCGTGGCCAGGCCGGGCGTCGTCGAGCTCACCGTCACCGCGCCGCGCGCCGCCCGCCAGATCGGCGTCGCCTGGCTCGCCGGCCACCCCGACACCCGCCCGGTCGCCGACTTCAAACGCTTCCTCCTCGGCCGCCGGGGCCGACTGACGTCGGCCCCGGCGGCCGGGCCTGCCGGGCCTGGCGGCCCGGGCCGGCCATGACGGCGCGCCTGGCGGCGCCGGCGGCTCGGCTCACGCCGGGTGGGCTTCCCCCGCCCGCCCGTTCCCGCGCTCCGCGCGCAGCCGATGGCCACGCGCCGGGCCGCCAGGCCCGGCGCGTGGTGGATGCGGCGCAGGCACCCGCGCTGTGCGCGGGCAGGCGACGCGCTACGCGCGTAGGCGTAGGGCTATCGTTCGCGCATGACGATGCTCAGCCAGAACCCGAGTGAGGCTCCGCTGCCCAGCGAGACACAGATCGGGCGGGCGCCCAAGGTGCTGCTGCACGACCATCTGGACGGCGGGCTGCGGCCGGAGACCATCGTGGAGCTCGCCGCCGAGCAGGGGTACGAGCGGCTGCCGGAGACCGATCCCGAGCGGCTGCGGGAGTGGTTCAGGGAGGCCGCCGACTCCGGGTCGCTCGTGCGGTACCTGGAGACCTTCGCCCACACCTGCGCCGTGATGCAGACCAGGGACGCGCTGGTGCGGGTCGCCGCCGAGTGCGTTCTGGACCTGGCCGCCGACGGCGTCGTCTACGCCGAGATCCGGTACGCGCCCGAGCAGCACCTGGAGGCCGGCCTCACCCTGGAGGAGGTGGTTGAGGCGGTCAACGAGGGCTTCCGGGAGGGGGAGCGGCTCGCCGCCGCCGAGGGGCGGCGGATCCGGGTCGGCGCGCTGCTGACCGCGATGCGGCACGCGGCCCGCGCCCTGGAGATCGCCGAACTCGCCAACCGCTACCGCGACCTGGGGGTCGTCGGCTTCGACATCGCCGGCGCCGAGGCCGGCTTCCCGCCCACCCGACACCTGGACGCGTTCGAGTTCCTGAAGCGCGAGAACAACCACTTCACCATCCACGCCGGCGAGGCGTTCGGGCTGCCGTCCATCTGGCAGGCGCTCCAGTGGTGCGGCGCCGACCGGCTCGGCCACGGGGTGCGGATCATCGACGACATCGAGGTCGCCGAGGACGGATCGGTCAAGCTCGGCCGGCTCGCCGCCTACGTGCGCGACAAGCGGATTCCGCTCGAACTCTGCCCGACCTCCAACCTCCAGACGGGCGCCGCCGCATCCTACGCCGAGCACCCCATCGGGCTGCTGCGCCGGCTGCGCTTCCGGGCCACCGTCAACACGGACAACCGGCTGATGAGTGCGACCAGCATGACCCGTGAATTCACCCATCTGGTCCGGACATTCCGTTACACGTTGGACGATCTCCAGTGGTTCACGGTCAACGCGATGAAGTCCGCGTTCATTCCTTTCGATGAACGTCTCGCCATGATCAATGACGTGATCAAACCTGGGTATGCGGCGCTGCGTTCCGAATGGCTGTTCTCCCGTCCGGGCGGCTTGCCGTCCTGACCTGCGGCGACGCGCAGTCGGGTGTATTTGGTCGGCGCCCGGTACGACATGTGGGGCCGGCCGGGTTACGGGTAGCGGCGCGCATTTCGATTCATTGCGAGGGCGGCTCAGCAGTGGCTACCTTCACTTCGCCGCTGGAACCACCGCAACCCACTCGAGGACGAGAATTCTGATGAAGCAGTCAACCGTGAAGACCCTGGGCGCGGCCGCGCTCGGTGCCGCCATCGCCGCCACCGCCGCCGGTGCCGCCACCGCCGCCAACCTGGAGGGCCTGCAGTCGACCGCCGGCGACGTGGTGCGGACCCTGCCCGCCGACACCGCCACCGACGTTCTCCCGGACGGCGCGGGCAACGTGGTCGAGACCGGGGGCCAGCTGGTCGAGGGCGGTTCCGACGTCCTGCCGCTGGCGAGCGACACCCTCTCCCACACCACCGATACGAACACCCTCGACACCGTGGACGGCCTGCTCGGGGGCATGCCGCTCGGCGACCCGAACAGCGTCGACCTCGGGGACGCGCAGGACGTGCTCGGCCCGGCCAGCGACCTGCTCGGCAGCACCAACCTCCTCTGACCTTCGGCTACTTCGGCGATCGACAGCGAGCGCACGCGGGCCGCACCCCCTCGGGATGCGGCCCGTGCGGCGTTCGTCGACCGTTCGGCGGCCCAAGGCGGCGCCGTCAGGCCCGGGACGAGGCCACGGCCAGCTCGCGCTCGGCGTGCACCCGCCGGCAGCCGGGGCGCGGCACAGGCGCCGCCATGGCCCGCCGAGCGGTCGACGAGGCCGGCGGCGTGGAGCGCCGGTTCCGCCGCGCCGCTTCGGGCCCTGGCGGGGGCGCGTCGGGGCCGCGCAGCAGCCGGGAGCGCCGCAGCACGCCGTAGCCCAGCTGGTGGGAGACGGCTATGCCGAGCGCGTTGAGGATGGCCGTGTCCACGTCGGCGGTCCGGCTCGGCACGAGCGACTGGCAGAACTCCAGGGCCAGCGCGATCATCGCGCCGGCGAACACCGTGCGACACAGCGAGGTGAAACGGGGGCCGCCGAGCCGCTGCCCGAGCAGCGGCAGCAGCACG
The DNA here is from genome assembly GCF_004348315.1 of Streptomyces sp. 8K308. GTDB lineage: Bacteria > Actinomycetota > Actinomycetes > Streptomycetales > Streptomycetaceae > Streptomyces. The sequence goes on along the minus strand of NZ_SMKC01000269.1, from coordinate 4,232 downwards.
CCGAGTGGCGCCAGCCGCAGCATGCCGGCGCCGATGGCGGGGATGGCCACCTCGGGGCCGCGCCGCAGCTCGGCACGGATGGTGGCGAGCGGCTCGACGTTGGCCGGCGAGACCCAGAGCACCGCGAGCGGGCGCAGGGACAGGTAGGCCGTCAGCGCCAGGTAGATGGTGAGGAGGACGAGAGCCGTCATCCGGGCGCGAGGGCTGATGGCAGGCCCCGACGAGCCCGCTGGATGATGCTGCACGCACTCCAGGACGCCGCCTCGTGGGGCCCGGTTCCGCCGTCGGCGTGTGACCTGCGTCTACCTTTCGCTGATCGGCGGCACGAGGCCGGGGGTGCCGATGCCCCACATGGCGGTGCTGCACCGGTACCGCTTGGGCTGCCCGCCGTGCGGGGAGTCGACAGGTCCGCCGAGCATCACGGTGCCGCCGTTGCCCAGCGAGTCGCTGTGCGCGAAGGTGCACACGATCTGGCCAAGGGCCGCGGCCGGCAGGTCGCCGGGACGCTTGTTGAGCCGCAGCGCCTCGGCCGGGTCGTTGGCCGCCGGGCCCGACACGTCGAGGTCGTCGGGCACCTCGCTGCTGAAGCCGGCCGCGCGCTCCTCCCGGCCGGGGTCGCTCTGCAGCTCGTCGAGCAGCGCGGTGGCCACCGCTATCCGGTCGGTGGTGTCCGCGGGCAGCTCGATGGCGCGCTCCACCGGGTTCACCCGGGAGCCGCAGACCAGGTAGACCTCCGTGCGCAGGCCGGCGCCGCCCACCTCGGCCGGCGCGTCGCAGGTGGTGCGGGTGGGCGCGGGGCCCGCGTCCACCGGCACGTCCGTCGACCTGATGCCGCAGCCGGCCATGGCGAACAGCGCGAGAGCGGCCGCGGCCGATCTGGCGACGCGCGCTCCCCAGCCGGAACCCGCGCGCCTGACGCTGCCCGTCACCTGATCTCCTTCCCCTCGCCGCCGTGCGCCGGCGCGGCGGCCGGCGGCTCGGCCGCGGAACGCTGTGCCGGCAGGTCCTCGGCCGCCGCGGTCGCCACGTCCTCACCGTCCACGTCCTCGCCGTCGAGCGGGGTCTCGCCGTCCGGGTCCGCCTCGGCCTCCCCCTCGGCGGGCTGGCCGGCGTCGCGCGGCAGCCGCAGCGTGAACACGGCGCCGCCGCCCGGCGCGTTGCGCGCGCTGATCTCGCCGCCGTGCAGGTGGGCGTTCTCCAGCGCGATGGACAGGCCGAGACCGCTGCCGTCCGAACGCGGACGCGAGGCGCTGGCCTTGTAGAAACGGTCGAAGACGTGCGGCAACACGTCCTCGGGGATGCCGGGGCCGCGGTCGGCGACCTCGAGGACCACCTCGTCCCGGCCCTCCCTGGTGTCCTCGGTGACCGTGACCCGGACCGGCGAGCCGCCGTGCTTGAGCGCGTTGCCGATGAGGTTGGCCATGATCACGTCGAGGCGGCGCGGGTCGAGCCGGGCGATGACGCCGCGCTCCGCGTCCACCTCGACGGCGTCGAGCCAGGCCCTGGCGTCGATGCAGGCGGTCACCTGGTCCGCGATGTCGACGTCGTCCAGCACCATCTGCGCGGTGCGGGCGTCGAAGCGGGTGACCTCCATCAGGTTCTCCACCAGGTCGTTGAGCCGCCTGGTCTCGCTCACCACCAGCTGCACGGCGGGCGCGATCATGGGGTCGAGGTTGTCGACCTCCTCCTCGAGCACCTCGGTCATGGCGGTGATCGCGGTCATCGGGGTGCGCAGCTCGTGCGACATGTCGGCCACGAAGCGGCGGCTGGCGGCCTCCCGGTTGCTGAGGTCCCGCACCTGCCGCTCGAGTGACTCGGCCGCACTGTTGAACGTGCGTGTGAGATGGGCGAGTTCGTCGGCGCCGCGCACCTCGAGGCGGGTGTCGAGCCGGCCCTCGCCGAGCCGCTGCGCCGCGTCGCTGAGCCGCTGCACCGGGCGCAGCACCATGGTCGCCGCGGCCTGGGCCAGCAGCACCGAGCCGATGACGGCCAGGGCCGTGGCGAAACCGAGCGACCAGGCGAGGGAGTTGAGGTCGTCGCGCTCGGGCGCGAGCGAGGTGAGCGTGTAGGCGGTCGGGCCGCCCTCAAGGACCCGGGTGCCGCCGATCAGATAGGGGTCGCCGTCGAGCGACACACGCTGCCAGTACAGGTGGTAGGGCGCGTCGGGGGTGTCGTCGTCGCGCCGCTCGTGCACGGCCTCGACCAGCGCGGTCGGCACCATGTCCAGCTTGAAGACCTGCGGATCGGACTCGACCGTGCATATCGGGCCCTCGGCCCCGTCGTCGACCAGTACCACCTGGTAGTTGATGGTGTTGTTCGCGACGGCCGCGGCCATGCCGCGCAGGTCGTCGCAGGTGGCGTTCTCCGGCAGGGCGCCGGCGTGGTCGCCGAGCGACTTGCGGAAGTCGTTGAGCGCCGCGTTCTGCGCCCTGGTGAGCACCGCGTCCCGGGTGAGCCAGTAGGCGATGCCGGACACGGAGACCGCCGCCACCAGCGCGACCAGCGCGAACACCGTGACCAGCCGCAGCCGCAGGCTGGGCAGCTTCCGCATCCGGCGCAGCCAGCCGCTCACCCGCTCCCTCACGAAGGCGCGTCCAGCCGGTACCCCACACCGCGCACGGTGCGGATCAGCTTGGGCGACGAGGGCACGTCCTCCACCTTGGCGCGCAGCCGTTGGACGCAGGCGTCCACCAGGCGCGAGTCGCCCAGGTAGTCGTGCTCCCAGACCAGCCGCAGCAACTGCTGTCTGGACAGGGCCTGCCCGGGCCGGCGGCTGAGCTCGAGCAGCAGCCGCAGCTCGGTCGGGGTGAGCTGCAGGTCCTCGCCGTTCTTGGTGACGGTCATGGCGGCCCGGTCGATGACGATGGAGCCGAAGGTCGCCGAGTCGTTGGCCTCCCGCTCCCCGCGCCGCATCACGGCACGGATGCGGGCGTCGAGGACGCGGCCCTGGACGGGCTTCACCACGTAGTCGTCGGCCCCGGACTCCAGGCCGACCACGACGTCGATGTCGTCGCTGCGCGCCGTCAGCAGGATGATCGGCAGCTGGTCGGTGCGGCGGATCCGTCGACACACCTCGAAGCCGTCGATGCCCGGCAGGTTCACGTCCAACACGATGAGATCCGGCCGCTGTTCGCGCAGGAGCTTCAGGCCGTCCTCACCCGTCGCGGCGGTCACCACACGGTGCCCCTGACGAGTCAAGCTCATCTCCAGGGCCGTGCGGACCGCCTCGTCGTCCTCGATCAGCAACAGGAAAGCCACCGGCTCATTGTGTCGTATGGACCAGCCGGAGTTCGACTGCCCGGTATGCCCGTCCCTTATTACCTGCTTGGCGGCTTGTCCTATGCGCGCCCCCTGTGACACCGCTGTGACAGTTGGGGGACCCCCTGATGAAACTGGCCCGGCATTGTTTTGCCCATCGCAAGAGAAGCAGGACGGACAGACAGGGGGAGCGGAGATGAGCGCAGCGCAACGCATCACCGACAAGGCGATGAGTGGGACGCGCACTTCCGCCGCTGTGGTTCCCGTCCGCTGTGGGGAGAGGCCCGGGATCGCGAGCCGGCTGGGGGGCCGTCGCGGGACCGGGTGTCAGCGGCCGGCGCACCTCACCGCGGTGGCCGCCGACGACCGGGGGGGACGCGGCAGGGCAGGACGGCGCGAGGGGGCCACGGAGGCGGAGTTCACCGCCTACGTGCGAGAGCGCCGCGCCTCCCTGTACGCGACCGCCTACCACCTGACCGGTGACCGCCACGAGGCCGAGGACCTGTTGCAGAGCGCGCTGCTTTCCACCTACCGCGCCTGGGACCGGATCAGCGACAAGGCGGCCGTCGGGGGGTATCTGCGGCGAACCATGACGAACCTGCACATCAGTGCCTGGCGGCGGCGGAAGCTCAACGAGTACCCGACCGAGGAACTGCCCGAGGCGCCGGGGGAGCAGGACACGATGCGCGGCACCGAACTGCGCACCGTGCTCTGGCAGGCACTGGCACGGCTGCCAGAGCAGCAGCGCACCATGCTGGTGCTCCGCTACTACGAGGGTCGCACCGACCCGGAGATCGCCGACACGCTCAACATCAGCGTCGGCACCGTGAAGAGCAGCATCTGGCGCACCCTGCGCCGGCTGCGCGATGACCAGGCGCTCAGCCGCGGACAGGACCAGGAGGGGTCCTTCGGCGAGTTGGTCGCCTGACCGCCCGGGAGGGGAGCCCGGGCGGTGGGTACGGGGGAATCGGGGG
>NZ_SMKC01000268.1 GCF_004348315.1 Streptomyces sp. 8K308 | reverse complement strand
GGTGGGGAAAGAACCCCGGCCAGGGGCCGGCCCGTCACTCCCTCGACTCGTGGACGAGGATCGCGACCTGGACCCGGTTTCCGCAGTTCAGCTTGGTCAGGATGCGGGAGACGTAGGTCTTCACTGTGGCCAGGCTCATGAAGAGCTCGCCGCCGATCTCCGCGTTGGACTTGCCCTCGCCGATGGCGTGGGCGACCTCGCGCTCGCGGTCGCTGAGCGTCGCGAGCGAGGCTCGGGCGCGGTCGGTCTTCCGGCGGCGCTCGTCGTGCCCTTCGCCGCGCACCACGTGGTCGATCAGCCGGGTGGTGACGGCCGGCGAGAGCATGGACTCGCCGGCGGCCGCGCCCCGCACCGCGCGCAGGAAGTCGGTCGGCGGCACGTCCTTCAGCAGGAAGCCGTTGGCCCCGGCGCGCAGCGCCCGCAGCACGTACTCGTCGGTGTTGAACGTGGTGAGCACGACGATCGCCGGGCCCGGGTCGCCGGGACCGCCGGAGCGCAGCTCCTCGGTGGCGGCGAGCCCGTCCATTCTCGGCATCCGGATGTCCATCAGCACCACGTCGGGCCGCAGTCGCCGCGCCGCGTCGACGGCCTCGACGCCGTCCACCACCTCGCCGACCACCTCGATCCCGGGATCGGCACCCAGTATCAGGGCGATCCCGGCCCGCACCAGGCCGTCGTCGTCGGCGATCAGGACCCGGATCAGGTCGGCCATGGCAGCCACGCCTCCAGACAGAAATCGATCACGCCGCCCTCCCCCCGCCGCGCACCGTAGTCGATGCGCCCGCCCGCCAGGGACACCCGCTCGCTCAGCCCCACCAGGCCGGACCGCGCGCCGGGCGGGGCGGGCGGTCCGGCCGCGGCGACCGCAAGCGGGTTGGCGACCCTGACGTGCAGTTCCCCCGCGCCGGTGCGGTCCAGCAGCACCCGGGCGCGGTGACCCGGCGCGTGCTTGCGGGCGTTCGTCAGCCCCTCCTGGACCACCCGGTAGGCCGTGCGGCCGATGGAAGCGGGTAGTGCGCCGGCCGCCTCCGGCAGCCGGTCGTCCAGCGCGACCACGGCGCCCGCCGCCCGGGACTCCCCCACGAGGTCCGCTATGTCCGCCACCCCCGGCTGCGGCCGGGTGCCGCCGGCCGAGGGCCCGGCGCCCCCCGGCCCCGAGCGCAGCACGCCCAGGATCTCCCGCAGGTCCTCCAGGGCCTGGTGGGCGCTCGCCCTGATGGTCCCGGCGACCTCGGCCACCTCCTCGGACCGCATGTCGGGCCGGACCTCAAGGGCCCCGGCGTGCAGGCTGACCAGGGTGATGCGGTGCGCCAGCACGTCGTGCATCTCCCGGGCTATGTGCTCCCGCTCCCGGCCGCGGATCTGGTCCGCCCGCAGCGCGGCCTCCGCCTCCGCGCGCTCGGCCCGCTCGCGCAGCGAGTCCACCAGCTCGCGCCTGGCCCGCACCACCATGCCCCAGGCCACGAAGGGGGTGAGGACGACCAACGACAGCACGAACGAGAAGACCGCGAGCCCCACCTCGGTGTAGCCGGCGCCGACCAGGGTGGGGTCGGGATGGAGCACCGCGAAGGGGACGCTGCCCACGGCGTGCGCCGCGGTCAGGGCCACCGCGACCCGCCACGGCCGGTGCACGGCGACCGTGAACAGCGACACCAGCACGGCGGCGGCCACCAACTCCGTCACCAGGCCGACCCCCAGCACCAGCACCGCCACCAGCACCGGCCGCTGTCGGCGCCGGCCGAGCAGCAGCGAGCCGGCCACCGCGAGCGCCAGGGCCACGCCCAGGTAGGGCGTCGAGAACCTGGGGTCGTCCCAGGAGTCGAAGAAGAGCAGCAGCGCGCACAGCAGCGACAGGGTGACGCAGGTGACGTCGACCACCCGGTTGCGCCGGTGGGAGCGCACCGCGGATCTCACGACCGCACCAGCGGACGCCAGTACTGCCGGGCGGACTCGTCCCGCACGGCGTATCCCAGCTTCTCCACCTCAGCCCGCAGCTCCGCCGTGTCGCCGGCGGCCTTCTTCCGCAGCGCCACCTCCCTGACCTTCAGCAGCGCGTTGACCGCCGCCGGCACCTCGGGAGCGTCGGGCACCCAACGCCGGTACAGCTCGGCGTACGGGTCGGCCTCGGCCCACGGGTAGCCGTGCGCGGTGAAGGCCCGCGCGACGTCCGCCCGCCGCTCCTCGATGGTGTCCCGCACCAGCTGCCTGGACTCGCGGTCCAGGACCACCAGCTTCTTGCCGTCCATGAACACGGCGTCGACAGCGGCCCGCTCGATGACGCGGGTGGTGTCGTCGAGCTGGACGCTGAGGCGGGAGTCACTCAGCGTGACCCGAAGACTGGTGGCGAAGGCGATCACCACGAGCAGCAGCCCGGCCAGCAGCCCGACCCCGGCGAGCGCGGCCCCGACCCAGCGGCCCTCGAAGGAGGCCACCAACTCGAAGGGGCCCCGCATCGGCATCCACGGCAGGCCCTCCACCCAGTCGGCGACGGGCGGCAGCAGCAGGCCGAGGCCGACGCCCAGCGCCGGCGCGCCGATCAGCAGGACCAGCCGGTCCACCAGGGGCAGCCACAGCTGGGTGGTCGGCTCCTCCGCCTCGGTGGGCATGCGCTCGCTCCTCGCCTTCTCGTCCGGGCCCTCCGTCCGGGCCCGCGCGCCACGCCGCGCGGGCACCCCTCGACGCTAAGTCCTCGATCACCCTCCGCGACAGTCATCCAAAGTCGGATCCTCTCGTCCCGGGAGCCTCACTTTCGTCGTGAACTCAATGACCGAAAGGCGACTTAGTTCCGCAACCGAATCGGGCATGGACAGGCCGCTTAACGCGTAGGCAACATGTGGCGCCCTCAACTCCCGACCAGATGTTCGATGGAAAGGCGGCGTCCCGTGCGCCTGCGTGTACTCCTGTCGCTGCTGTCGGCGACGCTGATCGTGCTGGTGGTGCCTCCCCTCCTCAGCGACGAAGACCCCGCCGGGACCGGCACCAACATCCCGGGCCTGCGCTTCATGGTGCCCAACACGCCGGGCGGCGGATACGACATCACCGCCCGCACCGCCGCGCGGGCCGCCGAGGACGCGGGGCTCACCGGCGGCATCGAGGTCTTCAACCTGCCGGGCGCCGGCGGCACCGTCGGCCTGAGCAGCCTGGTCGCCGACCACGGCAACGGCCGGATCGCCATGTCGATGGGGCTCGGCGTGGTGGGCGCCGTGCACACCAACCACACGACCTCCACCCTGGCGGACACCACCCCGATCGCCCGCCTCACCCAGGAGCCCGACATCGTCGTCGTCCCCGCCGACTCGCCGTACCAGAGCTTCGAGGACCTGCTCGCCGACTGGCAGGCCAACCCCGGCTCGCTGCCGGTCGGCGGCGGCTCCTCGCCCGGCGGCCCCGACCACCTGGCGCCCATGCTGATGGCCGAGGCCGCCGGCATCGACCCGCGCAGCGTCAACTACATCTCCTACGACGGCGGCGGCGAACTGCTGGCCTCCGTGCTCGGCGGCCAGGTCGCCTTCGGCGTGTCCGGCGTCGGCGAGTACCTGGACCAGATCGAGGCCGGCGAGCTGCGCGTGCTGGCCGTGACCAGCGGCGAACGCGTCGAGGGCCTGGACGCGCCGACCCTGACCGAGGCCGGCGTCGACGTCACCTTCACCAACTGGCGCGGCATCGTCGCGCCGCCCGGCCTGACCGACGCGGAGCGCGAGCGGCTGACCAACCTGGTCACCGAGCTGCACGACTCGCCCGAGTGGCAGGAAGCGCTCGAGGTCAACGGCTGGACCGACGCCTTCCTCACCGGCGACGAGTTCGGCGACTTCCTGGCCGCCGAGGACGAGCGGGTGGACGGAATCCTGAGGGAGCTCGGCCTGTGAGCGACGAACGAGCGGCAGCCGAGCCGCGCACACCAACCAAGGGTCAGAATCGCCGCTCGGGCGGAGAAGCGAACGAGGGAAAGCTGTGAGTACTTCCGAATCGACCGCCTCAAGGACCGGGCTGCGCGAGCGGCTGCGTGGCCGGTCGGAACTGGGCGTCAGCGCCCTGCTGTTCGCGCTTGGCCTGCTGGTGCTCGGCGACGTCATCACCATGAGCACCGACTTCACCCAGCGCGGCCCGGTCGGCCCCAAGACCGTGCCCACCGTGGTCGGCGTGGCCCTGCTCGTCGTGGCCGTGCTGCTCGCCGTGGACGTGCTGCGCGGCGGCCGTGGCGAGGCCGAGGGCGGCGAGGACGTCGACCTCGACCGGCCGGGCGACTGGCGCACGGTCGCGCTGCTGGTCGGCGCCTTCCTCGGCAACGCCGTGCTGATCCAGCCCCTCGGCTTCCCGATTGCCGGTGCCCTGCTGTTCTGGGGGTCGGCCTTCGCCCTCGGCAGCCGGGCCTACGACCGCGACCCGCTGATCGCGGCCGGCCTGTCCGTCGTCACCTTCTTCGTCTTCGACACCCTGCTCGGCACCCCGCTGCCCGGCGGCCCGCTGATGGAAGTGCTGTAGCCTCATGGACTCACTGAACTCGCTCATCGAGGGCTTCGGCACCGCCCTCACCCCCACCCACCTGCTGTGGGCCGCGGTCGGCGTGCTGCTCGGCACTGCCATCGGCGTGCTGCCCGGCATCGGCCCGGCCATGGCACTGGCCCTGCTGCTGCCCGTCACCTACGCGCTCGACCCCACCGCCGCGTTCATCATGTTCGCCAGCATCTACTACGGCGGCATGTTCGGCGGCTCCACCACCTCGATCCTGCTCAACACGCCGGGCGAGACCGCGGCCGTGGTCGCCGCCATCGAGGGCCATCCCATGGCCCGCTCGGGACGCGGCGCCCAGGCCCTGGCCGCCGCCGCCATCGGCCACTTCACCGGCGGCCTGATCGGCACCGTCCTGCTGGTGCTGCTCGCCCCCCTCGTCGCCGAACTGGCCGTGGACATCGGCGCGCCCGACTACTTCGCCATCATGGTGCTGGCGTTCATCGCCGTTACCTCGGTGCTCGGCAGCTCCCGCATCCGCGGCTTCGCCTCGCTGCTCATCGGTCTCACCATCGGCCTGGTGGGCCTCGACCGCCTCACCGGCCAGCAGCGGCTGACGTTCGGCACGCTGGAGCTCGCGGACGGCATCGACGTGGTCATCGTCGCGGTCGGCCTGTTCGCCATCGGCGAGGCCCTGTGGGTGGCGCTGCACCTGCGCCAGGGCACCCAGGAGCCCATCCCGGTCGGCCGGCCCTGGCTCGGCAGGGACGACCTGCGCCGCACCTGGAAGCCCTGGCTGCGCGGCCCGTTCATCGGCTTCCCGTTCGGCGCCGTCCCGGCCGGCGGCGCGGAGATCCCCACCTTCCTGTCCTACGTGACGGAGAAGCGGCTCTCCAAGCACCGGGACGAGTTCGGCAAGGGCGCCATCGAGGGCGTGGCGGGACCCGAGTCCACGGCCTCCGCCTCCGCCTCCGGCACCATCAGCGCCATGCTGACGCTCGGCCTGCCGACCACGGCCACCACGGCCGTGATGCTGGCCGCCTTCCAGACCTACGGCATCCAGCCGGGACCGCTCCTGTTCGAGCGCGAGTCCAGCCTGGTGTGGGCGCTGATCGCCTCGCTCTTCGTCGGCCTGGTGATGCTGCTCGCGCTCAACCTGCCGCTGGCGCCGCTGTGGGCCAAGCTGCTGCGTATCCCCCGCCAGTACCTCTACGCCGGCATCCTGTTCTTCGCCGCCGTGGGCGCCTACGCGGTGAGCTCCCAGCCGCTCGACCTGGTGATCCTGCTGGTCATCGGCCTGATCGGGCTGTTGATGCGGCGGTTCGGACTGCCCGTGCTGCCCGCCGTGCTCGGCGTGATCCTCGGCCCGTCCGCCGAGCTCCAGCTGCGCCGCGCGTTGCAGATCAGCGACGGCAGCCTCAGCGGCCTGGTCAACTCGCCGTTCGCCGTGACGGTCTACGCCGTGATCGGCGTGATCCTGCTCTGGCCGCTGCTGCGGAAGGCACTGCCGCGCCGCGACCGCACGCCGGTGGCCTAGCCCTGTCCGCGCGGACCGCCGCCCCTCGGCTCTCCTCCCGTAGCCGAGGGGCGGCGCCGTGTCACACCCCGACGGTACCGTGGTGACATGGGGGTCACTCAGGGACAACAGAGGCCGGTGGCCGGCGCGTTGCTCCACACCCTGCGCACGGTGGCGTGGCTCGCACCGCTGGTCTTCGCGGCGGTCACGGTGGCCGTGCTGCTGTTCACCGGCGAGGACGACGACGGGGTGGAGGGCATGCCTCCCGAGCCCACGGGCACCGTGGAGGCCTCCCCGCAGGCGCCGCCCACGGCCACCGCGGAGCCGCCACCAGGACCCGAGACGACCTCCGCCGAGCCCGGTGCCTCGTCGGGCGGCGGCGGTCCGCTGGACGGTCTCGGCTCAGCCGCCTCGATCGGCGCCCTCGCCGCCCTGATCACCGCGCTTGGCACCGCCGCCGCCCGGGTGATGGTGGCCATGGGCCAGCTCAGGCTCGCCAACGCCAACGCCGAGGCGATCCGCACCGGACGCCCGCCGGCCCTCGCCCCCGACGACGAGCCGGAGCCCGGCCCACCTGCCTGACGCGCCGGCTCAGCGTGGGGCGGCGCGGCCCTCAGCGGTCACCCTGACGAACGGCTCCCCCACCCCGTCGGCCGTCAGCGAGGCGTAACTCCCTGGCCGGCGGAAGGCGTTGCCCCAGGTCTCGCTGCGTCGGTAGGCGCGCAGCGTCGCGAGGTCGAAGACCGCCGGGTAGACGCCGGCCGCCTCGCCCGCCTCGATCACCAGCATGTCCCGCGACCCGGCGGGGCCGAACGCCATGCCGTCGAAGGCGATCGAGTGACCCCAGCCGGGGCCCGCGTAGTTGGCCATCGCCACCGCCAGCATGTTCTCGAAGGAACGGGCGCGGAACTGGGCGAGCCGGTTGACCTCCAGATCGCAGGCGTTGGGCGTCAGCACGAGTTCGGCGCCGGCCAGCATCAACGACCTGGCGCTCTCCGGGAACTCCCGGTCGTAGCAGATCATCGCCCCCACCCGCACCTCGCCGGCAGCGGTGTCCAGGGTGGCCACGTCGAAGGAGTCGCCCGGGGTGAGCTCCGCCTCGGGCAGGGCGAACGCGCAGGTGTGCACCTTGGCGTGGGTCAGCACGAGACGCCCGTGCCGGTCTATCAGGTACAGGGTGTTGCGCGGCGCGCCCGCCCACCGCTCCAGGCAGGTGAGCGCGATGGCGATGCCCAACTCGGCGGCCAGCGCGCGGAAGTGCGCCACATAGCCGGAGTCGACGGCGATCGGCTCGCCACGCCAGGCCGGCTCGCCCTCCGGCCTGGTGACGCGCGTGCGGCCGGCCCAGAGCTCCGGGTGCCGGTAGACGGTCCCGATCGGCTCCGCCGAGTGGTAGCCGTTGCTCCACATCTCAGGGAAGAGGGCGATGTCGGCCCCCAGCGCCGCAGCCCGCCGGCAGGCGGCCTCCCCCGCCTCTCTGGAGGCGGCCAGGTCGGGCTCGGGGCGGTCGAGTTGGAGCAGGGCGACGGTCAGTGTGGTCATGGTGCGGTGGTCCTTCCTTCGCTGACGGTGTTGGCTGACGGCGCTCACGTCTGGCGTCGGAAGGATGCGGGGGTGCCCGCGGAAGGCGGGACGGGCGTCAAAGCATGGGGCCACCCTAACCCGTGCGGGGGCGAGACCTCTGCCCTGCACCGCTGAGGTCTCGCCCACTGCTGCGAGTGTGCCGGAATCGCCGGAGAACGCCATGGGGCAGCGGCGGGATTCGGTCGCGGTGAGTGGCTTATTCACTACCAACGGTCAGAGCGGGAACGTCCCTTCGGAACGCCTCGCCGCGGCCGGCGAGCGCCGCCCGGCTGTGACGTCAGGGGCGCCTGGAGCGCGCGGCGGCCGCCCCAACACGGCCGGAATTCGCGAGACCTCACGCGGACGGCGCCAGCCGGGCCGCCAACTCCGCGATCTCCGCAGGGCCGACCCGGCAGCAGCCGCCGATCAGCCTGGCCCCCGCCTCCCGCCACGAGACGGCGTACTCTGCCGGCGACACCGCGCTCCCCCGCCAGCCGCGCCGCGCCGCGTCCCACTCCTCACCGCTGTTGGGGTAGGCGACCACCGGCTTGCCTGTGGTCGCCGCCACCTCGACCGCCGGCAGGACCTCCTCGGGCGCACAGCAGTTGACGCCGACCGCGAGCACCCGGTCGTCGCCCGCGGCCAACGCGAAGGCCTCCTCGAGCGGCTGCCCGGCGCGGGTGCGCCCACCCGCGACGGTGTACGACAGCCACACCGGCACCCCGCACCCCTCGGCCGCCCGCAGCAGCGCCTCCGCCTCGACGACGTCGGGCACCGTCTCCAGCGCGAGCACGTCCGGGCCCGCGGCGGCCAGCGCCGCGATCCGCGGCCGGTGGAACCGGGCGAGTTCGGCGACGCTCAACCCGTACCGGCCGCGGTACTCGCCGCCGTCGGCCGACACCGCGCCGTAGGGCCCCACCGAACCGGCGACCCACACCCGCCGCCGGCCCGCCGCCGCCCTGGCCAGCCGCACGCTGTCCCCGAACAGCCGCTCGGCGCCGGCCAGATCGACGCCGTGCCGGGCGAAGCCCTCGAAGGACGCCTGGTAACTGGCCGTGATCAACACCTCGGCGCCGGCCCGGACGTAAACCGCGTGCGCCGCGCGGATCGCCGCCTGGTCCTCGACCAGCAGGCGGGCCGTCCACAGCTCGCCGGCCACGGCGTGCCCCTGGGCGGCGAGCTCGTTGGAGAGCCCGCCGTCGAGGACCAGGGCACGACCGGCGAGCGGCGGCGCGGACACGTCAGCCCAGCTGGGGCGCGACCTGCGAGGCGATCACGTCCAGGTGGTCGAGGTCGGACAGGTCGAGGATCTGGAAGTAGAACCGGCTGGCGCCCGCCTCGGCGTACCGGCCGATCTTGTCGACCACCTCGGCCGGGGTGCCGGCCAGGCCGTTACGCTTGAGCTCGTCCACCTCCCGGCCGATCGCGGCGGCCCGGCGCGCCACCTCGACGTCGTCCTTGCCCACGCAGGCCACCAGGGCGTTCGAGTAGACCAGGTCGTCCGGCTTGCGACCGGCCTCCTCGGCGGCCCGCCGCACCCGCTCGAACTGCGCGGCGCTGTCCTCGGCGGAGGCGAACGGGACGTTGAACTCGTCCGCGTAGCGGGCGGCCAGCGCCGGCGTGCGCCGCTTGCCCATGCCGCCCACCAGGATCGGCAGCTTCGCCTGCGCCGGCTTCGGCAGCGCGGGCGACTCCGCCAGCTGGTAGTAGGTGCCGTCGTAGGAGAACGTCTCCCCCTCCGGCGTGCCGAACAGACCTGTCACGATGGCCAGTTGCTCCTCGAGACGCGGGAACTTCTCGGCCGGGAACGGGATCCCGTACGCCGTGTGCTCGGCGGCGAACCACCCGGCGCCGAGGCCGAGTTCGACCCGACCGCCGGACATGGCGTCCACCTGCGCCACCTGGATGGCGAGCACGCCGGGCAGCCGGAAGGTGGCGGCGGTCATCAGCGTGCCGAGCCGGATCCTGCTGGTCTCCCGGGCCAGACCGGCCAACGTCAGCCAGGCGTCCGTCGGGCCCGGCAGGCCGCTCACGTCACCCATCTTCAGGTAGTGGTCGGACCGGAAGAAGGCGTCGAAGCCGAGGTCCTCGGTGGCCTTGGCGACGGCGAGGAGGGTGTCGTAGGTGGCGCCTTGCTGGGGCTCGGTGAAGATGCGGAGATCCATGCGGGCATTGTCCCTTGGCGGGGGTGGGGTACGTACGACCCCCCACCACCTCGGCGCTGCGCGCGGCCCCGCACCGCACCGCGGTGCGGTGCGGGCCGCGCCGCGCAGGGTTTTGTC
>NZ_SMKC01000267.1 GCF_004348315.1 Streptomyces sp. 8K308 | reverse complement strand
GGCCGGCGGGACCATGGCGATCAGCTCGCGGCGCTTCGGCTGGACGAAGTGGGCCAGGCCGGTGGCCAGGAACATCAGGGCGAGGCCGCCGCGCAGCGCCGGCTGCCAGGCGTCGAGCGCGTCGACGCCGAGCAGCCCGACGAGTCTGAGGACGCCGAAACCGCCGACCAGGAAGACGAACGGAGCCATCTCCCACTCCCATCGTGTCACTCATCTTGTCATTGGAAAGATTTCGGCGTCGACTATAGCCCGTGTAACTTGTCAGTGGAAAGATTCAGTGGAAGGGGCGGCAGCGGAGGTGGCGGAGATCAGTCAGGCGAGCGGCTACCACCACGGAAACCTGCGCCGGGCCGTCATCGAAGCGGCCCTCGAGGCGATCGAGGAGTCGGGGCCCACCGGCTGGAGCCTGCGTGCGGTGGCCCGCCGCGCCGGGGTCTCGCACGCCGCGCCCGTGCACCACTTCGGGGACAAGACCGGGCTGCTGACGGCGGTGGCCGCCGAGGGGTACGGACTGTTCGCGGACGCGCTGGAGGAGCGGGCGGCCGGCGGGGACTTCCAGGAGGTCGGCGTCGCCTATGTGCGCTTCGCCGTACGGCGTCGCGCCCACTTCGCGGTGATGTTCCGGCCCGAGCTCTACCGGCCGGACGACCCGGCGCTGGTCGCCGCGCGTGACCGCGCGGGCGCCGTGCTCGCCGCCGGCGCGCGGCGGCTCTCACCGGAGCCGGCGGATCCGGCGCTTGACCGGGCGGTCACCCTCGCCGCCTGGTCGGCCGCGCACGGCTTCGCCAGCCTCTGGGTGGACGGCGCGCTGCCCGAGGCGCGCGACCCGGGGCAGGATCCGGAGGACGTGGCGCGGCGGGTGTTCCGGGCGATGTTCCGGTGGGGGGCCGAGGGGCGCGACGCTTGACGGGGGGTATTGGGCGTTTTATCTTAGAAAGTGCCTGTGGGGCGAGCGAGGGAGTTCGATCCGGAGATCACTCGGGAGACTGGCTAGAGACCAGGTCGGACCGAGATTCGAAGGACGAGCTGAGAGGCTGAAGGTCGGGCAGGTGGACCGGAGGCGACCTCCACAACCTGATCCGGATCATGCCGGCGCAGGGAGCCCACCTCGCAGGTCTTACTTCTGCCGGAGGCGGTCACCGACCGTCGCCGGGCTTTCGCGTTCCGTGTGTCAGGCGTTCCCGCCACCTCGGCCGTTCCCGCCACCTCTGGCCGTTCTCGCCCCGTCGGCCGTTCCCGCCGCGTCAGTCGCGCTCGCCCCGTCGCAGGAAGCCGTCAAGGCGCGAGCCGAGCCGCACGCCGTCCCGCTCGGTCCAGTGCCGGCGCAGCACCCGGGCGCCGACGCACGTGTCGACCCCGGTGATGCCCGCGAAGGCGCCGAGGTCATGGGTGATGAAGCGCGCCAGGTCCTCCTCGTCACGGTAGACGCCGTAGTGGATCATCGACGAGGAGCCGGCCACCATCGAGACGTAACGGGCCGACGGATGGCCGCCGAGCGTGTCGAGGAGCTCGGGGATGGCCTGCGGCAGCGCGGTCAGCGACATCAGGGCGTTGAGCGGGTAGCCGAGCAGCGTCGGCTCGATCTCCACCCGGGGCCACAGCGCACCGCACTCCAGCAGGTGCTGCGAGGTGCGGTAGGCGGTGGAGCGGCTGACGCCGAGTTCGCGGGCTATGTCGGCGGCGGTGATCCGCCCGTTGGCGGCCATCAGCTCGAGCGCGCTGCGCTCGAGGTCCGACAGCTGCTCGGGCGAGGTCAGCCGCTCGCCCGTGACCTGGACGGCGTGCTCGCGCAGCCGCTCGGTCTGGTCCTGGTCGAGCCGGTGCAGCCGCCAGCTCTGGCCCATGGTGTGGGCGCGCAGCACCAGTTGGGACTCGGTGGAGACGATGCCGGGGATGCCGGGCAGCCGGTTGGTGAGCAGATCGAAGATGTCGGTGCCGAGCAGTGGGTAGACCGTGCAGTAGATGTCGGCCTTGCCCGTGGTCAGCAGCAACGTCTGCACCTCGGCCAGCTCGAGGATGCGGCGCGCCACCTCGGCCGACCGCCCCGGCACGCAGTTGATCCACACCTGGCGCGGGTTCTCGGTCGTGATCAGCGGCCAGTCGAGGCGGCCGACGACGCGCAGCAGCCGCTCGGAGCGGAGTCTGCCGAGGCGGCGCGCGATGGTGCTCGCGGAGCTGTCGAGCACCTCGGCGAGCGCGTTGACCGGGGTGCGGGGCGCGATCTGGAGCGCCGCGACCAGATCGAGGTCGACGTCATCGAGCAACCGCTCCTCCGGGCGCTTCGATGACCGCCGGGTGGTGACGGTGGCCGTTGGCATGACGCCGATCCTAGTCGGCGCCGGTCGGACCTCGTCCATCACCGGGAAGTTACGCGAGCGAAACAGTCGCGAAGCACGGACCCATTGACACATTTACCCGCTGTGGCGTCTCATGATGGCGCAATACGCCACCAGGCGCGCCGAGTGTGCGGACGGGTGGTTGAAGATCAGACGAGAGGTTCCGGATGTGGAGACCAGGACAGCGGGGGACCGCCCCACCAGCTCGATGGCCATCACCCTGCGTGTGCTCGGTGTCATCGAGCGGTCGGGCAACAGACTGCCCCATCCCTTCTGGCTCTTCGTAATACTCAGCGGCGTGCTGCTCGGCCTGAGCTGGGCGCTCAACGCCGCCGGCGTGTCCGCCGAGTCGCCGACGGACGGCGCGACCGTCGCCGTCAAGAGCCTCGTCTCGGACGCCGGCGTCACGATGATGCTCGACGGGCTGATCGAGAACTACGCGGCCTTCCCGCCGCTCGGCGTCGTCCTCGTCGTGATGCTCGGCGTCTCGGTCGCCGACAAGGCCGGGCTGCTCACCGCCATGCTGCGCGCCGCGCTGGCCCGGGTGCCGGTCAGGGCCGTCACCTTCGTGATCGCCTTCACCGGCATGATCGCCCACATCGCGTCGGACGCGGCGTTCGTGGTCATGATCCCGCTGGGCGCCATCGCCTACCGCTCCATCGGGCGCAGCCCGGTGCTCGGCGCCGTCGTCGCCTTCGTCTCGGTCTCCGGCGGGCACGCGGCCAGCCCGCTGGTCACCCCGTCCGACGCCACGCTGGCCGCGCTCACCACGGCGGCCGCCCACACGATCGACCCGGAGTACGCGGTCACCCCGGTCGCCAACTACTTCTTCTCGCTCGCCTCCTCCGTCCTGCTGGCGCTGGTCGTCACGCTCGTCGCCGAGACGCTGCTGAGCCGCCGCGTCGCGCAGATGGCCGCGGACGACGCCGTGGCGGACACGGAGGGAGCCGGCGTCGACGACGAGCTGCCCGACCTGTCGCTCAGCGCCGACGAGCGCCGCGGGTTGCGGCACGCCGGCTACACGGCCCTCGCGCTGGTCGCCGCCATCGCGGCCGCCGCGCTGCCGGCCGGCTCACCGCTGCGCGGCGAGCACGGCGCCGTCATCGACTCGCCGCTGGTGCACAACGTCGCCGTCTTCCTCTCACTGCTCTTCTTCGCCACCGGCGTCGCCTACGGGCGGGCGGTCGGCGCGATCCGCGAGGCCAAGGACATCCCCGACCTGATGGCCCAGGGACTGCGTGAACTCGCCCCGATCCTCGTGCTGTTCTTCGCGATCTCCCAGTTCCTCGCCTACTTCAGGTGGACCGGCATCGGCGAGGTCATGGCCATCAGCGGCGCCCGGCTGCTCGACTCCTCAGGCGTGCCGCTCACCCTGATCTTCGTCGGCGTCATCCTGGTGGTCAGCGTGATGAACCTGGTCCTCACCAGCGGCTCGGCGATGTGGGCGCTGATCGGCCCGGTGTTCGTGCCGATGCTGATGCTGCTCGACGTCGCGCCCGAGACGACCTGGGCGCTGTTCCGGATCGCCGACTCCTGCACCAACGCCATCACGCCGATGAGCCCCTACTTCGTGCTCTGCCTCGGCTTCGTCCGCCGCTACCGGCCGCGGGCGGGGATCGGCACGCTGATGTCGCTGACGCTGCCGGTGTCGGTCTCGATGCTGGCCGTCTGGACGGTGCTCTTCCTCGGCTGGTACGCGCTCGGCATCCCGTTCGGCCCGGGCGCGCCGACCCCCTGACCTCCGCCCCCTGAGAACCCGCACGTCACGATCCACCGGAGAACCGAAAGACCATGCCCGCACCCGCGCCCGCGCCCGACCTGTCCCGCATCGCCACCTGGTGCCGCGACCCGAAGCGGCTCGACGACCAACTCGCCGACCTGCGGCGCCTCGTCGAACAGGAGTCGCCGAGCGAGGAGAAGGCACTCCTCGACGCCGCCGCCGACCTGATCACCGCGCTGCTCGACGAGCGGCTCGGCCGGCCCGACCGCCTCGTCCGGCACCGCGAGCCCGAGCTCGGCGACGTGCTGGAGGCCGAGTACCTGGGCGACCCGGGCGCCGGCGTGGTGACCGTCGTCGGCCACTACGACACGGTCTGGCCGGCCGGCACGGCGGCCGGCTGGCCGTTCACCGTGGTCGACGGGCGGGCCTCGGGGCCCGGCGTGTTCGACATGAAGGCCGGTGTGGTGCAGGGCATCTGGGCGTTGCGCGCGCTGCGTGAGCTCGGACTGCCGCGCCCCACCGTCCGCTTCGTGTTCAACGGCGACGAGGAGACCGGCAGTGTTGTCTCCCGGCCGCACATCGAGCACGCCACGGACGGGGCCCTGGCCACGCTGGTGCTCGAGCCGGGCGGCGAGTGGGGGATCAAGGTCGGCCGCAAGGGCGTCGGCATCTTCAACCTCACCACCACCGGGGTCGAGGCGCACGCCGGCCTCGACCCGACGAAGGGCGCGAGCGCGGTCCACGGTATGGCCGACGTGATCCGACGCCTGGTCGCGGCGGCCGACCTGGACCGCGGCACGACGGTCAACGTCGGCCGGATCAGCGGCGGCACGGCGCGCAACGTCATCGCGGGCCGGGCGGACTGCCTGGTGGACGTGCGGGTCGGCAGCGCGGAGGAGAGCGCGCGCATCGACGGCGTGCTGGCCGGCCTCGACGCGCCCGACCCCCGGGTCACCGTCACGGTCGACGGCGGCTGGAACCGGCCCCCGATGCTGCCCGGCCCGGCCGGCCGCCGCGTCTTCGAACTGGCCGACGAGGTCGCCACCGCCATCCGCGGGCCGCTCGCCGAGCTGTTCGTCGGCGGCGGCAGCGACGCCAACTTCGTCGCGGCGCTCGGCCGGCCCGTGCTGTGCGGCATGGGCGCGACGGGCGACGGCGCCCACGCCCGCCACGAACACGTCCTGGTCGCCGACATCCCCGACCGCACGGCCCTGACGGCCGGCACGCTCCTGAGGCTCGCGAGCGGTTCCTTGTCGGCGCCGGCCTGAGCACCGCGCCGGCGCCGACCCGCCGGTCGCGAGGTCCGGGCCGGCGCTCGGGGCGGGCGGCCTCCCTACGATGTCGCCATGACGATCTCCGGACGGGAACAGCCGCTGATACGCGTCCTGCACGACGAGTCCCGCCGCGACCTGCGGGATCCGACTCGTCCGCGTCCGGTCCGGGTCTACCTGTGGGAGCCGGGCGATCCGTTGGCCGCGCCCGCACCGCTCGTCATGGTCTCGCACGGCACCGGAGGCTCGGGCGGCGCCATGGAGTGGCTGACGCGTCCGCTGTGCGAGGCGGGCTTCCGGGTGGTGGCCCTCGACCACCACGGCGACAACTTCGTCGACGGCTACGAGCCGGAGGGCTTCCTGCACGTGTGGGACCGGCCCCGCGACGTCTCCTTCGTCCTCGACGCGCTCGCTCGGGAGCAGCCCCTGGGCCCGGTCGGTGCCGCGGGCTTCTCCCTGGGTGGTTACACGGCCGTGGCACTCGCCGGGGCCCGGGTCGATCCGCGGCTCCTGTGGGCGATGCTGACCGGGGCGGTCCCGTTGCCCGAGATCCCCGAGTTCCCCGGCGTGTTGGAGGCGCTGCGGAAGAAGCACCCGCTGGACGAGTCGGCACGGCGCGCGGTGGACGCCGGCGCGGCGGACCTCTCGGACTCCCGCGTGCGGGCGGTGTTCCAGGTGGCCCCCGGCGTCGGCGGTCTGGTGACCCGGGAGAGCCTGGCGACCGTCCGGGTGCCGGTGGGCATCCGCTGGGGCGGAGCGGACACGGTCAACCCGTACGACGTCGACACCAGGCCGTACCTGGAGCACATCCCCACGGCCAGCGGCCACTCGGCCGGCCCCGACGTCCGCCACGACGACTTCTTCGCGCCTGAACCCGCCGACCCGGAGGCCCGCGTCCGGGTCGGCGGCGAGGCGGTCGCCTTCTTCCTGCGGCACCTCGGCCACGGAGGCGGTGCCGGGCGCCGTCGGTACGGCGCTGAGGACGGCCGCGCGATCCCGCATCAACGCACGCGCCCGTAGCATCCATCCATGGGCCTGGTGAGCGGGAGTGCGAGCGGCGGTGGCCGGCCCGGCGGGCAGTGGTTCCCGCCCGAGTGGCCGGAGCGGATCCGGGCGTTGGCGCGCGGCGAGCTGACGCCCGTCGTGCCGCGGGTGGCGGCGACCGTGCTGCTGCTGCGGGACGGCGCGGACGGGCTCGAGGTGTTCCTGCTGCGGCGGCGGCTTTCGATGGCGTTCGCGGGCGGGGCCCACGCCTTCCCCGGCGGCGCCATGGAGCCGGGCGACGAGTCCGTGCGGTACACGGCGGCCCGCGAGCTGTTCGAGGAGACGGGCGTGCTGCTGGCCGCGCCGGCGGCCGAACCCGGGCGGCTGGTCGCCGAGGCGGTGACCGAGGGGGACCCGCCGCCGTTCGGCGAGCTGTTGGCGCGGCGCGGCCTGGTGGCGCGCGGCGACCTGCTGGGGGCGTGGGCGCGCTGGATCACGCCGGAGTTCGAGGCGCGCCGCTACGACACCTGGTTCTTCGTCGCCGCGCTCCCGCCCGGTCAGCGCGCCCGCAACGCCTCGACCGAGGCCGACCACACCGGATGGCTGCCGCCCGCCCTGGCCATAGCCCGCTACGAGCGGCGCGAGCTGCTGATGATGCCGCCCACCGTGGCCACCCTGCGGCGGCTGCTCCCGCACCGGACGGTCGCCGCCGCGCTGGCCGAGGCGGCGGCCGGCGGCGATCCCGAGCCGGTGCTGGCGCGGGCCCGTCTGGTGGGGGACGAGGTGGTGTTGAGCTGGCCCGGGTATGAGGAGTTCGAGAAGCGGCTGCCCAGGGAACCGACGGCGGGTGGCGAGGAGAGTGGGGAGCGCACGAGATGACCGACGCGTCCGCACTGCCGGGTCGGCCGGACGACGCGGTGCTTGACGGGCCAGCCACCGAGCGGTCCTGCTGCCTGCTGGCGCCCAACCCGTCGCCCATGACGCTGGACGGCACCAACACCTGGATCCTCGCCGAGCCAGGATCCACGGCGGCCGTGGTGGTCGACCCGGGCCCGGCCGACGAGGGGCACCTGCGCCGGGTCGCCGACACGGTGGCCGCGGCCGGCCGGCGCGTAGCGATGACGCTGCTGACGCACGGCCACGCGGACCACACCGGGGGCGCGCCCACGTTCGCGCGGCTGACCGGCAGCCCGGTGCGGGCGCTCGACCCCCGGCTCCGGCTCGGCGACGAGGGGCTCGCGGGCGGCGACGTGATCCGGGTGGCGGGCCTGGAGGTGGAGGTGGTCGCCACGCCCGGGCACACCGCCGACTCGCTGTCGTTCCACATCCCGGCCGACGGGGCGCTGCTCACCGGCGACACGGTGCTCGGCCGGGGGACCACGATCATCGCCCACCCGGACGGTCGGCTCGGCGAGTACCTCGACTCGCTGCGCCGCCTCCGCGAGTTCACCGAGCGCGCGGGGCTGCGCACCGTGCTGCCCGGCCACGGGCCGGTGCTGCGTGACCCGGCCGGGGCGATCGACTACTACCTGGTGCACCGCGCCAAGCGGCTCGCCGAGGTGGAGACGGCCTACGAGGCCGGCCACCGCACCGCCTCCGAGATCGTGGCCCACGTCTACGCGGACGTGGACCGCTCGGTGTGGCCGGCGGCCGAGCTGTCCGTGCTCGCCCAGCTCGAATACCTGCGCGAGCACGGCCTGGTCGCCTGACGGCCAGAGCGGCGGAGCGGCTCAGCGGGAGCGGCGCGCCAGCCGCTCGATGTCCAGCAGGATCACGGCGCGCGCCTCGAGCCGCAGCCAACCGCGGGCCGCGAAGTCGGCCAGCGCCTTGTTCACCGTCTCGCGGGAGGCGCCCACCAGCTGGGCCAGCTCCTCCTGGGTCAGGTCGTGCACCACGTGGATGCCCTCCTCCGACTGCACGCCGAAGCGGCGCGAGAGGTCGAGCAGCGCGCGCGCCACGCGCCCCGGAACGTCGGAGAAGACCAGGTCGGACATCTGGTCGTTGGTCCTGCGCAGCCGGCGGGCCACGGCGCGCAGCAGCGCGGCCGCGACCTCGGGGCGGGCGCTCAGCCAGGGCTGGAGGTCGCTGTGGCCGAGGCCGAGCAGCCGCACCTCGGTGACGGCGGTGGCGGTGGCGGTGCGCGGACCCGGGTCGAAGAGGGAGAGCTCGCCGATCAGCTCGCCTGGGCCGAGCACGGCCAGCATGTTCTCCCGGCCGTCGGGCGAGGTGCGGTGCAGCTTGACCTTGCCGTCGGTGACCACGTAGAGGCGGTCGCCCGGATCCCCCTCGTGGAAGAGGGTGTCGCCGCGGGCGAGCGTCACCTCGGTCATGGAAGCGCGCAGCTCAGCGGCCTGCTCGTCATCGAGCGCCGCGAAGAGCGGGGCGCGCCGCAGAACGTCGTCCACGAGTGCCTCTCCTTATCGGCCGGGGTGCGCCGGGCGGTGGGGCGCGGTCACGCCCCTCATCATGCCGGACGCTCCGGCAGTGCTATCAGTCACAAGTCTGGCCTACCGGAACCCGCCCTCCTACGCCAGGGGCCCGTTCGGGCCGTGATTCGGTGGAGGCTCGGGCGAATGTCGGTGCCGGCGTTTACGCTGGCCGGGTGGCCAACGGCCGGGAGATCGCCCGGTGGTGGCGGAGTGACGAGGCCGTGGGGAAACCACGGCGAAGATCAGTAAGGAGGAGCCGGGCGGGTGAACGCGAGCCAGGATTCCGCTGTTGGCGAACGCGCTGCTCCGCGCGGGCGAGCCGGCGCCGCCCGTTCGGCGGGCGCCGGGCGGCCGGAGAGCCGGGTCGCCATGGTCCGCAGGGCCAGGAAGATCAACCGGGTGCTGGCGGACGTCTTCTCCTACGCCCACCCCGAGCTCGACTTCGAGGACCCCTATCAGCTGCTGGTGGCCACGGTGCTTTCGGCCCAGACCACCGACCTGAGGGTCAACCAGACCACGCCCCGGCTCTTCGCCGCCTACCCGACCCCCGAGGACCTGGCGGCCGCCGACCCGGCGGTGGTCGAGGAGATCATCAGGCCCACCGGCTTCTTCCGCGCCAAGACCAAGTCGCTGATCGGCCTCTCCGCCGCCCTGCGGGACGAGTTCGGCGGCGAGGTGCCCGGCCGCCTCGAGGACCTGGTGCGGCTGCCGGGCGTGGGCCGCAAGACCGCCCACGTCGTCCTGGGAAACGCGTTCGGCAGGCCCGGCATCACCGTGGACACCCACTTCCAGCGCCTGGTCCGCCGCTGGCGGTGGACGGAGGAGTCGGAGCCGGAGAAGATCGAGGCCGCGGTCGGCGAGATCTTCCCCAAGAAGGAGTGGACGATGCTCTCGCACCGCGTCATATTCCACGGGCGCCGCATCTGCCACAGCCGTAAGCCCGCCTGCGGCGCCTGCCCCGTCGCACATCTGTGCCCCTCGTACGGTGAGGGCGAGACGGACCCGGAGAAGGCCAGGAAGCTCCTGAAGTACGAGCTCGGCGGCCAGCCGGGCCAGCGGCTCAAGCCCCCGGCGGACTACCCGGGCAAGCCGGCCCCGGCCGCCGGCCCCTGAGCCTCGGGATTCCACACGGGCCCCACCC
>NZ_SMKC01000266.1 GCF_004348315.1 Streptomyces sp. 8K308 | reverse complement strand
GTCGGGGGCTTCTGACTCGCCGCCGAGCAGCGTGCCGGGCAGCAGGAGGAGGCCGACGACGAGTCCGGAGACGACGAGGAGCGAACCGACCGCCTTCCGCGCCGCCCGGGCGCGGCGGCGGGCGCGCACCCCGGCCATGAGGCGCTCGCGGTGGCGCGGTTCGAAGGGGGCGTGCCCCTGGGGGCTGTGCATCAGCTGCGCCAGCCGCCGCTCGAACTGGTCGGCCTGGACCGCCTGTCCGGTCTGGTCTGTCTGGTCTGTCTTGTCTGTCTGTTCGGTCTGTCTCATCTGCTCCATGGCCTCTCCTTCAGCCCACCGGCTCGACGACGTCCGCCAGCAGCCGCCGAAGTCGCGCCACGCCGCGCGCGACGTGTGACCGAGCCGTCCCCACGGGGCACCCGAGAACACTCGCCACCTGGCCCTCTGTCAGGTCCTGGTAGTAGCGCAGCACCACCGCGGTCCGCTGCTTCGGCGGCAGGTGGGCGAGCGCGGACTCGAGCCGGGAGCGCTCCGTCACGGTCGCGGACACGTCGCCCGCCGTCGGCGTCTCGGGCAGCTGCTCGACGGGGCGCTCGCCCCACCAGCGCCGCCGCGCCGAGCGCGCCGCGGCCCGCGCCATCACCTTGCGGACGTAGGCCTCGGGGGCCTCGTCGGCGACCCGCGGCCAGGCGAACCACAGCTTGACCAGGGCCTCCTGCACCAGGTCCTCGGCGCGGTGCCGATCGCCTCCGCTGAGCAGCCGGGCGAGGTGCAGCAGCCTTGACCAGCGGGCCGCCACGAACTCGTCGAACTCACCGGCCCGAGCCTGCTCCATCCGCGCTGTCCTTGCTCTCGCCAGACGCCTCCGCCATGGGGAAGACACTGGCACCCGTTTCGCTATGCACCCATCGACTGTGACGCTGATCACGGTGCGGCCTGGCCGGATCGAGGGCCTCGGCCGACACCTTGAGCTCGGCGCCTTCGGTTCGGCGCGTGGAGTTCGTCGCGATGACTTCCCGCGCTGGCCGAGGTCCGTACCGGGAGGGACCCGATCGCGACGCGTGGGAGATGCGGCATGTCCGAGGACGAGCGACAGATCAGGGCGCTGGTGGAGCGGTGGGCCGACGCCGTGCACCGGGGCGAGATGGCCGGCGTGGTGGCGGACCACGCCGACGACATCGTGATGTTCGACGTGCCGCCACCCTACGAGGGTATCCGCGGCATCGACGCCTACCGCGCGACCTGGCCGTCGTTCTTCGCCTGGCAGGCCAGCGGAGCTTCGTTCGAGGTCGAGTCCCTCGACGTCACCGCAGGAGACGACGTCGCGTTCGCGCACGCCCTGTTGCGCTGCGGGACGCCCGAGGAGCTCGCCGAGCGCCCGGAGAACCGGCTGCGCCTCACCTTCGGCCTCCGCAGGGAGCACGGCCGTTGGGTCGTCGCACACGAGCACCACTCGTTCCCCTACGACCCTCGGGCCGGGGAAGCGCGGACGGACCCGGCCTCGTAGCCGCGGCCGTTCAGCCGCCGGGCGTCAGGGGCGCTCGGCCCGGCCGACGTGCTCGGTCGGACCGGCGAAGGCGAGGAACAGGGTGCGGTGGGCCAGCAGCCACTCACCGTCCACCAGCCGGAAGGCGTCCTCGTAGTGCCCGACCTGGGTGGGCGGCTGGGGCGGCAGCAGGCCGCCGGAGTGGCCGTCGACGCGGTAGGTCGTGAGATAGGAGGTGGCCGTCGCGGTCGTGGGCGAGGTGAGCGTGACCAGGATGTTCGTGCACAGCCGGCGCGACAGACGGTCGGCGGGCCGGCCGCCGAAGTAGCGGCGCAGCGCCTCGCGCCCCTCGACGCGCCGCTCGCCCGCAGGCCACTCCCAGACGCCGTCCGGGGTGAACAGCTCGGCGACCGTGCTCGGATCTCCCAGGTCGAGCCGGCGCACCAGCTCGACGACCAGCCGTTCGCAGGCGCGCTCGGCGATCAGGCGGTCCGTGGGGCTGAGGAATGCGGCGTCCATTCCCCCGTCCTACCAGGGGCGGACGGGGTGTCGGAAACCCCTTTCCCCGGCCACCCACCCGGCGGCCGGAACCGCGTTGCCGCTCGCGTCCTGGATGGCTACGCTCCGGCCCGTGACGAGTACGGATGCGACATCGGCCCTGGAGCGCGTGCGCGCGGAGCTGGCGCGGGCCGGCCACGCCGACGGAATCGTCGAGCTGGCCACCGACGTGCCCACGGCGGCCGCTGCCGCCGAGCAGTTGGGCTGCCAGGTCGGCGCCATCGCCAACAGCCTGGTCTTCGAGGCCGACGGGGCGCCGCTGCTCGTGGTGGCCAGCGGCGGCCACCGGGTGGACGTGCGGAAGGCGGCGCGCCACGCGGGGGTGCGCAAGGTCAGGCGCGCCACCCCGGAGTTCGTCTACGAGGCCACCGGGCAGCGGGTCGGCGGGGTGGCGCCGGTCGGTCATCCCGCGCCGCTGCGGACCCTGGTGGACACGGCGCTGGCCGACCACGCCGAGGTGTGGGCCGGGGCCGGCGTCGCGTACGCCATGTTCCGCACCACCTTCGCCGAACTGGTCACGCTGACCGGCGGCGAGGCCGTCGAGGTGGGGGCGTGACGGCGACGGCCTCGCGCACCCGGGCCGCGTCCCGGCCCGGCGGCAGGCCGTAGACGCCGCGGTACTCGCGGTTGAACTGGGTGGGGCTGAGATAGCCGACCCGCCGGGCGGCCTCCGTGGCCGTGGTGTCGCCGGCCAGCAGCAGACGGCGGGCCTCCTGGAGCCGCAGCCGCTTCTGGAACCGCAGCGGGCTCATGCCGGTGGCGGCCTTGAAGTGTCGGTGCGGGGTGGCGGGGCTCATGTGTGCGACGGCGGCGATCGCGTCGACGGTGAGCGGCTCGGCGTAGTGCGCGAGGATCCAGCGGGCCGCAGCGCGCACCCGGGCCACGGCCGAGTCCGGGACCGCCCACTGCCGCAGGGTGGGGCCGATCGGGCCGCGCAGCAGCCGGTAGAGGATCTCGGCCTCGATCCCGGGGGCCAGCGGCCCGATGTCGCGGGGGTCGTCGAGCAGCCGCACCCACCGGGTGACCGCGTCCACGAGCTCCGGCGGCATCGGCGCGATGGCGGGGGCCAGGGGCCGGCGCGCCGGGGTCGGGACCGGGGTCGTCGAGGCGGAGCAGCAGCTCGGCATCGGCTTCGTGCCCTACTCGCCGCTGGGCCGCGGCTTCCTCACCGGCGCGGTGAAGCCGGCCGCCGAGTACCCGGCGGACGACATGCGCAGCTGGGACGAGCGCTGGCAGCCGGGCAACTACGAGAAGAACCTGGCCGCCGTGCGCGAGCTGACCGCGCTCGCCGAGGCCAGGGGGATCACCGTCACCCAGCTGGCGCTCGCCTGGCTGCTGGCCCGGGGCGAGGACATCGTGCCCATCCCCGGAACCCGCAGCCCGGAGCGGCTCGCCGAGAACGTCGCCGCCGCGCGGGTCGCCCTCGCCCCCGGGGAACTGGCCCGTATCCAGGAGATCCTGCCGCACGGCGCGTACGGTTCCCGGTACCCCGAGCAGTTCATGCCGAGCTGGTGACGGGTCACTCTCCGACGATGGGCAGCCTGGCGCCGTCCCGCAGCAGCAGCGGGATCCGGTCGAGCGGCGCGTCAAGGACCACGGGGGCTCCGCCCGGGTGCGTCTCGCCGGTCCAGGCGCAGGTCCAGCTCGCGCCGGCCGGCAGGTAGACCTCCCGGCTGGTGGCCCCGGACTCGGTCACCGGGACCACCAGCAGGTCGGGGCCGAGCAGGAACTGGTCGGCGACGGTCCAGGCGTGGTCGTCGTCCGGGAACTCGAGGAACAGCGGCCGCATCACCGGTAGCCCCTCGCGGGCCGCGGTGCGCATCTGCTCCCCCACGTAGGGGCGGATGCGCTCCCGCACCGCGAGGTAGCGGGTCATGATGTCGTACGCCTCCTCGCCGTAGGACCAGACCTCGTTGGGGCCGCCCGTCATCGCGCCGCCCAGCGGCAGCCACGGCAGCCGGAAGCCGTGCAGCCGGAAGATGGGGCAGAACGCGCCGAACTGGAACCAGCGGACCAGCACCTCGCGGTAGGCCGGGTCGTCCGGGTCGCCGCCGTGGAAGCCGCCGATGTCGGTGGTCCACCAGGGGATGCCGGAGAGACCGATGCTCAGGCCGGCGGCTATCTGGGCGCGCAGCGCGGCGAAGTCGGTGCCGATGTCGCCTGACCAGACGGCTGTGCCGTAGCGCTGGCTGCCGGCCCAGGCGGAGCGACTGAACGACATGCCGTCGGTGTTCCCCGAGGCCGCCATGCCCTCGTGGAAGGTGCGGGCGATCTCCCTGGGGTAGAGGTTGGCCACCTCCTGGCCGTGGCCCGCGTGGTAGCGGAGGTTGGCCGGGTGGGCCGGTTTCATCTCCGGCTCGCAGGCGTCGAGCCACCACAGGTTGATGCCGAGCTCCTGGTAGTTGGCGCGGACCCGCTCCCACACGAAGGCGCGGGTGGCCGGGTTGGTGGGGTCGAGGAAGGAGACGGTGATCCGGTGGTCGGCGCCCTTGTCGACCCAGGTGGCGTGGGCCGCGGTGCCGTACTCGTTGGCGGCGAACAGGCCGCGGCGGGCCAGCTCGTCGTAGTTCTCGCTCGACTGGTTCACGGAGGGCCAGATGGAGACCATCAGCTTGATGCCCAACTCGTCGAGCTCGCGCACCATGGCCGCCGGGTCGGGCCACTCGGCCGGGTCGAACCGCCAGTCGCCGAGCCTGGTCCAGTGGAAGAAGTCGGCGACGATCACCGACATCGGCAGGCCGCGCCGCCTGTGCTCCCTGGCCACGGCGAGCAGTTCGTCCTGGGTGCGGTAGCGGAGCTTGCACTGCCAGAAGCCGGTGCCCCACTCCGGCATCTCGGGGGCGTGCCCCGTGGCGTCGGCGTAGGCGCGCAGGACGTCGGCCGGGGTGTCGCCCGCGGTGATCCAGTAGTCGATCTGGCGGGCCGCGTCGGCGACCCAGCGGGTCCCGGTGTCCACCAGCTCGACGCGGCCCACGGCCGGGCTGTTCCACAGCAGCCCGTAGCCGCGGTTGGACAGGGTGAACGGGATCGAGATCTCGGTGTTGCGCTGCACCAGGTCGAGCACGGTGCCCTTGCGGTCGAGGCGGCCGTGCTGGTGCTGGCCGAGGCCGTAGAGCCGTTCGCCCTCGTAGGCGGCGAAGTGCTGTTCGAGACGCCGGTAGCCGTGGCCGACGGGAGTGTGCACGCGGGTGCCGGGCCACCAGAAGTGGGCGCGGCGCTCGGCGAGCAGCTCCCGGCCGTCGTCGGTGCGGAGGAACCGCAGTTGGCCGTCGACGGTCAGCTCGGCGGTGACCCGGCCGTTGACGAGGCGGGCCGGCGGCACGGGGTCGGTGGGCGAGCCGAGTCCGTTGGCGAAGACCGTGCGGCCGGTCAGGTCGGGGACGGTGATCTCGGCCCGGCCGGCGGGGCGTTCGAGCAGCGCGCCCGGGATGTCGTCGCGGATCGGGCCGAGGGTGGCCCGGACCCGGACGGCGTCGGGCCCCCAGGGTTCGACACGCAACGTCTCGTGTTCGCCGGTCCACTCGAGGCCGCCTGCGTGCTCGCGGAACGTCGCGCCGGGGTCGGTGCTCGGCATGTGTGGTGCTCTCCAAGGGTGCGGTGGGGATGGTGCGGTGGGGTGAGGGGGTCAGTCCTTGACCGAGCCGCCGGTGAGGCCGACCGAGATGTACCGCTGGGCGACCACCAGCAGCACGGCGGCCGGCACCGATGCGAGGACGGCGGAGGCCATCAGCGCGTTCCAGTCGGTGGCGTTGGCCCCGACGAAGCGGTAGATGCCGACGGTGACCGGGGTGATCGCGTCCCGCGAGGTGAGGGTGACCGCGAAGAGGAAGTCGGCCCAGGAGAAGAGGAACGCGAACAGGCCCGCGGTGATCAAGCTGTTGCGGCTCATCGGCACGACGATCCGCAGGAAGGTGCGCCAGGCACCGGCGCCGTCGAGCGCCGCCGCCTCGACCACCTCGGCCGGTATCTCCCGGAGTTGGGCGCGCAGCAGCACGGCGGCGAACGGCACGGACAGCGTGGACTGGGCGAGCATCAGGCCGATGGTGTTGTTGAGCAGCCCGATCTCGCTGTACAGCTCGAAGAGCGAGTTGGCCTTCACGATGCCGGGCAGCATCTGCACGATCAGAAGCACGAAGAGCAGCAGCGCCGCGTACCGCAGCCGGAACCTGGCCAACGCCCAGGCCAGCGGCGCCGCGAGGGCCAGCGTGATCACCACGTTGCCGCAGGCCACGAAGAGGCTGATGACCAAGTGCCGGCCCTGCGAGTCGAACGCGGCGCGGTAGCCGTCGAGCGTCGGGTGGTCGGGGAACCAGCGGGGCGGGATGCTCAGCAGCTCGTGGCTCGGCTGGAGCGAGGCGTTGAACATCCAGTACAGCGGGAAGAGCAGCACGCCGACGATCAGCAGGGCCAGCAGGGTCAGGCCCCAGCGGCGGGCGGGTGCCGTGGAGTTCAGTGCGGACATGGGGCTACCTCCCGGCCTGCTCGCGGCGCACGGCCCGCAGGTAGACGAGCGCGAACAGCATGGCGATGACGATCAGCACGTTGCCGACGGCCGCTCCCTGACCGAAGTGCAGCTGAGTGAAGGAGAGTTGGTAGGACCAGGTGGACAGCAGCTGGGTGGCGTCGGCCGGCCCGGCCTGGGTGAGCACCATGACGACGTCGAACGCCTTGACGGTGTAGACGAGTCCGAGCATCAGCACCACGGAGGTGACCGGGCGCAGCAGCGGCCAGGTGATGTGCCGGAACCGCTGCCAGGCGCCGGCCCCGTCCAGCGCCGCAGCCTCGTAGAGCCCCGGCGGTATGGAGGTGAGGCCGCCGTAGAGGATCACCATGTTGAAGGGGATGCCGATCCACACGTTGGCGATGACGACGGCGGCCATCGCGTGGTCCGGGCTGACCAGCCACGGCACCGGGTCGTCGATCAGCCGCAGGTTCAACAGGACGTGGTTGAGCACGCCGTAGTCCTGGTCGAGCAGCCAGCGGAAGACGGTGCCTGAGACCAGCAGCGGCAGCAGCCAGGGCAGCAGGAGCAGGGCGCGCAGCACGCCGGCGAGCGGGAAGTGGCGGCGGAAGAACAGCGCGAGGCCGAGGCCGATGGCGAACTGGAAGGCCAGCGAGGCGACGGTGAAGACGAGGGTGTTCCACAGGGTGGTCGAGAACAGCTCGTCGCCGAGGACCGCGGCGTAGTTGTCGAGGCCGTTGAACGGGGCGCCGCCGTCGTAGAAGGACGTCACCGTGTAGTCCTGGAAGGACATCACGACATTGGCGACCAGTGGGTAGCCGAAGAACACGGCCAGGTAGAGCACGGCCGGCACGTAGAAGCTCAGCCTGGCCAGGCGCGGGGTCATCGTCATGATGCGTCGGCAGCCTCTCGCTGGGCCCGCGCCAGGGCCTCGGCCGGGTCGAGCTGCCCGGTCGCGACCCGCTGCAGCGCGGTGGATATCGCCTGCGACACGGCCGGGTAGCCGGTGCCGAGGTCCACGGTGCGGGCCTCGGCGCTCGGGGCGCTGGCCACGAACGGCGCCAG
Source organism: Streptomyces sp. 8K308 (assembly GCF_004348315.1). GTDB lineage: Bacteria > Actinomycetota > Actinomycetes > Streptomycetales > Streptomycetaceae > Streptomyces. Next base: position 2,426 of record NZ_SMKC01000266.1, on the reverse strand, counting down.
TTCTGGCTGCTCCTCGACGAGCCGCGCAGCGATGTCCGGGTGGGCCGGCACGTCGGCGCGCAGCCGCGCCCACTCGAGCATGTGCTCGGGCGACAGCACGCAGTCCAGCAGCTCGACGGCCCGCTCTTGCCGCTCGCCGCGCGGCACGGCCCAGGTCTCGCCGCCGAGCGGGGTGGCGGGCTGGTCGCCGGCGTTCGGGGTGGGCAGCGGCACCACGCCGTAGTCCAGGTCCTCCTCGGCGTCGAGCGCGGCGAGCTGCCAGGAGCCGTTGATCATCATCGCGGCGTGCCCGCCGACGAACTGCTCGGCGACGTCGGACTGTTGCCAGTTGAGTGCCGAGGAGGAGACGGAGCCGTCGGAGAAGAGCGAGGCCCAGAAGGTGAGGGCGGTGACGGCCTCCGGCGAGTCGAGGTCGGTGAGTTCGGCGCCCGCGCCCCACAGGAACGGCTCGAACTGCCAGGTGCCCTCCTCGGTGCCGATCGCCGACAGCGCGAGGCCGTAGCGCGAGCCCTCGGTGAGCGCGGCCGCGGTCTCGCGCAACTCGTCCCAGGTGGTGGGCGGTTCGAGGCCGGCCTCGGCGAAGACGCCCCGGTCGTAGAAGAGCGCGAGGCTGTTGACGCCGGGGGCGACGCCGTACAGCTCGCCCTGGTAGCTGCCGGCCGCGAGCACGCTGTCGTAGAAGCCGTCGGTGGCGACGCGGCCGTCGAGCGGCAGCAGCGCCCCGGTCGAGGCCAGCTTGGCGAGGTCCGGGTTGTCGCTGAGGACCAGGTCGGGGAGGGTGTCGGCGGCGCCGTCGCGGAGCAGCTTGGGCACCAGTTGGGAGCGCGGCATGACCTCGCGCACCACGGTGACGCCGGTCTGCTCGCCGCAGGCGCGCAGGATCTCGGTGAGCGCCGTGTTGCCGGGCTCCGCGGTGTAGTAGTCCGCGACCGTCAGGGTGTTGGGCCCGGTCTGCGCGGTGATCAGGCCGCAGCCGGGGACCGTGACCAGCACGGCGGCGGCTATGGCTAGCGAGCGGTGGGCGGGCATGGGGCGTCCATGGGTTCGGCTCTCGTCAAGGTGCGGTCGGGGGTTTCAGTCGGTGCCGCGCTCGGCGGGCGGCGCGGTGCTTCCCCTGGCGGTCAGTCGGGGGGAGAGCAGCACGGGGGCGGTGCCCGGGCCCCGCTCCGTCACCAGCAGGTCCATCGCGGTGGCGGTCATCTCGGCGGCGGGCACCGCGACGGAGGTGAGCGGCGGGGTGCCTGCGGTCGCCACGGCGTCCGAGCCGAGCACCACCACGGACAGGTCCTCGGGGATGGCCAGGCCGTAGCCGCGCAGCAGCGGCGCCAGGTGCGGGGTGGCGGCCTCGTTCTGGACGATGAGCGCGGTGGCGCCCGGTCGTTCCTGGAGCACCCGGGTGAGGGTGCCGGCGGTGCCGTCCCAGTCGCCGTCGGTGGGGCGGTGGGTGAGCCTCACGCTCCTGGCGGCGGCCCGTTCGAGCGCGCCGGCGACCGTGCGCTCGGCGAAGCCGGCCCGCCGCCGGTAGGCGGCGGGCGGGGCGCCGAGCATGACGACCTCGCGGTGCCCGAGGTCGGCGAGGTGGTCGACGCACAGCCGACCCGCGGCCCGGAAGTCGAGGTCGACGCAGGCGAGGCCCGCCGGGTCGCGCGGCAGGCCGAGCAGCACGGTGGGCACCGGCAGCCGGCGGACGGTGTCAAGACGCGGGTCCATGACCTCGATGTCCATCAGGATCAGCCCGTCGAGCAGCGCGGCGTCGAGCAGTCCGTGCTCGGCCTCCTCGGTGAGCAGCAGCACGTTGCGGCCGTGGCGGCGGGCGGCGACGCTCGCGGAGAGCATGAACTCGGCGAGCAGCGGCCGGTGCGTGCCGTCGTCGACGCGCAGCGCGAGGCCGACGATCCCCGCCCGGGCGCCGTGCGGCGGCCGGTAACCGAGGCTGATGACGCTGTCCAGCACCCGCTGCCGGGTGGGCGGCGAGATGGGCCGCTTGCCGCTGAGCACGTAGGACACGGTGCTGACCGCGACGCCGGCGTGCCGAGCGACCTCGGTGATGCTGACCATGCCCTGCCTCCTCTCAGGCGCGCGAACCGGCGTCGAAATCCTTCGACGACGACTCGGGGCGACGTTCGCTCCGCGCGCGACGTCGGCGACATTAGGGCCGGTTAAATGGGCTGTCCATACCTTCGGGAGGGTTTCGACGGATTTCGATGCCGGCCGGTTTCCGGCCGCGCGGCGGAAGACCCGGTTGGTCGCTCCGACGTCCGGCCGGTCAACGGTCACGCGGGGCCGGTGGTGAGGATTTCGTCCTCCTGACGGCCCGTTCTGTCAGGGATCGGATAGGGCGAGGGGGCACCGGGCGTGGCGGTCAGGGCGGGTCGGAACCGGCGGGCGGCGGCGGGCGAGGATCCGGTGGTCGCCCTCTACCAGGA
>NZ_SMKC01000265.1 GCF_004348315.1 Streptomyces sp. 8K308 | reverse complement strand
GGGGAGAACCGTTCGGCAGGTGAGGGGGAGCGCTTACGACCCGCCGTACATCGCGTCGATCTCCTTCGCGAAGTCCTTCGTCACCACATGCCGCCGCAGCTTCAGCGACGGCGTCAGGTGGCCGGCGGACTCCGTGAACTGGCCGGGCAGTACGTGGAAGCGGCGGATGGACTCGGCCCTGGAGACCGCCGCGTTGCCGTCGTCGACCGCCTCCTGGACCGCCGCCCGCAGCTCCTCCCGCCCCAGCAGTTCTTCGCGCGGCAGGTCACCGAGGCCGTGCTCCGCCGCCCAACGCGGCAGGAACGCCTCGTCCAGGGTGATCAGCGCCGCCACATAGGGGCGGCGGTCGCCGACCACCAGGCACTCGGCGATCAGCGCGTGCGCCCGCACCCGGTCCTCGATGACCGCGGGGGCCACGTTCTTGCCGCCGGCCGTCACCAGGATCTCCCGCTTGCGACCGGTGACCGTCAGATAGCCGTGCTCGTCGAGCGAGCCCAGGTCGCCGGTGTGGAACCAGCCGTCCACCATGGCCTCGCGGGTGGCCGGCTCGTTGTTCCAGTAGCCCTGGAAGAGGTGGTCGCCCTGGACCAGCACCTCGCCGTCGTCCGCGATCCGCATCCGGGTGCCGGGGATCGGCGGGCCGACCGTGCCGATGCGGGGCGCGTCGGTCGGGTTGAACGCGGTGGGCGCGCAGGTCTCGGTGAGGCCGTAGCCCTCGAGCACCGTGAAGCCGATGCCACGGAAGAAGTGCCCGAGGCGCTCGCCGAGCGGCGCGCCGCCGCTGATGGCGTGAGTGGCCCGGCCGCCGAGGGCGGACCGCAGCCGCCGGTAGACCAGCCGGTCGAAGACCCGGTGCGTCAGCCGCAGCCCGAGCCCAGGGCCGCGCGGTGTGTCGAGCGCCCGGCTGTACCGCTCGGCGGTGCGCGCCGCGCGGTCGAAGATCCGGCCCTTGCCCTGCTCCTCGGCCTTGGCCCGCGCCGCGTTGTAGACCCTCTCGAAGACCCGGGGGACGCCGAGCACGATGGTCGGCCGGAAGGAGGCCAGGTCGTCGGTGAGGGTGGCCGCGTCCGGCACGTGGCCCAGCCTGATCGGCGCGAGCTGCGTCGCCACCTGGACCATGCGGGCCAGGACGTGGGCCAGCGGCAGGAAGAGCAGCAGCGAGGCCTCGCCGGTGCGGAACAGCGGCCCGAACTGGGCCAGCCCGTTGCCGCTCACGGTGAGGAAGGCGCGGTGGGTGAGCAGGCAGCCCTTGGGACGGCCCGTGGTGCCCGAGGTGTAGATGAGAGTGGCGGGGGAGTCCGGCGTGACGGTGTCCCGCGCCGCGTCGAGCTCGGCTTCCGGCACCTCACCTCCCGCGGCCGTCAGGAGGGCGACGGCGCCCGGCTCGTCGTCCCCGGCGTCCAGGCACCACACCGTGCGCAGCTCGGGCAGCCGGTCGCGCAGCCCCTCGATCACGGCCAGGTGCCGCTCGTTCTCCACGACCACCGCGACCGCGCCCGAGTCGGACAGGTTCCAGCATGCCTGCTCGGGCGAGCTGGTCTCGTAGATCGGCACCGACACGGCCCCGGCCGTCCAGATCGCGAAGTCGAGCAGCGTCCACTCGTAGCGGGTGCGGGAGAGCAGGCCGATCCGGTCACCCGGGCTGATCCCGGCGGCCAGCAGACCCTTGGCCACCGCCCGCACCTCGGCGTGGAAGGCGGTCGCGGTCACGTCCGCCCAGCCGCCGTCGTCCCGTCGGCGCGCCAGGACCGCGAGGTCGGGCGTGCGCTCCGCGTTGACACGCGGCAGATCGGCCAGGCTGCCGCCCGGCGGCACCTCGTAACGGGCGGGAAGGGCGAACTCACGCACTGAAGCTCCTCGTTGCCGTGGTTTGCCGTGGTTTGCCGGGGGAAGCCACGTTCCTGGCTCTTCGCGCAGAGTACCCTGCTGAGCACGTGACGCCTCCCGTGCGGGCCTGGCGACCACGCGCGATAGCCTTCCCAGGAAGGCAGCGGGAGATTCGCGAGGAGCCATGACCATGGCCGAGCACACCAGGTCGAGCATCACCATCGAAGCCACCCCGGCCGAGGTCATGGCGGTGATCGCCGACTTCGGCCGCTACCCGGAGTGGACGGGCGAGGTCAAGGAGGCGGAGATCCTCAAGCGCCGTCCGGACGGCCGCGCCGAGGAGGTCAGGCTGCTGCTCGACGCCGGCGCCATCAAGGACGAGCACACCCTGGCCTACCAGTACCCGGACGAGCACGAGATCCGCTGGTCGCTGGTGAAGTCCAGGATGCTCCGCACCCTCGACGGCTCCTACCGGGTGGCCTCGGTGGCCGGCGGCAAGCACTCCGAGGTCACCTACCAGCTGACCGTCGACGTCAAGATCCCGATGCTGGGCAGCATCAAGCGCAAGGCCGAGAAGGTCATCATCGACCGGGCCCTGGCCGGCCTGAAGAAGCGCGTCGAGAGCGTTCCCGAGTGACGGGCGAGGCGCCGGGCGCCCGCACCCTGCTGGTGACCGGACCCGGCGGGGACGGCGCGAGCACGGTCGCCGCCGCCACCGCGCTGGCCGCGGCCCGCGCCGGCCGGTCGACGCTGCTGCTCAGCCAGGAGCCGGCGGGGCGGCTGGCCGCGCTGCTCGACACCGTCCCGCCCGCCTGGCCGGAGGAGCCGGTCGAGCTCGCCGGCGGCCCGGCCGTCGCCAGGATCGACGCGGCGGGCCGGTTCCGCGCCGGCGTGCTGGCCGCCCAGCGGCACGCGCGCCCGGCCCTCGACGCGCTGGGCGCCGGCGTCCTCGACGACGACGAGCTCACCGAGCTACCGGGCGCCGCCCCGCTCGCCCTGTTGCACGCGCTGCGCACCGCCCACGCCGCCGGCCGCTGGTCGCTGGTCGTGGTCGACCTGCCGCCGGTCACCGAGGCGATACGCGCGCTCGCCCTGCCCGGGCAGCTCCGCCGCTACCTGCGCCGGCTGCTGCCGCCCGAGCGACAGACCGCCCGCGCCCTGCGTCCCCTCGTCGCCCAACTGCTCGGCGTGCCGCTGCCGGCCCAGAGCCTCTACGAGACCGCGGACCGCTGGGACGGGGAGCTCGCGGTCCTCGAACGGCTCTTCGAGAGCCCGGGCACCGCCGTCCGACTCGTCATCGACCCCACCGAGCGCTCCGCCGCGCAGGCGCGCGCCGCCCGCGCCGGACTCGCCCTGCACGGCCTCGGCGTCGAGGCGCTGATCGCCAATCGGCTGCTGCCGGCCGGCTCCGCCGCCCCGCTGCTCGCCGACCTGGCGGCCGGGCAGCGCGCCGTCCTCGACGCGTTCGGCCGCGCCACCGGCCTCACCGCCCCGCACCCGCTGCCGCACCTCGGCCGCCCGGTGCGCCCCGAGGACCTGGCCGAGCTGCCGCTGCCGCCGCTCGGCGAGCCGGGGGCGGCCGTGGTCGCCGAGCCGACCGTCGAGGACCGGCTGGCCACCGACGGGCTGCTGGTCTGGCACCTCCCGCTGCCCGGCGCGACCCGCGACGACCTCGACCTGGTCCGCCGCGGCGACGAACTCGTCGTCACCACCGGCCCGTTCCGCCGCGCCCTGCCGCTGCCGGCCGCCCTGCGCCGCTGCACCGTGGCCGGCGCCGCCTTCACCGACGCCGCCGAGCTCGCCGTCCGCTTCGCCCCCGACCCCGACCGCTGGCCGGACCGCGCCCTGGCCGGCGTCCCGCGCGCCGACTGACCCGGGGTACCGTCGAGAGCGACGGCACACGCATCGGAGGGCCGCGATGAGCGACGACGTCGACCGGGACGACGCACAGCAGCACGGCGGGCGGGCAGCCGGCGCCGCCGACGAGGAGGCCTGGGCCAGCGCCTGCGCCGAGGACCTGGCCGCCGAGCGGGAGCGCCGGCGTCGCGAGTACGGCGACGAGCCGCCGCCCGCGACCGGCGACGCGGTGCGGGAGCTGCGCAGGCTCGCCGAGGCCATCACCGACCAACTGGGCCGCCTCGGCGGGAGTTTGGGCGGCCTCGGCGCCGGGGCGGGGGCGGGGTTCGCGGCCCAGGCCAGGGCGGCGGTCGAGCCGGTGCTCGAGCGGAACGCCGAGGCGATCCAGCATCTGGCCAACGCGGGCCAGGAGTTGCTCGCCGCCTACCGGGCGGCCGTGCTCTCCCACGAGCAGCGCTGGACCCGCGAGGCCGAACGGCCTTCGAGCGACGCCGAGTCCGGGGAGCCGGCGGCGCCTGCCGCGGACCCCGAGGAGCCGGAGGACCCGCCCGCCGACGGCCCTTCGCACCGCATCGACCTGGACTGACGCGGGGCGGTCAGCCCGGCCCCGCTCCGGTACCGTGTTCGCGAGCGGGGATCCACTGACATCACTTGAGGGATACAGGGACATATGGGACTGACCATCGGCGTCGACATCGGTGGGACGAAGATCGCGGCGGGCGTGGTGGACGAAGAGGGCGCCATCCTCGATACCTGCCAGGTGCCGACCCCACCCACCCCCGAGGGCGTCGTGGAGGCCATCGCGCACGCCGTCAAGACCGTCGGCAGCGGCAGTTCGGCCGAGGCCGTGGGCATCGGCGCCGCCGGCTACGTGGACGACAAGCGCGCCACCGTGCTGTTCGCGCCGAACATCCACTGGCGCCGCGAGGCGCTGAAGGACAAGGTCGAGCAGCGGGTCGGCATGCCCGTGGTCGTGGAGAACGACGCCAACGCCGCCGCCTGGGGCGAGTACCGGTTCGGCGCGGGCGCCGGCCACGACGACGTCATCTGCGTGACCCTGGGCACCGGCATCGGCGGTGGCATCATCATGGGCGGCCGGCTCTACCGCGGTCGGTTCGGCGTCGCAGGCGAGTTCGGCCACGTCCGCGTCGTCCCCGACGGACTGCTGTGCGGCTGCGGCAGCCAGGGCTGCTGGGAGCAGTACGCCTCGGGCCGCGCCCTCGTCCGTTACGCGCGGCAGCGCGCCACCGCGACCCCGGATGCCGCCGAGGTGCTCCTCGGCCTGGGTGACGGCACCCCGGAGGGCATCGAGGGCAAGCACGTCAGCGCGGCGGCCAGGCGCGGCGACAAGGTGGCCGTCGACTCCTTCCGCGAGCTGGCCCGCTGGGCCGGCGCCGGCCTCGCCGACCTCGCCTCCCTCTTCGACCCCTCGGCCTTCATCGTGGGCGGCGGCGTCTCGGACGAGGGCGACCTGGTGCTCGAGCCGATCCGCAAGTCCTTCCGCCGCTGGCTCGTCGGCGGGCGCTACCGGCCGCACGCCCAGGTCCTCGCCGCCCAACTCGGCGGCAGGGCGGGCCTCGTGGGCGCCGCCGACCTGGCGCGTCAGGGCTGAGCGCCGGCGTCCCGATGCCGACCGAGGTGCGGCTGCTCAGCTACAACATCCGCTCGATGCGGGACGACACGGCGGCGCTCGCCCGGGTGATCAGGGCCTGCGCCCCGGACGTGCTGTGCGTCCAGGAGGCCCCGCGGTTCCTCGGCTGGCGGCGCCGGGTGGCGCGCCTGGCACGCGCCACCGGCCTGTACCTGGTGAGCGGCGGCGCCTCGGCCACCGGGCCGATGATCATGGCGGCGCCGCGGGTGCTCGTCGAGTCGGCGGGCGACCTCACCCTGCCGTACACCCCGGGCTTGCACCGCAGGGGTCTCGCCACCGCCGTGCTCAGGTTCGCCGGCGGGCCCAGGCTCGCGGTGGTCAGCTGCCACCTGGGCCTGCGGGACGCCGAGCGCCGCCGGCACGCGCCGCTGGTCGCCGACCGGCTCGCCGCGCTCGGCGCCCCGGCCGCGGTGCTCGCAGGCGATCTCAACGAGGACCCGGGCGGTGCCGCGTTCCGCCTGCTGGCCTCGCGCGGCCTGCGGGACGCCTGGGAACTCGCCCCCGAGGGCGGCGAGTTCACCTCACCCGCGGCCGGCCCCGAGCGCCGCATCGACGCCGTGCTGTGCACCCAGGCGGTGACCGTGCTCGGCTGCGGAGTGCCCGAGGAGCCGGCACCGGCCGACCTACGCGCCGCCACCGACCACCTGCCGGTGCTGGCCAGGCTCACCCCCTGAACCCGGCCCGCCCGGGTTGGGGCAGGCCCTAGACGACGGCGCCGCTGCCCGGGTCCGTGAAGTCGTCGTCATGGCCGTCCCGCAGTCGGGTGATCAGCGTGGCGAAGCCGCCCAGGAAGCCGCCCACGCCCAGGGTGACGAGCCACCAGGTCATCCGCTGCTGCAGCAGCACGGCCCCGATCAGCAGCAGCGGGCCGCCGAGCACCGCGACCCACGCCAGCTTGGTCGTCAGGTCGGTCTCCGGCAGCGGCGGCGGCTCCGGCGGCACGAAGTGGTCCTCGTCCTCGTCCTCCGCGGCCTCCCAGTCCCGGGGGCCGCTCAGCGGACCCCCGGTGGGACCGGCGCCCGCCGGACCGTCGGCCGGCCCCTCCGCGGGCTCGGCCACCGGCACCCGGTCGACCGTGTCCGTCAGGTCGAGCTCGCCCGCCTTCGGCCAGACGCCAGGGGGATCGGCCGGCTCCTCGCCGTAGCCGGCGACGATCTCGGCCCACGCGGCTTCCTCGTCGATCGGGTCGCGGCCGTCGCCGCGCTCCTGGTCACGTTCCGTCACGGAGAGTCTTCCTTGTCGCGAGCCGGTGCAAGCCGGGTGATGAAGGCGTCCGTCTCTTGAAAGATACGCTCCGCGTCGTGGTCCAGGGTGGCCACGTGAAAGCTGGACGGCAACAGCAGCTCCGTCAGGTCGGTCGAGGAGACGCGATCGCGGACGAGCGCCGCGTCCCCGGGCGCGATCACGTGGTCCTCCGCGCTGCGCATCAGCAGCAACGGCTGGGTGACGCGCGGTAGTTCGGCCCGCACCAGCCGCTGCAGCGCCCGCAGCGAGTGGGCCGCGTGCAGCGGCACCCGCCCGTACCCCGACTCCGTTACCCCCTCCTTGGCTATGTCGGAGATGATCCCCTTGGCGCTCGGTACCAGATGGCGCAGCACCGGCAGCAGGAAGCCCGCCCTGGAGGGAAAGGTCACGCCCGGATTGACGACGGCGACCCCGGTCACCGCCGCGCCGTGCCGGGCCGCCAGGCGCAGCGCCAGCGCCCCGCCCATCGACAGGCCGCACACGAACACCGTCTCGCAGCGGCGGCCGAGCTCCCGCAGCTCCCGCTCGACCGTCGCGTACCAGTCCTCCCAGCCGGTGTGGCGCATGTCCTGCCAGCGGGTGCCGTGCCCGGGCAGCAGGGGCAGCGAGACGGTCAGGCCGCGGGCCGCCAGGTGCTCGGCCCAGGGGCGCAGGGAGTGCGGGGTGCCGGTGAAGCCGTGACACAGCAACACGCCGGTCGACGAGCCGTGGTGTGCGTAGGGCTCGGCCCCGGGAAGAAGGCGCATCGTCTGCTCGCTCCGTTCGGCTCGTAGGGCGCCAGTAACCCTATTCCCCAGTAAGGTCGCCTCATAGAACACGGGAGGTTGACGGGGTGCTGTACGGGGCGATGAAGATGTCCGTGGGCGCGGGGCTGAAGGTGGCCTTCCGCCCCTGGGTGGAGGGCAGGGAGCACGTGCCCGTCGAGGGGCCCGCGATCCTGGCGAGCAACCACCTGTCGTTCTCCGACTCCTTCTTCCTGCCCGCGGTGCTCGACCGCAAGGTCACCTTCATCGCCAAGGCCGAGTACTTCACCTCGCCGGGCATCAAGGGCCGGCTGACGGCCGCCTTCTTCAAGGGCGTCGGCCAGCTGCCCGTGGACCGCTCCGGCGGGCGTGCCGCGGGCGAGGCCGCGATACGCAGCGGCATCGCGGTGATCGAGCGCGGCGAGCTGTTCGGCATCTACCCCGAGGGCACGCGCTCCCCCGACGGCCGCCTCTACCGCGGCAAGCCCGGCGGCCTGGCCCGGATCGCGCTGGCCACCGGGGCGCCGGTGATACCCGTCGCCATGATCGACACCGAGAAGATACAGCCGCCGGGCAAGGTCGTCCCCAAGCTGATGCGGCCCGGCATCCGGATCGGCGAGCCGCTCGACTTCAGCCGCTACCAGGGGATGGACGAGGACCGCTTCATCCTCCGCTCGGTGACCGACCAGGTCATGTACGCGATCATGAAACTCTCCGGCCAGGAGTACGTGGACATCTACGCCACCGTCGCCAAGCGGATGCTCGCCGAGGCGGCCAAGGGCCAGTCCGCCGAGGAACGGCCCGAGCAGAAGGAGCCGAAGGAGTAGCGCGCGTGTCCGTGGAGCGACCGCTGTGGCGCGCGCTCACCGGCTACCGGCTGCTGACCCTGAGCTACGCGCTCGGCCTCTTCCTCCTCGCCCACGACGACTACGGCCGGCCGCTGGTCGGCGCCGGTTACCTGGTCACGCTCACCCTCTGGACGCTGCTCACCACCCCCCTGGTCGCCTCGGGCGAGCGCTGCACCCCCCGGTTCCTGGCGGTCGACATGACGATGGCGGTGGGCGGCACGCTCCTCACCCTGGTCGCCGACCCGGACGCCACGGTCCGCCCGACGCTGCCGTCGATCTGGGTCGCCGGCTCCGTGCTCGCCGTCGCCCTGAGGGGCGGCTGGCTCTGGGGCGGCGCGGCGGCGGTCGTCATGGGCGCCGCCAACCTGGTCGAGGACGGCCGCTACTCCGGGGCGGCGCTGCACAACGCCGTGCTGGTGTGTGTGGCCGCCGTCGCCATCGGCTACGTGGTGGAGGTGGCGCGGGCCAGCGAGCGCCTGCTGGCCAGGGCGCTGCGGATCGAGGCGGCCACCAGGGAGCGCGAGCGGCTGGCCAGGGACATCCACGACGGCGTGCTCCAGGTGCTGGCGATGGTCCAGCGGCGCGGCACGGCGCTCGGCGGCGAGGCCGCCGAGCTCGGCCGGCTGGCCGGCGAGCAGGAGCGCGCGCTGCGGACGCTGGTCACCGACGCGCCGCAGCCGCGGGCGACGGCGTCCCGCGAGGACGTCGGGGCGCTGCTCGCGGCCGTCGCCGGGCGGGGCGAGCGCGTCACTCTCGTGGGCCCTGGCACGCCCGTCGAGCTGCCGGCGCGGGCCGCGCGCGAGCTGACGGCGGCCGTGGAGGCCGCCCTGGACAACGTCCGCCGGCACGCGGGACCGGCCGCCAACGCGTGGATACTGCTGGAGGACGAGCCCGACGCGGTGCTCGTCACGGTGCGGGACGACGGGCCTGGCATCCCTCCTGGCCGGCTGGCCGTGGCGGCGGCCGAGGGCCGTCTCGGCGTGGCCCAGTCCATTCGGGGACGGCTGCGTGACCTCGGCGGCGGCGCCGAGTGGGGATCGGTGCCCGGCCAGGGCACCGAGGTCGAGATGCGGGTGCCGAAGGGAGCGGACCGATGAGTTCCACCGTGCGGGTGATGGTGGTGGACGACCACCCGATGTGGCGCGACGCGGTGGCCCGCGACCTGGGCGAGGCCGGCATGGATGTCGTCGCCACGGCGGGCGAGGGCCCGCAGGCCGTACACCGCGCCCGGGCCGCGCTCCCCGACGTGCTGGTGCTCGACCTCAACCTGCCCGGGCTGCCGGGCGCCGAGGTGTGCCGGCAGCTGGCGGGCGAGGTCAGGGTGCTCGTGCTGTCCGCGAGCGGCGAGCAGCGGGACGTGCTCGAGGCGGTCAAGGCAGGCGCCACCGGCTACCTGGTGAAGTCGGCGAGCGTCGCGGAACTGGTCGACGCGGTACGCCGCACGGCGGCCGGCGAACCGGTCTTCACGCCTGGCCTGGCCGGCCTCGTGCTCGGCGAGTACCGCCGCCTGGCGGCTGCCGCCGCGGCCTCGACCACCGTCGCCGACGACGTCCCGCACCTCACGGAGCGCGAGACGGAGGTGCTGCGGCTGGTCGCCAAGGGGCTCACGTACCGGCAGATCGCCGAGCGCCTGGTGATCTCGCACCGGACGGTCCAGAACCACGTGCAGAACACGTTGGGCAAGCTGCAGCTCCACAACCGGGCCGAGCTCGTCCGCTACGCGATCGAACGCGGCCTCGACTGACCGTCCGCTACGCGCTTGGCGTAGGCCGCGGCCGGGCTGGCGGCCGTGCGGGGCCGCGTGGCCCGGCGGCGCAGCCGCCACGGGCCCGGCC
>NZ_SMKC01000264.1 GCF_004348315.1 Streptomyces sp. 8K308 | reverse complement strand
ACGGGGTGGTGGCTGTCTGCCTGGGCGGCAGCCGGGCCAGGGGGACGCACCGGCCGGACTCGGACTACGACCTTGGGCTCTACTACCGGCCGCCGCTGGACACGGCCGCGCTGCGCGAGTTCGCTGCCGAACTGACCGGCGGTCCGGTGGAGGTGACGGAGCCCGGCGGCTGGGGCCCCTGGGTGGACGGTGGCGCCTGGCTGACCGTCGAGGGGCGGCGCGTCGACTGGATCTACCGGGACGTGGACCGGGTGCGGCGGGTGTGGGACGAGTGCCGGGCCGGGCGGTTCGAGGTGGGGGCGCAGGCCGGGCATCCGCTGGGCGTGTACTCGCACGCGTACGCCGGCGAGGTGGCCTCGGCGCGGGTGTTGGCCGATCCCGGCGGGGAGTTGACGGCGCTCCGGGCGGAGACCGGGGAGTATCCGCCGGCGCTGCGCGACGCGTTGGTCAGGAACGCGCGCTGGGAGGTGCCGTTCACCCTCGCCCAGGCCCGCAAGGGCGCGGCGCGCGGGGATGACTACTACGTGGCGGGCTGCCTCTTCCGGGCGGTGGGGCTGCTGGTGCACGCCCTGCACGCGCACGCCGGCCGGTGGCTGCTCAACGAGAAGGGCGCGGTGGCCGAGGCCGCGGCGCTGCCGGCCGCGCCGCCGGACTTCGCGGCGCGGGCCCACGCGCTGTTCACCGGCGCCGCGACGGTGGACGACGGTGAGCGGCTGGCCGCCGAGGTACTGGAGCGGCTCGGCTGAGGAGGGCGGGCACGGCGTACGATGCGGGCGCATCGCCCAGGGTGGGAGGAGCCGCACGTGCCCAGGCAGGTCGACTACGAGGAGCGTCGCCGGCGGATCGGGGAGGCCGTCGTCGCCCTGATCGCGCGCGCCGGGATGGAGGCCGTCAGCCTCCGCGACGTCGCGGCCGAGGCGGACGTCTCGATGGGCGCGGTCCAGCGGTGCTTCCGCACCAAGGAGGAGATGCTGCTCTTCGCGCTCCAGGACATCTCGGCCCAGGTGACCGAGCGCGCCGACGAACGCATCGCGGCGGACGAGGCGCCGCGGGCCGCCGGCACCCTGCTGGCCCACACGCTCGCCGAGATGGCGCTGGTGGACGCGGAGTCGGCGGCCAGGGCCCGGGTCTGGCTGGCGTTCGTCGCGCACGCGCCGACCAGCGAACGGTTGTCCGCCGTGCTGCACGAGACCTACGCCAGGCTGCACGAGCTGATCGCCTGGCTCATCGGCTACGGGCAGCGGACCGGCGAGATCGCCGGCGACGTCGACGCGGACCGGGAGGCGCGGGAGCTGGTCGCGCTGGCGGACGGCCTCACCGTGCGGGCGGTCGCCGGCCACGGGGAGCCGGAGGAGGCGCTGGCGATGCTGCGGGAGCGGGTCGAGCGGCTGCTCGTCGGCGGGTGCGGACCTCAGTAGACGATCGAGACGATCCGGCAGGCCGCCGCGGCGAGCCGCCGGTCGCCGTCGATCGCGGCCCTGGCCAGGGCCGCCTCGGGATCGATGCCGCGGACGCACAGCCGCCAGGCGGTCTCCGCGTTCAGCAGCACGGTCGCCGCCGGCTGGTCGGTGGGCGGTTCCGCCAGCGACCAGCGGTCCGGGAGCCGGGTCGCGGTCCAGGTGGATCCCGCGGGTCCCGTGACGGACAGCCGCAGTTGGGTGCCCGGCGGCGCCTGCACCGCGCGCAGCGTGTGGGGGAGCGCCCGCAGGAAGGTGTCGAGCACCACCGAGAGGGGCCTGGCCGCCGCGTCCGTGTGCTCGCCGACGGCGTGCCGTATCTGCTGGCGGTGGGTCCAGTACTCGGTGAACTCGCGGGCCGTGTCCAGCCAGCCGGGCGCCGGGTCGGCGCCGGCCCAGGAGACGCCGAGGGCCGGGGCGAACGGGGCGCGGGCCTCGAAGATCCGCGCGACCCACGGCCCCGCCTGGTCGAGCGCGTCGAGCAGCGCCTCGCGGCCGACCCGCCGGTGCGCCCGCACCCACTCCCCGTTGATGCGGTGGATGAACGCCTCAAGCGGCTCGCCGCGCCTCGGAGCCAAGCCGTCGCGCCGGCCGGGCAGTCGGCCCAGGTAGTCGCCGAGCACGTGCGCGGCGAGGTCGTGCACGCTCCAGCCCGGCACCGCCTCGCTGGCCCACTCCGCGGCCGACAGGCCGCGCAGGGTGGACATCAGCGCCGCGTGCTCCGGCCGGAACAGGGGACGCGCGTCGATCGGCGAGCCGAGCCAGGCATGCTCCATGCCATGAGCCTGCCAGTGCCGGCCGGCGCCCGGCCAGCGATTTGCCGACCCGCGCCGGCGCACGGGCGCCGGGCCGGGACGCGGCGCGCTACCGGCCCGCCCGCAGGGCGAGGCCGCGCCGGACGGCGGCCACGGTGTCGCTCGGATCGGTGTTGAAGCAGATGGTGGCGCCGGGGGCGAGCCGGTGCACCAGGTTGATGACCCGCTCGAACAACCGCAGGTGCTCGGGCACCACCCGCACCCCGGCGCCGATCACCACGCAGTCGAACTCGCCGCCCGTCAGAGCCCGGGTCAGCACCGCGTCGGCCGCCTCGCCGAGGTCGATCACGCAGCGGGTGACCGCGAAGCCTTCGCGGGCCAGCTCCGCCCGGATCGCCGCGCCGGTGGTGCGCACCCGCGCGGCGTCCAGCTCGGGCATGGCCGTGAAGTCGACCAGGTCGGGGTCGACGCCGATGGTCAGGACTCTCATGCCTGGGAGGCTAGGAGCTCAACTTCCCTTGAGGTCAAGCGCCTTCGCGAGGAAGGCCGTCAGACGCCGATCGGGTGCCAGACCGTCTTGGTCTCCAGGAACGCCGTCAGCCGGCCCGTGCCCGGGTCGGCCGTGAAGTCCTCGGCGACGCGCGGGCGGTGCACCCGCTTCAGGGTCTCGGCGGCCGCCGCCTCCAGGTCGGCCGCCAGGTCAGGCGAGGCGCCGGTGAGGTCGAGCGCGTTGACGTCCCGGTGGCCGGCCAGCGGCGGGCCGAGCTCGGCCGGGCGGCCGGTGAGGACGTTGACCACCCCGCCCGGCAGGTCGGAGGTGGCCAGCACCTCGGCCAGCGTCAACGCCGGCAGCGGCGCCGCAGGATCGGCGACCACCACGGCCGTGTTGCCGCCCGCGAGCACCGGCGCGAGGACCGAGACGAGCCCGAGCAGCGGCGATCCGACCGGGGCCAGCACGGCGACCACGCCCGTCGGCTCGGGCGAGGAGAGGTTGAGGTACGGGCCGGCGACCGGGTTGCTGGTGCCGGCGATCTGCGCGATCTTGTCGGTCCAGCCCGCGTACCACACCCAGCGGTCGATCGCCGCGTCGACGGCGGCCCTCGCCTGGGACTTGGACAGGCCCTGGGCGTCGGTGAGCTGGAGGCGGAACTGGTCGTGCCGGCCCTGGAGCATCTCCGCGATCCGGTACAGGATCTGGCCCCGGTTGTACGCGGTGGCGCCCGACCACTTCGGGAACGCCTTGCGCGCGGCGACCACGGCGTCGCGGGCGTCCTTGCGGGAGGCGAGCGGGGCGTTGGCCAGCCAACGGCCGTCGGGCGTCGTCACGTCGTAGACCCGTCCGCTTTCCGAGCGGGGGAACGCGCCCCCGATGAACAGTTTGTAGGTCTTGAGGACGCTGAGACGAGGAGAGGGGGTGTCAGACATCGAGGTAGGGCTCCAGTCCGTGTCGGCCTCCCTCGCGGCCGTAGCCGGATTCCTGGTAGCCGCCGAAGGGTGAGGTGGGGTCGAAGCGGTTGAACGTGTTGGACCAGACGACGCCGGCGCGTAGTCGCTGGGCCATCCACAGGATGCGGGAGCCCTTTTCGGTCCAGACGCCGGCGGAGAGGCCGTAGGGCGTGTTGTTGGCCTTGGCGACGGCCTCGTCGGGGGTGCGGAAGGTCAGCACCGAGAGCACGGGGCCGAAGATCTCCTCGCGCGCGATGCGGTGCGCCTGGGTGACGCCGGTGAACAGCGTCGGCGGGAACCAGTAGCCGGTGGACGGCAGTTCGCAGGGCGCCGTCCAGCGGGTGGCGCCCTCCGAGTCCCCGGCGTCGGCCAACTTCCGAATGCGGGCGAGCTGTTCCGGCGAGTTGATGGCGCCGATGTCGGTGTTCTTGTCCAGCGGGTCGCCGAGCCGCAGCGTGGCGACGCGCCGCTTGAGCCTGACCAGCAGCTCATCGGCCACCGACTCCTGCACCAGCAGCCGGGAGCCCGCGCAGCACACGTGGCCCTGGTTGAAGAAGATGCCGTTGACCACGCCCTCGACGGCCTGGTCGAGCGGGGCGTCGTCGAAGACGATGTTGGCCGCCTTGCCGCCGAGTTCGAGGGTGAGGCGGCGGCCGGTGCCGGCCAGCGAGCGGGCGATCGCGCGGCCTACCGACGTCGACCCGGTGAAGGCCACCTTGTCCAGGCCGGGGTGCGCGGCGAGCACCGCGCCCGTGGCGCCGTCGCCGGTGACGACGTTGACGACCCCCCTGGGCAGCCCGGCCTGTTGGCAGATCGCGGCGAAGCGCAGCGCGGTGAGCGGCGTCGTCTCGGCCGGCTTCAGCACCACCGTGTTGCCGGTGGCCAGGGCGGGCGCGATCTTCCACGCCAGCATCAGCAGCGGGAAGTTCCACGGGATGATCTGCCCCGCCACGCCCAGCGGGCGCGGATTCGGACCGAAGCCCGCGTGGGCCAGCTTGTCGGCCCAGCCGGCGTAGTAGAAGAAGTGCGCGGCGACCAGCGGCAGGTCGGAGTCGCGGGTCTCGCGGATCGGCTTGCCGTTGTCCAGGGTCTCGAGGACCGCCAGCTCGCGGGCCCGCTCCTGGACCAACCTGGCGATCCTGAACAGGTACTTGGCGCGCTCCGCGCCCGGCAGCGCCGACCAGGCGGGGAACGCGGCACGGGCCGCGGCCACCGCCGCGTCCACGTCGGCCTCGCCGCCGTGCGCCATTTCGGACAGCACCTCCTCGGTGGCGGGCGAGACGGTCTTGAACGTGCGGCCGTCCGCCGCCTCGCGGAACTCGCCGTCGACGAACAGGCCGTAGGACGGGGCGATCTGGGCGGTCGCCCGGGACTCGGGCGCGGGTGCGTACTCGAATTTCATCTGCGGCCTTGTCCTAGTCCACGGTCACGTAGTCGGGCCCGGAGTACGCCCCGGTGGCGAGCTTCTGACGCTGCATCAGCAGGTCGTTGAGCAGGCTGGAGGCGCCGAAGCGGAACCAGGCCGGGGCCAGCCAGTCCTCGCCCGCCGTCTCGTTGACCAGCACCAGGTAGCGCAGCGCGTCCTTCGCGGTGCGGATGCCGCCGGCCGGCTTGACGCCCACCTGGCGGCCGGTCGCCTCCCGGAAGTCGCGCACCGCCTGCAGCATCAGCAGGGTGTTGGCCGGGGTGGCGTTGACCCCCACCTTGCCGGTCGAGGTCTTGATGAAGTGCGCCCCGGCCAGCATCGCCAGCCACGAGGCGCGGCGGATGTTGTCGTAGGTGGCCAGCTCGCCGTTCTCCAGGATCACCTTCAGGTGCGCGGCGCCGCAGGCCTCGCGGACCGCCCTGATCTCCTCGAGGACCTCCAGGTAACGGCCGGCGAGGAAGGCGCCCCGGTCGATCACCATGTCGATCTCGGTGGCGCCGGCCGCGACCGCCTCGGCCGTGTCGGCCAGCTTGACGGCGCGCGCCGCCCGGCCGGCGGGGAACGCCGTGGCCACCGAGGCCACCTGGACCCCGGTGCCGCGCAGCGCCTCGACGGCGACCCCGGCCAGGTCCGAGTAGACGCAGATCGCGGCGACGGACGGCACGGTGCGGTCGGTCGGGTCGGGGCTCACGCCCTTCGCGCACAGCGACCGCACCTTCCCCGGGGTGTCCGCGCCCTCCAGGGTGGTCAGGTCGATCATCGAGATGGCGAGGTCGATGGCGAACGCCTTGGCCGTGGTCTTGATCGAGCGGGTGGCCAGGGCCGCCGCGCGGCCCTCGAGGCCGACCGCGTCGACGCCCGGCAGGCCGTGCAGGAAGCGGCGCAGCGCGGCGTCGGTGGCGGTCACGTCCGCCACGTCGGCCGGGGCCAGCGCGGGTGCTGGAGATGGCATGCTCACCAGATCAGCATATCTACGCGCGTAGTGGCCTGTCACTGGGGTGGCCCACGGCAGGTCCGGCAGAATCGGATGTATGAGTGAGTCCCAGACCTACGCCGACCGCGTCTACCGGTCGCCCGCCGCGATGGCGGCCGGGGCACTGCTGCTCGGCCTGGCCGGCTGGCTGGGCGGCGACGCCATCCTGCGCGGCGACGGCCGCACGCCCGTCACCGCCGCGGCCACGCTGCTGTTCGTGGCCCCGCTGGTGATCGCCTTCACCTTCCGCCCGGCGGTCTTCGCCTCCGACGAGCGGCTGCGGGTCCGCAACCCCTTCCGCACCATCACCACCCCCTGGGCCGCGGTGGAGAAGGTCGAGGCCAGGTACTCCACGGAGTTCGTGGCCGCCGGCGCGCGCTACCAGATGTGGGCCATCCCCGTCTCGCTGCGCGCCCGCTCCAAGGCCACCCGGCACAACGAGGACGTGGCCGCCGGCCGCGCCCCGCGCAGCGGCCCCTTCGGCCTCGGCAGCCTCGGCAACAACTCGGCCGCCGCCGGACCCGCCGACCACCTGCCACGCACCGCCCCCGGCGACGCGGCCGTCGCCGAACTGCGGGAGCTCGCCGAGCGCCACGCCGACCGTAAGGCCCCCGAGGGCGCGGTCACGGTCCGCTGGAGCTACGAGATCCTGGCCCCCCTCGCGGCGGGCGCGATCGCCCTGCTGGTGCTCTGGCTGGTGTGACGGGTCGCTGGCCCTTCGCTGCGTCTTCGCTGTACCTGCTTGGGAAGCCGCCGGTTGGCGGGGTGGCCGGTGGACGTGAGCACGAGCCCCCGCCATCGGCCGGTGGCCGGTCGGGTGCGGTGTGCCGTGGCCGGGGGCGGCTGATCGCGACCAGCGGTCGCGCTGTACCTGCTTGGGCCGCCGCCGGTTGGCGGGGTGGCCGGTGGACGTGAGCACGAGCCCCCGGGCCGCGTCAGTCGGCGTCCGGCAGCAGGACGTCCTGGTTGTCGAAGACCCGCAGCACGACGATCACCACATAGCCGCGGTTGACGATGTACTCGACCATCAGCGAAGGCGTGACCCTGATGCTGCGGGAGGTGTCATCGCCGCCGGCCGGGCGGGAGTGCTCGTTGAACGGGTCGTTGACGAGGATGTCCACGCCCTTGTCGAAGGCTGCCCGCCGCCTGTCGTCCAGGCGCGCCCGCGTGGCCGCGGCGGCCTCGGTGAAATGCAGTTCGTACCTCACGCGGACCACGCTATCCGAGCCCTCGGTGTCCGGGTACCGCGCCAGCGCGGCTCAGACGCCGGCCGCCGCCGCCAGGTCGTGGCGGATCGCGGCCAGGGCCTCGTCCGCCCGGGCGCGGGAGGGCGCCAGGGCCGTGCGGTCGGCGACCGGGACCACTACCTCCAGGTAGCACTTCAGCTTCGGCTCGGTCCCCGAGGGGCGGACGATCACCCGGGCCGAGGCGACGTCACCCGCGCCCGCCAGGGTGTAGCGCAGGCCGTCGGTCGGCGGCAGCTCGGCCGAGCCTGACCGCAGGTCCTCCGTACCGGTCACCGGCAGCCCGCCGAGCGCCGTGGGCGGGGTGGCGCGCAGCCGGTCCATCGCCTCGGCGATGAGCCCGAGATCGGCGACCCGCACCGACAACTGGTCCGTGGCGTGCAGCCCGTGCTCAAGCGCGATGTCGTCCAGCAGGTCGGACAGCGTGCGGCCGCCGTCCGCCTTCAGCTCGGCGGCCAGCTCGGCGATCAGCAGCGCCGCGGTGATGCCGTCCTTGTCCCGCACCCCCGCCGGGTCCACGCAGTAGCCGAGCGCCTCCTCGTAACCGAAGGCGAGCCCCGGCACCCGGCCGAGCCACTTGAAGCCGGTCAGCGTCTCCCGGTACGGCAGCCCGGCGGCGGCCGCGATCCGGCCGACCAGCGAGGCGGAGACGATGGACGCCGCGAACGTGCCCCGCACCCCGCGCCGCACCAGGTGGGTGGCGAGCAGCGCGCCCACCTCGTCGCCGCGCAGCATCCGCCAGCCGCCCGCGCCCCGCGAGCGGTCCGGCACGCCCGCCGCGCAGCGGTCCGCGTCCGGGTCGTTGGCCAGGACCAGGTCGGGCCCGACCGCGCGGGCTCGCGCGAACGCCAGGTCCATCGCGCCCGGCTCCTCGGGGTTGGGGAACGCGACGGTCGGGAACTCCGGATCCGGCTCCGCCTGCTCGGCCACCGCGGCCGGCGCCGGGAAGCCGGCGCGGACGAACGCGTCCACCAGCGTCGCCTGCCCGACGCCGTGCAGCGGCGTGTAGACGACGGAGACGTCACGCGCCCCGCCGGGCGCCAGCGCCGCGCCGGTGCGGGCCAGGTAGGTCTCGACGACCTCCTCGCCGAGCACTTCCCAGCCGGACTCCGGGCGCGCCACGTCGGCCAGCGGGCCGACCGCGGCGATCTCGGCCGCGATGTCGGCGTCGGCCGGCGGCACGATCTGGCTGCCGTTCCCGAGGTAGACCTTGTAGCCGTTGTCCCGCGGCGGGTTGTGGCTCGCGGTGACGACGACGCCGGCGACGGCGCCGAGGTGGCGGATCGCGAAGGCGACAACCGGCGTGGGCAGCGGCCGCGGCAGCAGCGCCGCCCGCAGCCCGGCGCCGGTCAGCACGGCTGCGGTGTCGCGGGCGAAGTCGGCGCTCCTGTGACGGGCGTCGTAGCCGATGACGACGAGCCCGGGCGCGGTCCGGTTCAGGTAGCCGGCGAGACCGGCGGCGGCCCTGATGACCACGGCCCGGTTCATCCGCATCGGCCCGGCGCCCATCTCGCCGCGCAGGCCGGCCGTACCGAACTGCAGGGTGCCGGCGAAGCGCTCCGCCAGCGCCGCCGTGTCGCCCGCGTCCAACAGGGCGGCCAACTCGGCGCGGGTCTCCGGATCCGGGTCCTCGGCCAGCCAGGCGCGGGCGACCCGCTCGACGTCCGCCACCTCGACGCCCGTCCCCTCGCTGCCCGTCCCCTCGCCGCCCGCCATCAGATCCGCCCCAGCAGCCGGGCGAGCAGGGCCCCCATCCGGGCGGCCGAGTCCCGGCCGGCCCTGAGAACCTCCTCGTGGTTCAGCGGCTCGCCGGTGATCCCGGCGGCGAGGTTGGTGACCAGCGAGATCCCGAGCACCTCGGCCCCGGCCTCGCGGGCCGCGATGGCCTCGAGCACGGTGGACATGCCGACCAGGTCCCCGCCTATCGCCCGAACCATGCGGATCTCGGCCGGCGTCTCGTAGTGCGGCCCGGGGAACTGCACGTACACGCCCTCCTCAAGGGAGGGGTCGATCTCCCGGCAGAGCGCGCGCAGCCGCGGCGAGTACAGGTCGGTGAGGTCGACGAAGTTCGCCCCGACGATGGGCGAGGTCGCGGTGAGATTGATGTGATCGCTGATGAGGACGGGCTGCCCGACGATCATGTCGCCGCGCACGCCGCCACAACCGTTGGTCAACACGACCGTCTTGCAGCCGGCGGCCACGGCGGTACGGACGCCGTGCACGACGGCCGCGACGCCGCGGCCCTCGTAGAAGTGGGTGCGGCCGAGGAAGACGAGGGCGCGCTTGCCGCCGACGCGGTACGAACGGACCCTGCCGGCATGCCCCTCGACGGCCGGCGGCGGAAACCCGGGCAGTTCGGTGACGTCCAACTCCGCTTCCGGCAGGCCGAGCTGGTCGGCGGCGGGCAGCCAGCCGGAACCCATGACCAGCGCGACGTCATGGCCGGCCACCCCGGTCAACTCCCGCAGCCGCGCCGCGGCGGCATTGACCGTGTCGTCAATCTCAGATGCGTTCACGTTCCGAGCCTAGCCGGTGCGGGCCTACGCGCGTAGAGGGGTCCAACGACCGAACCAGACCGCACCTACCCGCACTCCGCGGGGGCCCTACGCCGACAGGCACGGCCGGGCGAAAGCCCGCCCGACCCGGAGCGCCGCGCCGGGTGCCGTGGTTCGGTCGTCCGTGGCGAGCTGGTGGGTACTGTCCCCTGCGGCGCGTCACAAAAG
>NZ_SMKC01000263.1 GCF_004348315.1 Streptomyces sp. 8K308 | reverse complement strand
TAATCTACACCTATTAAGTCGTCGGCAGCGTCAGCTGTGTATATGAGACAGCAATACCGGTGACTTTATGGCTCTCGAGAGCGCCGTAGGGCGACGTTCCCGCAGGTCAGACGCGCGAATCGACCCCTAAGTCACTGGCATTGCGGCTAGGCGTCGCGTTCGGCGAGGACGCGGACGTCCCAGGGGCCGAGGCGGAGTGCCTCGCCCGCGGCGAGGTCCGTGTCGGACAGGACGTCGCGGACAGCGGCCGGCAGGGTGAACTCGCTCGGGAGCCAGGACCAGTTGTGGACGAACCGCAGGCGGGTCCCGTCCTTGGCCGTGGCGCCGGTGACGGTCTGGGTGTCGGCGTTGGGCCGCCACGCGGTGGGCCGGTCCCCCGCGGCCCAGGCGAGGACCGCCCCGGCGAGCGCCGGGTCGGGGACGGTGCCGACGTAGGTGACGCGTCCGGCGCCGTGGGCGCGCGTGGTGACGGCCGGCCAGCGGGAGAAGTGCGGGTGGGCGTAGGAGGCGAGCCACTCGCCGCCGGCCAGTTGGAGGCCGTCGATCCAGCGGGTGGCGCGCGCGTCCTCAGGCAGCGTCAGCGGGGAGTCGGCCGCGGCGATCACGGACAGCGGGCGGTCGATGGTGGAGAACTCGTCGTACCAGACGCCGGCCGCCTCGGTCAGGAAGGCCGGCTTGCGTTCCAGGCGGGCGCGGGCCTCCTCGTCCTCGTAGCCGGTGCGGATGCCGAGCAGCAGGTGGCCGCCGGCCGCCGCGTACCGTTCCAGCCAGCGCAGCTCGTCGTCCGTGGCGATGAGCAGCGCGGCGGCGACCAGCACCGGTTGGCGGGCGGCGTACTCGGCCGGGTCGGTGGCGAAGAGCTGCCCGGTGTGCACGATGCGGTTCTGCAGGCCGGCGTCGAAGGCGCCGCGGTAGAAGGCGCCGAACACGGCCTCGTAGGAGGCGTGGTCGGGCCCGCGGCGGGCGTCCGGGAGCATGGGCGTCTCCTGGAGCGCCCACTTGGTGTCGGTGGAGTAGACGAGGGCGACATCGGCGTCGGGCGTGAGGCCGGCGGCCAGTTCGCCGGCCTTCTCGAACTCGGCGCCGAGTTCGGCGAGCTGGCGGTAGACCCGGCCCGGTTCCTGGCTGTGCGGCAGGATGCCGCCCCAGTAGGTCTCGGTGCCGAAGTGCAGGGTGTGCCAGTGCCAGTACTCGATCATGGTGGCGCCGCGCGAGACCAGCGCCCAGGCGGCCTGGCGCCACTGGCCGTCGTAGGCCGGCTCGTTGATCCAGGGGGCGCTGATGGCCTGCGCGTTGGTCTCGGTGACCAGGTAGGGCTCCTGCCGGGAGGAGTACATGCGGTCGGCGGACTGGTAGAGCGCCCATGTGCCGTCGGTGGCCCAGCCCTGCTCGCCGGTGTCGGCCCTGGGGAGTTCGAGGGAGTCCTGCATCCGGTAGTAGGGGTTGCCGGCGGTGATGTCGAGGCGGCGGGTGAGGTCGTCGTCCTTGACGGTCGGGCGCGGGTAGGAGATGCAGGTGGTGACGAACTGGTCGTCGCGCGCGTACTCGCGGACGATGTCGGCCTGCCAGCCGATGAAGTCGGTGGTGAGCGAGCCCTGGAAGCGGCGCCAGGCGAGGTCGTACTGCGGCTGTCCGTTGGCGTCCGGCGTCCACAGGTCGGCCCAGGTGGACAGCCGGTGCGACCAGTAGGTGAGGCCCCAGCGCTCGTTGAGCTCCTCGACGGAGCCGTAGGTGTGGCGGAGGTGGTCGACGAAGCGCTGGAAGACGCCGCGGTTGTGGAAGATCTCGTTGCCGGGCTCGTTGTCCACCTGGTAGCCGATGATCGCGGGGTGGTCGGCGTAGCGGGCGACGATCCTGCGGATGATCCGCTCGGCGTGGAAGAGGAACGCGGGGTGGGTGTAGTCGATCTCCTGGCGAACGCCCCAGCCCATCGGCTGTCCGGTGCGGCGTTCGGCGTTGATCTCGGGGTAGGTGCGGGCGAGCCAGGGCGGCGCGGCGTAGGTGGGGGTGCCCAGGACGACGCGGATGCCGCGTTCGTGGGCGCCGTCCAACACGGGCTGCAACCAGTCGAGGTCGAAGACCCCGTTCTCCGGCTCCCAGGTGGACCAGACGGACTCGCCGACCCGGATCACGCTGAAGTGGGCCTCCCGCATGAGGTCGAGGTCGGCTTCGAGGCGGGGGGTCGGCTGGTACTCGTGGTAGTAGGCGGCGCCGAAGAGCACCCGGTCGGGGAGCTTGGGCATGGTAGGTCCTTCTCCTTACGGACTCGCGGTTTGGGCGGCGGTCAGCCCTTGACGGCTCCGGCGGACAGGCCTTCGAGCAGCTGCTTGCGCAGCAGCAGGAAGACCAGGATGGTCGGCACGGAGGCCAGCACGGCGCCGGGCAGCACCAGGTCGAACTGGCGTGCCTCGGCCTTGAAGAGGATGTTGAGGCCGAGCGGGAGGGTGTACTGGTCGGTGTTGGAGATCAGGACCAGTGGCCACATGAAGTGGTTGTAGCTCTGCAGGAACTGCCAGACGGCCAGCGCGCCGAGCGAGGGCCGCAGCAGCGGGAGCACGACGCGCAGGAAGATACCGAACTCGCTGGCGCCGTCCATCCGGGCGGACTCGAGGATCTCGTCGGGCACCGACTGGATGATGTACTGCTGCATCATGAAGATGCCGAAGGCCGGCGCCACCCAGGGCACGGTCAGCGCGAACCAGGGGTTGGAGAGGCCTGACTTCACCATCAGGATGAACAGCGGCACGAGGATCACCGCGAACGGCACCGACAGCGAGCTGAACATCACGGAGAACAGCAGCCGCTTGCCGGCGAACCGGTACTTGGCGAAGGCGAATCCGGCGAGCGCGCAGACGAAGACCGCGACGGCGGTGGCGGCGGCGGCCGTGATCACGCTGATCGCGAACCAGCTCCAGAACGGCTGACTGTCCAGCAAGTTGCGGTAGTTGTCGAGGGTCGCCGGGGAGGGGATCAGCTTCGGCGGGTACTCGAAGAGGTCGCCGCGCGGCTTGAATGAGCCGCTGAGCGCCCACAGCATGGGGGCGACGAAGACCAGCAGCAGCGCGCTCAGCGTGAGGTAGAGCAGGACCCGGCCGGAGCGTGAGTAGCGCCGGATCGGGCGGTTGGTGGCCGGCGGGGTCGGCGGGGTGGCGGCGCCTCCCAGAAGACGGTCTCGCGCACTGGCGACGGCGCTCATGAGATCCTCCCGATGGAGAACAGCCGGTTCAGGATCTGGCTGATCCCGAAGACGATGACGAAGAGGACGAGGCCGGCCGCGGCCGCGTAGCCGAACTGCTGGCGTTCGAAGGCGGCCCGGTAGACGAACATGGCCATGGTCAGGGTCTCCTCGCCAGGCCCACCGCCGGTGATCAGGTAGGGCTCGTCGAAGAGTTGGGCCGAGCCGATGAACGAGGTGACCACGACGAAGGCGGTCACCGGCCGGATGGCGGGCAGCGTGACGGAGGTGAAGGTCCGCAGCACGCCGGCGCCGTCGAGTTCGGCCGCCTCGTAGCGCTCGCGGGGCACGGCCTGGAGGGCGGCGAGGAAGAAGATGGTGAGGTAGCCGACCCAGCGCCACAGCAGCACGAAGCTGACGGAGACCTTGGCCATGGTGGGGTCGCCGAGCCAGTCGGTGTTGCCGGCCCCGAACAGGGCCCGTAGCACGGAGTTGAGCAGCCCGTACTGGCGGTCGAAGACCAGGCTGTAGACGAGGGCGATCACGATGGGCGAGATCACCATGGGGAGGAAGAAGGTGACCCGGAACAGGTCGCGGGCGCGCAGTCCCCTGGTGTTGAGCGCCTGGGCGATGAGCAGCGCGGCCGGCACGATGATGAACAGGCTCACCAGCACGAAGACCAGCGAGTTGCCGAGCGCCTTGTGGAAACTGGTGTCGCCGGCCAGGTCGGCGAAGTTACGCAGACCGACGAACTCGGGGGTGCCGAGGCCGACCCAGTCGGTCATCGAGAGGTAGACCGCGGTGCCGATGGGCACGACCATGAACAGCCCGTACAGCACGTAGAAGGGCGCGATGAAGGCGTAGGGCGCGAGCTGGCGGCGCTTGCGCGCCGGCGTGGCCTGGAGTGACGTCATCGGTGGCACCTCAATCGTGGTTCCGGGTCTGGCCGCGGAAGTCCTCGGCCGCGTTCCGCAGGGCCTCGGCCGGCGTGGCGTCGCCGCGGTAGGCGCGCAGCAGGTGGCCGCTGAGGACGGTGTCGAGGATCGGCTTGTCGGCGCTGAGGTAGAAGACCGGCGCCTCGTCGACGACCTCGCGGTAGACCTCGAACATGCGCTGGCCGCCGCAGTACTCGTCCTCGATCCGCAGCAGCTGCGGGTCGTCGAAGACGGAGCGCCTGGTGGGGAGGTAGCCCAGGTCGACGTAGCGGCGGATCTGTTCGGACGGGGTGAGGTAGGCGTACTTGACGAGCTCGACGCCGGCGAGCGTGTTGCGCTTGCCGCGCAGCGCCGCGAAGCCGGTGCCGCCGGTGAACGAGGTGCGGGAGCCGCCGTCGGGGAAGACGGGCAGCGGGCGGATGCGCCACTGCCCGGACTGCTCGGGCACGTTGGGCATCAGGCCGTAGATCTTGTACCAGGTGGCCATCCACTGGCCGATCAGCTCGCCGGACTTGAGGGCGGCCTGCATGGCGGGCCCGTAGAAGTCGGAGACGGTGGTGATGAAACCTTCCTGCACGCCGCGGACCAGGAAGGCCAGGGCCTGCTCGGCCTCCGGGGTCTCGATCGTCAGGGTGCCGTCCTCGGCGAAGAGCCGCCCGCCGCGCTGCATCAGCAGCATGTCGAAGATCTGCACCACCTGGCCCAGGTCGCTGCCGACCGCGACCGCCCCGATGGCCACGTCGTGCCGCTCGTGGGCACGGCGCCCGGCCTCGGCCAGCTCGTCCCAGGTGGCGGCGTCCGTCGGGAGGTCGACCCTGGCGAACTCGGGCTCGCGGTAGTAGTAGACGACCAGCGGCGCGTCGGAGTCCAGCCCGTAGAGGTGGCCGTCCTTGGTGAACGGCGCGGTGCGCGAGGGCAGCAGGTCCTCGCGGACGTCCGCGCCGATGTGGCCTTCCAGCGGCTCGATCAGCTCGGCGGCGATCTCGCCGCGCAGGAACCGGGGGAAGCTGCCGATCTCCAGGCCGGCGACGTCCGGGGTCCCGCGGCCGGCGATGGCCTGCGCGATGGTCTTGGTCACCACGTCCTGGGCGCCGGCCCTGGTGGGTTCGAGGTGCCAGCGGAACGGGCTCTCGCCGGCGGCCTCGGCGTTGCGGGCCGCGGTCTCGAAGAAGTCGACGTACGCCTGGTCGTGGGTCCAGAACGCCAGGTTCACGGCGCCCGAGGTGACGGACTCGGCGTTGGCGGCCCGGCCGCAGCCGCTCAGCGCGCCGCCGAGCAGGGCGGCCGCGCCGACGCCGCCGCCGAGGCGCAGCAGTCCGCGGCGGGACATGCCACGGGGAGGTGGTGGGATGCGTTGGGTCATGGTCGTCCCCCGTTCTCGGGCAGCGCTGCCCGTCGGGTGCTGGGGCGTGCTGGTGGTGCGGTGCTCTCCCGGACCACGAAGGTCCCGGGGATCAGCGCGTCGTCGGACGGCCCCGCCGGGGGGCCTTCGGCGCTCACGGCGGCGACCAGGCGTCGCATGCCCTGTTCGGCCATCGCCGTGAAGTCCTGCCGGACCGTGGTCAGGGGCACGGAGAGGTAGGCGGCCTCGGGGATGTCGTCGTAGCCGACCACGCTGACGTCCTCCGGCACCCGGCGGCCCGAGCGCTGGACGGCGTACATGGCGCCGATCGCCATCTGGTCGTTGGCCACGAACAGCGCGGTGACGTCCGGGTCCTCGATCAGTTCGAGCGCGATCCGGCAGCCGGCGGCCGCGCTCCAGTCGCCGTGCGCGAAGGGCGGCTCGGGGGCGCCGGCGGCGCGCAGCGCGGCCCGCCAGCCGCTGATCCGACGGCCGGTCACGGACCAGGCCGGCGGTCCCGCGATGTGGTGCACGGTGCGATGGCCGAGGGCCAGCAGGTGCGCGGTCGCCTCGCGGGCGCCGCTGACGTCGTCGCTGCCGACCCGGATCACGCCCGGCTCAGGGCGGCCCTCCGGGTATTCGATGCGCAGCACGGGGACGCCGGCGGGCACGCCGGTCAGCTGGTCGACCACCCCGAGCACGGGCGCGGAGACGGCGATGGCCTCCATGCCCTGGCTGACCAGGTGCCGCACCGATCTGGCGGTCTCCTGGGGGTCGCGGTCGTCGGCGTGCACCACGCTGACGAAGTAGCCGGCGTCCCTGGCGGCACGCTCCAGGCCCCGCAGCACGGAGGCGGGGCCGAAGTAGCCGGTGTCGCTGGTGACGATGCCGATCCGCCGGGAGCGGCGGGTGACGAGGGCGCGGGCGCTGGCGTCCGGCAGGTAGCCGAGCAGGGCGATCTCGCGCTCGACCCGCTCACGCAGGGCCTGGCTGACGTGTGGCTCGCCGTTCACGACGCGCGAGACCGTCTTCTGCGAGACGCCGGCCCGCTGGGCTATCTCTCGCATCGAGACCCGACCTGCCACGTCTAGCTCCTCCGCCGGCACGGTGGTTGACTACGTGGTCAACCGGGTGATTCGACACGTTAAGGAGCTGTTTCGGGCCGCGTCAAGGTATCGGTTCGAGATTCTGCAATGCGTTCGAGTGGTCGAACGAGAGGGGCGGGGCCGGACGGGCCCCGCGGGTCACTCGGAGCACACCCCGCTTAGCGCGGAGACCGCGTCCCCGAGCGGCGCCAGGTCCACCTCGATCTGGCCGCCCCCCTCGCCCTCGCCTGAGGCCCTGATGGTGTCGGCGGCGGCGGCCACCGACTCGGCCGCCTCCTCCGCGTCCGCGCCGTCGACGCCGTGCAGATCCGCCACGTTCTGGTCGAGGTCGTCCAGCGCGGCGTCGAACGCGTCCACGTCGCCCGCGTCGACCGCCTGCTGGAGGTCGTTGAGATTGCCGGTGATGGAGACCGCTATCCGCGCGCAGTCCACCGCCTGCTGGACGTCACACCCCACGCCGAAACCGGTCGCCGCGATCGCCGCCACGGCCACGGCCGCCCTTGCTCGAATTCCGCTCACACCCTGGTCCTACCCCTCGGCGAGGGCGGCACGCTGCGCCACGTCGAGCTGGGCGCAGCCGGCCACCGCCAGGTCGAGCAGCGCGTTGAGCTCGGAGCGGTCGAACGGCTTGCCCTCGGCCGTGCCCTGCACCTCCACGAAGTGCCCGTCGCCGGTGCAGACCACGTTCATGTCGGTCTCGGCGCGGACGTCCTCCTCGTAGGCGAGGTCCAGCATCGGCACCCCGCCCACGATGCCCACGCTGACCGCGGAGACCGTGCCGGTCAGCGGCTGGGAGCGGTGCTTGACCAGCTTCTCGCGCTGCGCCCAGGCCACCGCGTCGGCCAGCGCCACGTAGGCGCCGGTGATCGCGGCCGTCCTGGTGCCGCCGTCGGCCTGCAGCACGTCGCAGTCCAGCACGAAGGTGTTCTCGCCCAGCGCCCTGAAGTCGATGACGGCGCGCAGCGAACGGCCGATCAGTCGCGAGATCTCGTGGGTGCGGCCGCCGATCCTGCCGCGCACCGACTCCCGGTCGCCCCGGGTGTTGGTGGCGCGCGGCAGCATGGCGTACTCGCTGGTCACCCAGCCCTCGCCGCTGCCGCGCCGCCAGCGCGGCACCCCCTCGGTGACGCTGGCGGTGCACAGCACCCTGGTGTCCCCGAAGGAGACGAGGACGGAGCCCTCGGCGTGCTTGCTCCAGCCCCGCTCGATCCGGACGGGACGGAGCTCATCGGCCGCGCGGCCGTCGATTCGTGACATGCCCGCGAGCCTACGGCGTTTCACACCTCGTAGACCGCCCCGGGTCGGGCCAGCTCGACCGGACCCTCGAACACGGCCTTGGCGTCGCACAGGTTGACCTGGGCGTCCGTCCACGGCGGGATGTGGGTGAGCACCAGTCGCTCGGCGCCGGCCCGCAGGGCGCACTCCCCCGCCTGCCGGCCGTTGAGGTGCACCTCTGGCAGGTCCTCCTTGCCGTCGGTGAACGAGGCCTCGCACAGGAAGAGATCGGCGCCGGTGGCGAGCTCGGCGAGCGAGTCGCAGCGGCCGCTGTCCCCTGAGTAGCAGAAGACGCGGCCCCGGTGCTCGATCCGGAAACCGTAGGTCTCCACCGGATGGGTGACGCGCCCCGCGGTGACCGTGAACGGGCCGAGCGTGAACGTGTCGCCAGAGGCCAGGGTGTGGAAGTCGAAGACCTCGCTCATCGACTTCTCGGACGGGGTGTCGTCGTACGCGGTGGTGAGCCGGTGCTCGGTGCCCGCCGGGCCGTAGACCGGCACCGGATCGCAGCGGCCGCCCTCGTGCCGGTAGTAACGGGCCACGAAGTAACCACACATGTCGATGCAGTGGTCGGGATGGAGATGGCTGAGCGCGATCGCGTCGATGTCGTAGAGGCCGACATACTTCTGTAGCTCGCCGAGGGCGCCATTGCCCATGTCTAGGAGCAGCCGGTAGCCCTCGGCCTCGATGAGGTAACAGGAACAGGCCGAGTCCGCGGACGGGAATGACCCCGAGCAGCCGACGACGGTGAGCTTCATGAAGAGGGGAACCTCCGTAGTGGGGTTCGAACGACTCTAAGTCGCAAAGGACCGGACCGCGCCTTGTGCGTGCCGCGGTGTGGGCGGAATCACCAGCGCGGGGTACCGTCGCACACGTGGACGGAGTGTGGTGGTTGGCGCTCGCCGGCGTCGCGCTGCTCGGCCTCGTGGCGGCGGTCCTGGACGGCACGGGACGCCTCGGCGGGCGCCGCGGTCGGGGCCGCCGGCGCTGAGCCGGTCACAGCCGGCTGCGGGTCCTGACGTGGATGGCCAGCAGCAGCCCGACGGCGATCCAGATCGCGAACATGGACGAGCCGCCGTAGGAGAGGAACGGCAGCGGCAGCCCGGTCACCGGCATGATGCCGAGCGCCATACCCATGTTCTGGAAGGTCTGGAACGCGACCCAGGTGACGATCCCCACCGCGACGATCGTCCCGTACGTGTCGGGGGCGTGCATGGCGATCCGGCAGCCGCGCCACAGCACCGCGCCGAGCAGCAGGATCACGAACCCCGCGCCGACGAAGCCGAGCTCCTCGCCGGCCACCGTGAAGATGAAGTCGGTGTGCTGCTCGGGCACGAACTGTCCGGTCGTCTGGCTGCCGTGGAACAGGCCCTGGCCCGTGAGGCCGCCGGAGCCGATGGCGATCCTGGCCTGGTTGGTGTTGTAACCCACCCCCGCCGGGTCGAGCGCGGGGTTGGCGAACGCGGCGAACCGGTTGATCTGGTACTCGTCGAGCAGCCCCGCCTGCCAGACCGCGAGGGCGGCGAGCACGCCGAGGCCGAGCAGCCCCAGGATCCAGGCCCGGCCGGTGCCTGAGGCGAGCAGCGCGCCGAGCGCGATGGCGGCGATCACCATGGTCTGGCCGACGTCCGGGGTCAGCAGGATCAGCACGGCAGGACCCGCAGCGATCCCCAGCGCCTGCAGCACCGCCCGGGTGTCGGGCCGCGGCCGCGCCTCGTTCTCCAGCGGCGCCGCGAGCAGCATCGCCATGGCCAGGATCACGCCCACCTTGACCAGTTCGGACGGCTGGAACGCGAAGCCGCCGCCGAGCTGGATCCAGCTGCGGGAGCCGTTCACCGTGGAGCCGAGTGGCGACAGCACGGCCAGCGACAGCAGCACCGACAGGACGTACAGCACGGGCGCGGCGCTGCGCAGCCGGACGTGGCCGAGCCACACCATGACGGAGGCGAGGCCGACGCCGATGGTGAGGTTGAGGATGTGGCGGAGCAGGAAGTACTGCGGGTCGCCGTTGTTGAGATCGGTCCGGCCGCGGGTCGCGGAGTACACCAGCAGCGTGCCGATGAGGGAGAGGATCCCGGCGGCCCCGAGCAGGGTCCAGTCCAGCCGCCGCGCCAACGAGTCCCGCCGCGTGAGGCGTGTCCACACGGTGCGCTCCGTGGGGGCCTTGAGGGAGGAGTAACTGCGTACGGTCACGGATCCGACACTATGTGTTCCGCCGTGCTCCCCGCTCTGCGCCGGGG
>NZ_SMKC01000262.1 GCF_004348315.1 Streptomyces sp. 8K308 | reverse complement strand
CGGCATGGGTGTGGGCTCCTTGCGTGGGGGTTTGCCGGGCGGTGACGCGGCCCGGCCGTCAGTCCCCGGCGGCGAGCGTGGGCCAGGTGACGCTGGTGCCGCCCCAGGTGAGCCCGGCGCCGAAAGCGGCCAGGATGACGCGCTGCCCCGGGCGCAGTCCGCCGTCCCGGTTGGCGTGATCGAGGAGGAGGGGGACGGAGGCGGCGGTGGTGTTGCCCGCGTGTTCGATGTTGCTGACCCAGCGGGCGGGGTCGACGCCGAGGTCGGCGGCGAGGGCCCGGGAGATGCGGGCGTTGGCCTGGTGGACGGCGAACCGGTCGACCTCGTGCAGCGACCAGCCGGCGCGCTCCGCGGCGGTGGCGACGGCGCCGCCCATCCGGTGGAGGGCGTGGCGGAAGACGGACCGGCCGTCCATGGTGAGGGCGACGCGACCGCGCCGGTCCAGGGCGCCTCCGCCGGTGATGTGGATGAAGTCGCCGTGGTCGCCGTCGCTGCCGAGGACGAAGGGGCCGAGGGCGCCGGGCTCGGAGGGGTCCCCGGCACGCAGCACCACGGCGCCCGCGGCGTCGCCGAAGATCGCGGCCGTGGTGCGGTCCTCGGGGTCGAGGACCGAGGACATGGTGTCGGCGCCGACGAGCAGGACGCGGTGGAACGTGTCGGCGGCGATGAGTCCCTCGGCGACGGCGAGGCCGTAGAGGAAGCCGGAGCAGGCGGCGGACACGTCGAGCGCCGCGACGCCGCTCAGGCCGAGCCGGGCCGCGACGGTGGGGGCGCTCGACGGGCAGATCCGGTCGGGGGTCCCGGTGGCCAGCAGGACGGCGTCGACCTGTCCCGCACCGTCGGACTTCAGGGCGCGGGCGCCGGCCTCGACGGCCATGTCGACGGTGGCGGTGCCCGGCTCGACGCGGCGCCTGGTCCGCACTCCCGTGCGCTGGAGAATCCACTCCTCGCTGACGCCGAGCGTGGCCGCCACGACGTCGTTGGCGACCACGGTGGAGGGCAGCCAGGAGCCGAGGCCGCAGAGCACGGCGGCGGGCCGGCCGGCGGTCATGGCGCGACGGGCTCGGTCCGGCGGCGCAGGAACTCGGCGACCTCCGCCACGGTCCACAGGCCGTAGAGCTCGTCCTCGTCGAGCTCGAGACCGAGTTCCTGCCTGGCGATCAACACCAGTTCCGTGACGGCGAGCGAGTCGAGGCCGGCCTCCTCGGGGGTGGCCTCGGGGCGCACGCCAGCGGCGGGGAGTTGGAGTCTGCCCACCATGGTGTCGCGCAGCCATTCGTACATGCTTCTCCCTCGTCCACCCGACGCGCGGTGGGGCGCGGTCGGCTCGATGCGGTGCGGTCGCCCTGCGGCGGGGGGACACGTTTCCACAACGGGAGGGGGCTCCGGGCCGGCTGTCAGCCTCCCGGACGACGTTGGTGGGGAGAAACACCCGGAGGAGTGAGGGGTGCCGGCGGCCATGTGACGGCCGTCTTCAGGCGCCCCGGCACCCACTGAAAATTTAAATTTTGCATGTTCTGCATTTTTTCATACCCTGCAATGCGTGGCGGAGAGAACGACAAGGACCCCGGGGCTGCGCGAGCGCAAGAAGCAGGCCACCAGGGCGGCGCTCGCCGAGGCCGCGGTGCGGCTGGCTGCGGCCCGGGGGGCGGAGAACGTGACCGTGGAGGCCATCAGCGCCGAGGTCGGCGTCTCACCGCGCACCTTCTTCAACTACTTCGAGCACCGCGACGACGCCTTCGTGATGATCGACGACGACGCGGGCCGGCGCGTCAGGAGCGCGGTGCTGGCCGCGCCGGCCGCCCGCTCCCCGATCGAGGCCGTGCGCGACGCCCTGGCGGTCGAGCTCGCCGACGTCGAGGAGCAGCACGAGCTGTGGCGGCTGCGCGCCGAGGTCCTCCAGCAGACGCCGCACCTGCTGGTCCGCCACCTGGGCGCGCACATGGCCGACGAGTTGGGCCTCGCCGAGGCGGTCGCCCAGCGGCTCGGCGCGCCGGCGGGCGCCCCCGTCGACCTCTACCCCCGCCTCGTGGCGGCCACGACCGCCACCGCCGTCCGGGTCGCCGTCGAACACTGGAGCGCGGCCTCGACCGAGGCGTTCCTGCCGATCTTCCACAGCGTCTTCGCACAGCTCGCCGCCGGGCTGCCGGCGCCACCGCCGACGACCGGCGCCCGGCCGGCCGATCTCTGACGGCCGGTCCGGTCCGCGCGCGGCACGTGGCGCGCGTTCCCGCCGGATTCCTTTCACCGATTCACCGAGAAGGAATGATCGTGAGTCCAACCGAGGCGCTGGAACACAGTCCGGCCGCCATGACCAGCCGGCAGATCCCGCAGGCGATGACCGGTCTGATGGCCGGCATGTTCGTGGCCATCCTGGCCGGCACGGTGGTGGCCAACGCGCTGCCCCGGATCGTCGCCGACCTGGGCGCCAGCCAGTCCTCCTACACGTGGGTCGTCACCTCCGAGCTGCTGGCGATGACCGCCACGGTCCCGCTGTGGGGCAAGCTCTCCGACCTGTACAACAAGAAGCTGCTGCTCCAGCTGTCGCTGGCGATGTTCGTCGTGGGCTCGCTGCTGGCCGGCTTCTCCCAGGGCGTCGGGCTGCTGATCTTCAGCCGGGTCGTCCAGGGCATCGGCGCCGGCGGCCTCACGGCGCTCGTCCAGGTGGTGATGGCGGCCATCATCCCGCCGCGCCAACTGGGCAAGTACGCGGGCATATTCGGCGCCGTGTTCGCCGTGGGCACGGTCGCGGGGCCGCTCGTGGGCGGCGTGCTGGTGGACACCTCGTGGCTGGGCTGGCGCTGGTGCTTCTTCATCGGGGTGCCGTTCGCGCTGGCCGCGATCGTCACGCTGCAGCGCACCCTGACGATCCCGACCACCCGGCGTGAGATCAAGATCGACTACCTGGGCGCGTTCCTGATCGTGGCCGGCGTCTGCTCGCTGCTGATCTGGGTCACCCTGGCCGGCAACGAGTTCGACTGGATGTCCTGGCAGACGGCCGCCTTCACCATCGGCGGCGTCCTGCTGCTCGCCGCGGCCGTCTGGGTCGAGGCCCGGGTGCCGGAGCCGATCATCCCGCTGGACATCTTCCGCAACCGGACGGTCACGTTGACCACCGTCGCCAGCCTGCTGGTCGGTGTCGCGATGTTCGGCGGCACCGTCTTCCTCTCCCAGTACTTCCAGATCTCGCTGGGCAACTCCCCCACCGTCGCCGGCCTGATGGGCCTGCCGATGATCATGGGTCTGCTGGTGTCC
Organism: Streptomyces sp. 8K308; assembly: GCF_004348315.1. GTDB lineage: Bacteria > Actinomycetota > Actinomycetes > Streptomycetales > Streptomycetaceae > Streptomyces. The sequence continues at coordinate 6,830 of NZ_SMKC01000262.1, read as the reverse complement.
TCGACCGTCGCCGGGCAGATCATCACCCGCACCGGCGTGTGGAAGATCCACCTCGTCATCGGCGGCGCGGTGATGACAGTGGGCCTCGCGCTGCTCGCCACCATCGACCGGGACACCAACTTCGGCCTGCTGAGCGTCTACATGGCCCTGCTCGGCATCGGCGTCGGCATGCTGATGCAGAACCTGGTGCTGGCCGCGCAGAACGACGTGCCGGCGCGTGAGCTGGGCGCCGCCACCTCGGTGCTGTCCTTCTTCCGCAGCATGGGCGGCACCATCGGCACCAGCGTGCTGGGCGCGGTGCTCGCCAACCGGGTGGCGGACGAGTTGTCGAGCCAGCTGCCGGCCACCGGCGAGGAGGGCGCGGCCGGCGGCGGCGCCCACTCGGTGCCCGACGTGTCGCTGTTGCCGGAGCCGATCCGGGAGATCGTGCAGGACGCCTACGGCGTGGCCACCGCCGAACTCTTTTTGCTCGCCACCCCGTTCGCCGCGCTGGCCTTCCTGGTGGTCCTGTTCATCAAGGAGAAGCCGCTCAAGACCGCCAGCGGCAACGAGCGGCTGGCGGCCGAGGAGGGCGAGGACGAGGCCACCGGGGAGCAGGCGCCGGTGGCACCCGTGCACTGAACGACCACCACCCGCGACCCGGGCCGGCGACGCCCCTCGTCCCGTGCCGCCAGCCCTCGGCGTCCTACCATGGTGCGGTCATGGAAAGCGCTGCAACCCCTACTGAGATCCGTAGCTTCGTGGCCCTCGGCGACTCGTTCACCGAGGGCATGTCGGATGTCCTACCGGACGGCACCTACCGGGGCTGGGCCGATCTGCTGGCCCGCCGGCTCGCCGAGCGGCGGGCCGGTTTCAGGTACGCGAACCTGGCGGTGCGCGGCAAGCTGATCGACCAGATCACGGCGGACCAGGTGCCGGTGGCCGCGGCGATGGGCGCCGATCTGGTGACGCTGGTCGGCGGGTTGAACGACGTGCTGCGGCCGCGCTGCGACCTGGACGCGGTGTGCGGCGCGTTGGAGCGTTCGGTCGCGGCGCTCGCGCCCGCCTGCGGACTGCTGGTGCTGATGCGCAGCCCGGGGCGGCGCGGGCCGGTGCTCGAGCGGTACCGAGCGCGAATGGAGCGTCTCTTCTCGTTCGTCGACGAGTTGGCGGAGCGGCACGGCGCCCTGGTGATCGACCTGTTCGAGTCGCGGGCGCTCGGCGACCCGCGGATGTGGGCGGACGACCGGCTGCACCTGACGCCCGAGGGTCACCGGCGGGTGGCCGAGGCGGTCTGGCAGGGCCTCGGCCACCCGTCGACCTTCGACTGGGACGATCCGCTGCCGACGTCGACGCCCGCCGGTTGGGCGACGCGGCGGGGCGCCGACGTGAGGTTCGCGCGGGAGCATCTGCTGCCCTGGATCGGGCGCCGGTTGACGGGCCGCTCCTCCGGGGACGGGCGGCCGCCCAAGCGCCCCGACCTGCTGCCGCTGACCTGGGAGGACCGGCCGACCGAGCCGGCGAGCGGGCCGTAGAATCCGGTGCCGTGACTGACAAGCCGCGCATTCCGAACGTTCTGGCCGCCCGCTACGCCTCCGCCGATCTGGCCGCCCTCTGGTCCCCCGAGTACAAGGTGGTGTTGGAGCGCCGGCTGTGGCTGGCGGTGCTGCGGGCCCTCGAGGAGCTGGGGGTTCCGGTGGCGCCCGGGGCCATCGTCGACTACGAGCGGGTGGTCGAGAGCGTGGACCTGACCTCGATCGCGGCGCGCGAGCGGGTCACCCGGCACGACGTGAAGGCAAGGATCGAGGAGTTCAACGCGCTCGCCGGGCACGAGCAGGTACACAAGGGCATGACCTCCCGGGACCTGACGGAGAACGTCGAGCAGTTGCAGGTCCGGCTCTCGCTCGAACTGGTGCGGGAGCGGACGGTGGCGCTGCTCGCGCGGCTCGGCCGGCTGGCCGGCGAGCACGCGGAGCTGGTGATGGCCGGCCGCTCGCACAACGTGCCGGCACAGGCCACCACGTTGGGGAAGCGTTTCGCCACGGCGGCCGACGAGCTGCTGGTGGCGTTCGGTCGGCTCGAGGAGCTGCTGGCGCGGTATCCGCTGCGCGGGGTGAAGGGCCCGGTGGGCACCTCCCAGGACATGCTCGACCTGCTGGGCGGGGACGAGCGGAAGCTTGCCGAGCTCGAGGGCCGGGTCGCGGGGCATCTGGGCTTCGGACAGGTGTTCACCTCGGTCGGGCAGGTGTATCCGCGGTCGCTCGACTACGAGGTGACCACGGCCCTGGCGCAGTTGGCGGCCGCGCCGTCCTCGCTGGCCAAGACGATCCGGCTGATGGCCGGGCAGGAGCTGGTGACCGAGGGGTTCCAGCCGGGGCAGGTCGGCTCGTCCGCGATGCCGCACAAGATGAACACCAGGTCCTGCGAGCGGGTCAACGGGCTCGCGGTGATCCTGCGGGGCTACGCGTCGATGACCGGCGAGCTGGCGGGCGACCAGTGGAACGAGGGCGACGTCTCGTGCTCCGTGGTGCGCCGGGTGGCCCTGCCGGACGCGTTCTTCGCGTTCGACGGCCTGGCTGAGACCTTCCTCACCGTGCTCGACGAGTTCGGTGCCTTCCGTCCCGTGGTGGCGCGGGAGCTCGACCGCTACCTGCCGTTCCTGGCCACGACCAAGGTGCTGATGGCCGCCGTGCGGGCCGGGGTGGGCCGGGAGACTGCGCACGAGGTGATCAAGGAGCACGCGGTGGCCTCGGCGCTGGCGATGAGGGAGGGCGCGGAGCGCAACGAGCTGCTCGACCGGTTGGCGGCCGACGAGCGGATCCCGCTCGACCGGGCCGGGCTCGACGCGCTGATGGCGGACCGGCTGTCGTTCACCGGTGCCGCCGCGGGCCAGGTGGCCGGCGTGGTGGCGCGCGTCGAGGAGGTCGTCAAGCGCTATCCGGAGGCGGCCGGCTACCGGCCGGGCGCCATCCTGTAGCGGGACGGCGGGATCGGTGGCGGCGGCGCCGACGGCGTAGGTTGGTGCCGGGGTGCTGGTGCTGACGATGTCGGAGGCGGCGTGGGCGGTCTGCTGGGCGGGGATCCCTCGCTGTTGCGCCGGATCAACTCGGCCGTGGTGCTCAGGGCGCTGCGGGACGCCGAGCCGTCCTGCTCGCTGACGGATCTGGCCCGGGTGACGGGGCTCTCCCGGCCCACGGTCGAGGGGGTGCTCGACGGCCTGGCGCGGGCCGGCTTGGTCGCGGAGACGGACGCGGCCGAGCCGGGCGGCGCGCGGCGGCTCGGGCGCCCGGCGCGGCGGTTCAGGTTTCGCGGCGAGTCGGGCGTGGTGCTTGGCGTCGAGGTCGGGCCGCGCCGGCTGTCCGCGGTGCTGGCCGACCTGACGGGCCGGCGGCTCGCCTCCCGGACGCGCGAGGTGTCGGTGCGGGCCGCAGCCGAGGAGCGGCTGGCCGGGGCGGTGGAGGTGGCCGGCGCGCTGCTGCGCGAAGCCGCGGTGGCGCCCGGCACGCTGCGGGCGGTCGGGGTGGGCAGCCCGGGGATCGTGGGCGCCGAGGGTACGGTGCGGTTGTGCACGGCGCTGCCCGGCTGGACCGGACTGCGCATCGGCGAGCTGCTGCGGGACGAGTTCGGCTGCCAGGTGCTGGTGGAGAACGACGCCAACGCGGCGGTGCTCGCGGAGCGCTGGCTCGGCGCGGCGGCCGGCGCGGACGACGTGGTGATGGTGCTCGCGGGGTTGAGCCCCGGGGCCGGCTCGTTGATCGGGGGCCGCCTGCACCGGGGGCACGGCGGGGCGGCCGGGGAGATCGGCGCGCTGCACTTGCTGGGCCGGCAGGTGGAGCCCGAGCGGCTGCTGTCCACCTCGGGCAAGCCGCTGGACCCGCTGGACGAACCGGCGGTGGCGGCCGTGTTCGCGAGCGCCGCCGAGGGGGACGCGGGGGCCACCCGGGCGGTGGAGCGCTACGTGGAGCGGCTGGTGAACGACGTGGCAGCGCTGGTGCTTGCGCTCGATCCGGAGCTGGTGGTGATCGGCGGCTGGGCGACGGGCCTCGACGGCGTGGTGGAGCCGCTGCGGCGGGAGCTGGCGCGCTACTGCCTGCGCACCCCTCGGGTGGTGGCGTCCGCGCTGGGGGGCGCCGCGGTGGCCACCGGGGCGCTGCGTCTCGCACTCGACCGGGTGGAGGACGAGCTGTTCGCCGTGGAGGAGGTCAGCTCCCGCTGAGCGAGACGGCGCCCTGGGTCCCGAAGGTGAGCCGGCAGGTGTCGGCCCGGTAGGTGGCGACGGCTGCGGCGACCGTGCGGCCGGCGGCGGTGTACCGGGTGGTGACGATGAGGACGGGCGCGCCCGGCAGCTGATCGAGGCGGCGCGCCTCGGCGGCGCCGGCCGAGCCGAGCTCGACGGCGCGGTCCTGGCTGTCGGGGCGAAGCTCCTGGAGCCAGGCGAGCATCCGCCGGCCGCGCCCGGCGCCGCCTGCCTCGGGGACCTCGACCGAGTCCGGCAGGGCGCCGGTGGGCACGTAGAGCTGCTCGGTGGCGACGGCCTGGCCGTGGGTGGCGAGGACGCGGTGCACGACCTCGACCGGCTCGTCGGGGTGGACGTCGAGCATCCGGGCCACGGCGGTGGGCGGTGGCGCGGGGACGCAGTCGGTGGTGACCCAGGCGTCCCCGGGGGCGCCGGGCCAAGTGTGGCGGCGGGGGCTCACGTCGACGCCGACGCGGGGCGGCGCGACGGTGGTGCCGACGCCGCGGCGGCGCTGGAGGCGACCCTCGAGCTCCAGCTGGTCCAGGGCCTGCCGGAGGGTGGCGCGGGCGACGCCGAAGCGGGCCGCGAGCTCCCGCTCGTTGGGCAGGGCCTGGCCGACGGAGAACTCGGTGTCGAGCGCCTCGGTGAGCACGGTCTTGAGGTGCCAGTACTTGGGCTCCGACGACTGCTGGTCGAGCTGCGTGCTCCCCACCCTGGCCTCCACGGGCGCTTCCGACGCCGACGGCTGGCGCGCCGGCGGTCCGGTGACGATGAATCCGGTGATTATGAAAGGTTGTTGCGTATATAGACCCTAGGTCGCGGCCGGGGCTTGGTCAAGACCAATAGGGGCCGCACCGGACACCCGCCTCACGCCCGATCACCTATATGATCGTTCATCATACTGGAGGAGGGAGCCTCGAGCATGGCGGAATCCGAGGGGCCGCGGCCGGTCACGGTGGTCACCGGGGGCGGCAGGGGCATCGGCGCGGCGGTGGCGGCGCGGCTCGCGGCGGCCGGACACGACGTGGCCATCGGCTACGCCAGGGACGAGGCGGCGGCCGGCGAGGTCGCGGCCCGGGTGTGCGCGGCCGGGCGGCGGGCGGTCGCGGTGCGGGCGGACGTGAGCGTCGAGGCCGACGTGGACGCCCTCTTCGACGCGGCGGTCGACGAGCTCGGCCCGGTGACCGGACTGGTGAACAACGCCGCCGTCAGCGGCCCGCTCGGCCCCTTCACCGAGACCACGACCGAGGTGATGCGCCGGGTGCTCGACGTCAACGTGCTGGGCACGCTGCTGTGCGCCAGGCGCGCGGCCAGGGAGATGTCCACGCGGCACGGCGGGGGCGGCGGGGCGATCGTGAACATCTCCTCGGGAGCCGCCACGCTGGGCGGCCCCGGCGAGTACGTCCACTACGCGGCGTCCAAGGCCGCCGTCGACACCGTCACCCTCGGCCTCGCCAAGGAACTCGGGCCCGAGGGCGTGCGGGTCAACTCGGTGCAACCCGGGGCGATCGACACCGACATGCACGCGACCATGGGCGACCCCGGGCGCGCTGAGCGGATCGGACGGGCCACCCCGCTCGGCCGGGCGGGGCGCCCGGAGGAGATCGCCGCGGCGGTGGCCTGGCTGCTCTCCCCCGAGGCGTCCTACACCACGGGCGCGGTGCTGCGGGTGGCCGGCGGCCGGTAGAGCTGTCAGGCGGTCGCCAGATGGCCCAGCTTCTCGGGGTTGCTGACCAGGAAGATCCGGCGCACCGTGCCCTCGCTCGCCTCCAGCATGAAGACGCCGAAGGGACGGCCGGCGCTGGTGGCGAGCAATCCGGGCACGCCGTTGAACTCGGTGAACAGGAAGCCGGGTTGCTCGGGGGCGCGGCCACCGATGCCGGCCAGGAAGCGGCCCACCTTGTCCGATCCCTCGATGACCCGGCGCGGGCCCTTGCCGACGCCGCCGCTGTCGCCGGTCAGCGTCACGTCCGGGGCGAGGACGGAGACCAGCCCCTCGAGGTCGCCCTCGAGCGCGGCCGCGAGGAAGCGCTCGGTGAGATCCCGCCGCTCCCCGGCGTCCACCGGGTAGCGCGGGCGGCGCTCGGCGACGTGGCGGCGGGCGCGGCCGGCGAGTTGGCGGACGGCCGGCTCGGTGCGCCCGAGCGTGGCGGCGATCTCGGCGAAGGGCAGGGCGAACGCCTCGCGCAGCACGAACACCGCGCGTTCCAGCGGGGAGAGCGATTCCATGACGACGAGCACCGCGAAGGACACGGTGTCGGCCAGCATGGCCCGCTCGGCGCCGTCCGGGGCGGCGGTGAGGTCGGCGGTGGCCCGGTCGGTGGGTAGCGGCTCCGGCAGCCAGGGACCGACGTAGGACTCGCGGCGGGCGGCGAGCTGGCGCAGCCGGTCGACCGCCAGCCTGCTCACGATCCGCACCAGATAGCCGCGCGGCTCGGCGACGGCCGAGCGGTCGACCGCCGACCAGCGCAGCCAGGCCTCCTGCACGGTGTCCTCGGCGTCGCTGACCCGGCCGAGCATCCGGTAGGCCACCCCGAACAGCAGACTCCGGTGCGCCTCGAAGTCGCGGAGGGCGGTGTCGTCCGTCATGAGATGCTCAGCCACCCTCCCATCC
>NZ_SMKC01000261.1 GCF_004348315.1 Streptomyces sp. 8K308 | reverse complement strand
CCGCGAACCCGTCCCGCCCGTGGTGACTGAGGCCCTGGGCCAGCCCGTTCTCGCCCCAAAGGCCCAGCCGATGGACCTGCACGCGCTCGTCATCCAGCACAGCCACCGGGTGATCGCGCTGCACCAGGACTTCATGGCCCAGCAGGTGCAGGCCCACCAGCGGTTCCTGCACACCAGGGCACAGCTGGTGACCGCACTGACCCATGCGGCGCGGGCAGGCACGACGTCGGCGTCTCCCATGGCGTTCGTGCCCCCACCCGGCCAACCGGTCATCCCGCCACCGGTCGCACCACTCGGTCAGCGCTCTTTGCCGGGGCCGAAGTTCGACCGGGCCCAGCTGGAATACCTTGCCGCACAACGGATCTCCACCCTGTTCGGGCCGAAGTTCCGCGCGCAGGACCAGTACGCGGTGCAGACCCGTATGCCAGGACCACCGATGCTGCTCGTCGACCGGGTCACCGGCATCGACGCCCACCCCGCCGCGCTGGCCGAGCCCGGCCCGGCACAGGCCACCGGCACGATCTGGACCGAGACCGACATCCGCCTGGACAGCTGGTACCTCGACGCCACCGGACGCATCCCGGCCGGACTGATGATCGAGGCGGGCCAGGCGGACCTGCTGCTGATCAGCTGGCTGGGTATCGACCTGATCAACCGCGGCGAACGGGCCTACCGACTGCTCGGCTGCGAGCTGACCTACCACGGCAGCCGACCCGAGGCGGAGGAGACGCTGCGGTATGAGATCCACATCGATCGACACGCCGAACACGACGGCGTCCGCCTGTTCTTCTTCCACTACGACTGCTATATCGGGGACGAACTCCGGCTGAGTGTCCGCAACGGACAGGCCGGCTTCTTCACCCAGGCCGAACTGGACAGCACCGACGGGGTGCGCTGGGACCCCGCCGAGTGCGCACCGCTCCGAGAGCTTGCGCTGGATCCCCCGGCACAACGGTGCACGCGGTCGAGCTTCACCGTCGAACAGGTGCTGGCTTTCGCCGCCGGCCAACCTGCGGACTGCTTCGGCCCTGGCTGGGAGCTCACCAGGGCACATGTGCGCTCCCCGCGCATTGACGACGGCCGCCTGCTGTTCCTTTCCGAAGTCACCGAGTTCGACCCGGCCGGCGGGCCGTGGGGGCGGGGCTACCTGCGCGCCGAGACGCCCGTCTCGCCGGATGACTGGTTCTTCGACGGGCACTTCAAGAACGACCCGTGCATGCCGGGCACCCTGATGCTCCAAGGCACGTTGCAGGCGATGGCCTTCTACCTGGCCGCCCTGGGCTGCACCATCGACCGGGACGGCTGGCGCTTCGAGCCCGCCGACGGGCAGCCCTGCACCGTCCGCTGCCGTGGCCAGGCCACTCCTAGCAGCAGGAAGATCGTGTACGAGGTGTTCGTGCACGGCGTCTCCACCGGCCCGGTGCCGACCCTGCACGCTGACGTGCTGGGCACCGTCGACGGCGTCAAGGCTTTCCACGGCCACAACATCGCACTCCGGCTGGTGCCCGACTGGCCGCTGTCGCACTGGCGGCAGCTCGGCGGCCGTACCGAGCAAACCAGCGGTACACCCGTACCCCTGGCAGCACTCGGCGGTCTGACCGATCACCACGAGCCCACGGCGGTGGCCCAGGTCGACGGGTTCTCCTTTGACTACCCCTCGTTGCTGGCGTGTGCGTGGGGCAAGCCGAGCGAGGCGTTCGGTGCTATGGCCGCGCCCTTCGACGGCGCCCGCAAGGTCGCGCGACTGCCGGGGCCGCCGTATCACTTCATGACCCGCATCGTCTCGGTGGACGGACCACAGGGCGGGATGAGGCAGGGTAGCACCGTCGTCGCCGAATACGACGTGCCCGAGCATGCCTGGTACTTCGAGCAGAACGGCAGCGCGGTCATGCCCTTCGCCGTGCTGATGGAGATCGCACTGCAACCGTGCGGTTGGCTGGCCACGTACGTGGGCAGCGCGCTGAACACCGAAATCGACCTGCTCTTCCGCAACCTCGACGGCACCGGGACAGTCACCGGCGAGGTGACCCCGGCGACCCGGACCGTGCGCACGCACGCCGAGCTGACCAACATCTCACGCAGCGGCGAAATGATCGTCGAGTCGTTCACGGTGCGGTGTCTCGCCGATGGCGACGAGATCTTCACCCTGTCGACGGTGTTCGGCTACTTCCCCTCCTCGGCGTTTGAGAATCAGCCGGGGCTACCGGTCCCGGAGACCGAGCGGGCCCGGCCGACGGCGCCGAGTGAGTTCGCGGTCGATCTCACGACGCGGCCCGCCCGCTACTTCACCGGAGCGGTCCACCTGCCCGGACCGATGCTGCTGATGCTCGACCGCATCACCGGCTACTGGCCCGAGGGCGGCAGCGCCGGCCTCGGGCTGGTGCGCTCGGAGAAGGATGTCGACGCGGGCGAGTGGTTCTTCAAGGCACATTTCTTCCAGGACCCGGTGCAGCCGGGCTCCCTCGGTGTCGAGGCCATATGCCAGCTGCTCCAGTTCTATCTGATCGAGCGTGGGCTCACCTCAGGTGTGCCGCACCCCCGGTTCGAGCCGGTGCTGCCCGACCACGAAGTGGTCTGGAAGTACCGAGGTCAGATCACCCCGGCCAACCGGTTGATCCGGGTGGTGCTGGAGATCTTGGCGGTCGGCGAGGACGAGCGCGGGTGCTACGCGATCGCCGACGCCCGGCTCTGGGGGGATGACACCTGCATCTACCATGTCCGCGGCATCGGGATGCGGGTCGTGTCGGGAGACGGCCCGCCGACGGTGGTGGACCGTGTGCTCGATCCCGCGCTCGATACCTGGGTGACCGACCACTGCCCGACCTGGACTGTCCCGGCGTTGCCGATGATGTCCGTCGTCGACCGGCTCGCCGAGGCCGCGGCCGACTACACCGGCCAGGACGTGGTCGCCATACGAGATGTCCGACTCCGGCGCTGGATCCAGGTCACCGAGATCATCCGGCTACGGACCGAGGTGGAACACGGCCCGGCCGGGCTGGTGGTGAAACTGCTGCTGTGGCGGGATGCGGCCACCGCCGCGCTGTCCAGGTTCGAGGAGGTGGCGCGGGCGATTGTGCTGGTGGGCACCCGGCCGGCCACGCGTCCACCTCGGTTCGCCGCGCTGCCGGACAAGGTGGCCCAGCCTGACCCGTACACCTCCGCCGAACTCTTCCACGGCCCGTCTTTCCAGTACCTGAAGTCACTGGCGATCGGGGCCACCGGTTCCTCCGCCGTACTCGACGCCTGCAGTGGCACGGTGCCCCGAGGGTGCCTGCACCAGGGGTTGCTGGACGCCGGCGTACAGGCGATCCCGCACCACAGCCTGTGGCGCTGGGCACCGGAGATCGGCAACGGCAAGGTCGGCTTCCCGCTGCGAGTGGCCTCGCTGGAACTGTTCGAGACCTTGCCCTCGGCCGGTGCGGTCGAGATCGAGGCCCGCTTCGCCGGGTTCTTCGCCGAGGACGAGTCGTTGCCGGAGTTCCACGTTCAGTTCTGCCTGGGCGAGCGGGTCGTCGCGACACTGAGGCTGATCGACATCCTGCTGCCGCTCGGGCCGTTCGCCGCCGCAACGCTGGTCGAGCGCCGGGCATTCTTCGGCCGCCGCCGTGCGGTGCGCGGACTGGGGCTGTCCAGGACCATGGACGGAAAGACCGAGTTGACCTTGAGGGAAGCGGAGGAACTGAACTGGCTCCCGGGCACGGTTCATGCGTGGGGTCTGCCGCCTGCTGCACGGGCGGACGAGCACGTGGCGGTCATCGTGGTCAAAGAGCATGTCGGCCGCCTGGCAGGTGTGCATCCGTCCGCTGTGGAGGTGAGTGCGGATCTCCGGTCCGCTCAGGTGGCCGCGCGGCGTTATGCCGTTGAGGTGGTCCGGGAACGGGACAAGGTCACCGTCCGTTCGGTGGACGCGGAATGACCAGCACGCGTGCACGGCTGCCTGGCGGCCAGTTGGTGGGGAGTTATCTGGCCGCAGCAGGGCTACGTTATGTAACTATGGTGATGAAAAGGGTCCGGCCGCCGCCGCACACGCCATGGCACCCCTTCACCTTCATCGCCGGCCTGCGCATGCGCGAAGCCACGTATGCGGTGCAAGAGCACGAGGACGGCCACACCCAGTGGCTCTACAGCCGCACTGCCCCTGGCTGGACGGCCGCCGTCCGCCGCGGCGGCGACGAGATCGTGGTCCGGCAGGCCGGCGAGCGCCGGCTGTGGGACGAGTTAGTGGAGACGTACGCGTGGTGGAAGGAACTGGGGGAGCCGGCCGTCGACCGGTTCGGGCTCACCGTCGGGCCTGACGGCCAGCACGTCGTCTGGTTGGACGAGCCAGGCAACATCATCGCAACGAGGTGAACGTCAGCGCCTTCGAACGAGTGAGGGGGCTCAGAGGCACGGCGGAGCCTCGCTAAGGGCTGTCCCGTAAATGATCTTTGGGTGGTCTGGACACGGTCGCGTGATGTGCCGCCTGCTCCTCATCCGGGGAGGGCGAGGTTGTGCAGGCGGACGATGCCGAGCATGGCGTGGTGGACGCCGTCACCTTGCAGGCGGCAGTCACGGAGGATTTCCCAGCCCTTCATCCGGGCGAAGACGTGCTCGACGCGGGTGCCGACCTTGCGGTGGGAGGCGTTGTGTTCCTGCTTCCAGGCCGGGAGTTCGGCCTGGTCTTTCTCGCGCCGGTGCGGGATGACCAGGCCGGTGCCCCGGTAGCCGCCATCCGCGATCACCGTCGTCTTGCCGACGGCAGCCTTGGCGCCGGACAGCTCCCACGCCCTGCAGTCGTTGCGGTTGCCCGCGACCGGGCGGCCGACCGCGACGACGAGCCGGGTGTCGGCGTCGATGACGACCTGGTGGTTGGTGGAGTACCGGTAGTTCTTGGACTGCTCGGCGATGGTGTGGTCGCGCGTGGGGACCAGGGTTCCGTCCACGATCAGCACGGTGTCCTTGCGGAACCGCCTGCGGGGCTGGAGCGCGAGCGCGGGCCCGAGGTGGTCGATGATGCGGTCCGCAGCGGACTTGGACACCCCGAACAACGGCGCCAACTGCCGCAGCGGTGAGGTTGGTCCGCCAGTAGGCGGCGACCAGCGGGACCCGGTCCTCCAGCGGCAGGCTCCAGGGCCGGCCCTTGCGTACCGGATCCGCGTCCTCGCGCCGTAGCGCGGTTAGCAACTTGCCGAAGCAGCGGGGGCTCAGCCCGGTGAACGGGGCTATCCAGGACGGCTCCGACGCCGTGATCACACCAGCCACACCGAGATCATCTCCTGTGGTGGAGTGGCTCTGCGTGACGTCCTGCGGAATCCGATGGCGCGAGGCGGCTCTGGCGCCAAGAATCGCCGGATGCATGAAGTGAAGCTGTCCGACGGCATCGTCACTCTGTCCCCGCTGTGCCTGGACGATGTGGAGGCACACCTCGCAGGCGAAGATGAGCTGCTCGTTCGTTATCTCAACGGCGGTCCCGGCACGCGCGAGGGTGTCGAAGCCTACTTCCGGCACTGTCTGGAACAGTGGGAAATGTCTGGATCGCTCCGTGCGTTCGGCATCCGGGCGGGCGCCGACGAGGCGCTCGCGGGGACGATCGACTTGCGGTTCGAAGGAGAGGGGCTGACTCCCGGCCAGGTGAATGTCGCGTACGGTCTATACCCGTTCTGGAGAGGGCGCGGCCTGGCCACCCGCGCGGTCCTCCTGGCCTCCCTGTACGCGGCCAGTGAGGGCGGGCAGGAAGCGGTGATCCAGGTGGAGACGGAGAATCCCGCATCTGCCGCAGTCGCGCAGCGGGCAGGATTTACCCACAGCAAGCAGACACACAGCAAGGACGGCACACGGCTCGACTGGTACATCCGGGACCTGCTCGTCGATCCCAAGTGACGACCCTGCTGCCCTCGGCCACCATGAGCACGTTTGGCGACGCCTGACTGCGATTACGGGACACCCCTTAGGGCTGGCCGCGCAGACGTCGCACGTCCGGATCCGTCCTTCGTGCTCGGCCAGCACGGCACGCGCCTCGGCCTGGGTGAGGTTCGGGGCCCCGGGGCGCCAGCACGACTCGTCATGAAGTGCGGGGGCGGTCGTGGGGCCGGCGGTCCCAGCCCACCCAGAACCGCGGCCGCGCCTCGTCCTCGGCGACCCGCTGCTCGGCGGCCGCCAGGGCGGCGCGGGCCCCGGTGAGTTCGGTTTCGAGCCAGTCAACGATGCCGCGCAGTGCGTCGAGGTCCGCCGGATAGCCGCTCACGTGTTCGAATTCTAGGTGAGGTGCGTGCCAGACGTTGCTGGCGGGCGCCGGACGACTGACAGCCGCGCCACGCACCCTCCGAACGGCGCGCCATCACGAAACGGGCACGGCGCCAACACCTGGCCGGCGTGCGGGAGATCATCAGGCACATGAGACACGCTCGACCGTTACTCGCCAGCTTCCCCCTCGCCGTGCTCACCCTCACCGTCACCGCGTGCGGCACCGCGCCCTCGCCGTCCCAGCAGCGTGCGGCCTTGAAGTGCGAGGAGTTCGTCAGGGGCGAGCTCCAGACGCACGGCGTCGTGGACTTCTCCGGGCGGCTGGACACCCTCATTGCTACCCTCGCCGAGAACCCGTGGCGGTACCAGGTCGACGGCCACGTGGACGCCGACAACGAGCACGGCATACCCCACCGCACGACCTACACGTGCACCCTGTCGACCGCCGACGGCGAGGCGTGGACACTGGACGACCTCGTGATGAGCTAGCCGCTGCCCGCTCGAGTACGACCGCCGGCGCGCCAGGGAGGGACAGGGCGCCGCGCAACAGGGGGCCGCGCAGCATGCCCTTCAGCTTCGCAGCAGCGCCACCATCGTCGCGTCATCCCGGTAGCCCCCGTCGTCCTCCTTCACCGTGGCGACGAGCGCGTCCGCCAGGTCCTGAGGGCGGTCACCGAGCTCGCGACACAACTGCTCCATGCCCTCGTGCCCAACGTGATCCGGGATGCCGTCTGACATCAGCAGCACGAGCGGGATCTCCGCCGGGATCTCCGTCTCCCCGCACGTCGCCGCGCTGGCCTGGGCCAAGCCCAGCCGTGCCCAGTTGTCGTGGTGCTCGGCGATCTCCGCGGCCACGCCACCGTTCCGGCGCAGCCACTCGCCCATGGTGTGGACGGTGTTGTACTGCCGCAGCTCGGACCCAGCTCAGCCGTAGGCGAGGCAGTCCCCGATCCAGTGCACGGCGGTCGACTCCCCAGCATCCACGCGCGCGTAGACGGCGGACACGTGCGGAGGCCGCGGCTAGTGCCGTATCAGGCAACGTTCGCCCTGTTGTGATGCGACGCGCCGCTTGGGTCCTGCCTGGGCGGCGGGTGGCCGTCAGGCTGTGCGGGTGGCAGAACGAGTACGCGTCCGTGAGGTCGATGAGGAGTGCCCGCCACCTGGCCTTCGACGTCTTACCGTGGTCAGTCGATGGGTTTGTCGAGCCAGGTCCCGTTCGCCATCACGGTGCGTCCCGCGTACTCGTTGAAACCGTTCCAGACCTGGATTCTGGTTGGCGCCATGCGTAGGTACCGGAATCCCGGCATGGCGCGGGGGTCGTGTGAGACCCGGGCGAATCGCTCGGCACTGTCGGTATCGATGTCGGCGACCTCCACGAACTCGACCAGCCCGTCGATCATCACGACGTCGGAGGTGGTTCCGATAGCAACTCGCGCATGAGGATTGGCTTTCAGGTTCGCCATCGTACGACTTTGGACGAAGGTGGCCATGGTCAGGCGGCCGCCGTCCCAGACGTAAGCGACCGGAATCAGATGGGCGCCGTGACCGTCACTGGCGGTGCTCAGCCAGAGGTGGACGTTGGTGTCGAGCCTTTGAAGGGCCGCGGCGCGACGCTGTGGCAATGACCGCGGCGTACTCGGCATCGTGGCGCTCACACTGCCCCCGGGGGCTTCGTGGCCGACCGGGCGAACCGGCGCAGGACGGCGTGCCAGCCCGCGTCGCCACCGACCGCGTCGTGCACCGACTCGCCACCGACGAGCCGCTCCAGTAGGCGATGTTCCAGGTCGACCTTGGTGACGCCCGACCCGACTGCCGTGAAGCGTATCTCGACTTCGGATGCGTGGTCGGGATCCCCGTCGTATCGCCACTCGCCGGTGATCTGCCAGGTGAGCACCAGCCGCTCGGGGGGCTGCCAGACACGCACGTGACCCCACCCGCATTCAGTGCCGTCCGGGGCTCGTTCGAACCAGCGCCCACCTCCCCGCGGCTCCAGCACGGCCTCGGACGGTTGTACCGCCCCAATCCGGTATTCGGGTGGCCACCAGGCGCTGAAAGACTCGGTGAAGAAGCGGAACGCACGATCGATGGGGACATCGACAGTGATCGTGCGACGGATGATGGGCGGGACTGCCAATTTGCTCATCTCATTCTCCTACAGGTCGGTCTGGTCGGCCTCGGCAGCCTTCTGAAACGCCGTGAGCGCGTTGTCCCAGATTCCGTCCAGGTAGGCGCGCAGGGCCAAGATGCCTTCCGGGTTGAGCTGGTAGACCCGGCGGGTGCCCTCGGCTCGACCGACGACCAACCCGCCGTCCTTGAGCACCCGCAGGTGTTGGGAAACCGCGGGCCGACTGATCGGGAGCTGCCGGGATAGTTCACCCACCGAACACGGTCCTCGGGCGAGCAGCTCAAAGATCGCACGCCTGCTCGGGTCGCCGAGCAGACCCAGACCCGGGTCTTCGTAAGCTCTCACGAACGGTAAGTCTAGACTTACCAATATTGACACGCAAGGCCGCCACGTCGACCGGCGCCAGGTCCGGTCGCACCCTCAGGAGACGTACCGGGTGACGCCACCGGCCCGCAGCGTCCTGTCTGGACCGCGCCCGCT
This sequence comes from Streptomyces sp. 8K308, assembly GCF_004348315.1. Classification (GTDB taxonomy): domain Bacteria; phylum Actinomycetota; class Actinomycetes; order Streptomycetales; family Streptomycetaceae; genus Streptomyces. The sequence goes on along the minus strand of NZ_SMKC01000261.1, from coordinate 1,274 downwards.
CGGGCTCGGTCCGGACAGGCGCGAATCCCACGGCTGCCGGGCGATCTAGTGCCGCCCAGCAACGTTCGCCCTGTTGTGGTGACGCGCCGTTCGGATGGTTGATCGCGTGTGCGCCATGCTGGGCGGGTGGCTGAGCGTGTGCGGGTCCGCGAGATTGATGACGACGAGGGGCAGCGGCTGCTGCGGATCGTCCGGCGGGGCACCGGGTCAGTGGTGACCTGGCGGCGGGCCCAGATGGTGCTGTTATCGGCACAGGGTATGGGCGTGGCCAAGATCGCCGAGGTGACGTTCACCAGTCCGGACCGGGTCCGGGACGTGGTCCACAACTTCAACGCGGACGGCTTCGATTCGCTCTACCCGAAGTACAAGGGCGGCCGACCCAAGACGTTCGCCCTGCCCGAGCGGCGCGAGATCAAAAAGATCGCCAAGTCCAAGCCGGTAGAACACGGCTTGCCGTTCTCGACCTGGAGCCTGGTCAAACTGGCCGACTTCCTGGTCGCCGAGGGGGTGGTCGACGACATCAGCCACGAGGGCCTGCGCATCCTGCTCCGCGAGGAAGGCGTCACCTTTCAACGCCTGAAAAGCTGGAAGACCTCCCGCGACCCGGACTACGCGGCCAAGAAGGCCCGCGTCGAGCACCTCTACGCCATCGCCGACGGCGAGGTCATCCCCGAGCCGGGCGAACCCGAGGTCGTGATCTGCCTGGACGAGTTCGGCCCGCTCAACCTCCAGCCCCACCCCGGCCACCAGTGGGCCGAACGCGGCGGCAAGCACAAGGACCCCGACCGCGAATCGCGCCCACGCCGCCGCGCCACCTACACCCGCCCACACGGGGTCCGACACCTGTTCGCCGCCTACGACCTGGGCAAAGACCAGCTATACGGCCACATCAAGAAGACCAAACACCGCTCCAAGTTCCTGGAGTTCTGCCGCTACCTGCGCTCCCTGCACCCCGCCGGCAAGCGCATCGCGATCATCTGCGACAACTGCTCCCCGCACCTGAGCACCAGGTGATCCCCAGCAGAGCCTGCGCGACGGCGAGCGTGACGAGCTCGGCATCGGAGAGCTTCGGCGGCCGGCCCATCCTGCGGGTTCGCGGCAGACGGTCGTCGATCTCCACGTAGAGTGCGGTGATGAGGGTGTCCAGGTCGGTCAGCACAACCGGAGCTTGGACACCCTCACCCCGTCTCCGCAGGACTTCGACATAACTCGTCTAGTAGTGCTTCGTTAGGTTGTGTCGGGTGGGGGTCGGTCTGTTCTGGGCGGGGCCGGTA
>NZ_SMKC01000260.1 GCF_004348315.1 Streptomyces sp. 8K308 | reverse complement strand
GTGGAGGCGCGGGACGTGGAGCACGTGAACGCACACGCCACCTCGACCCGGCAGGGCGACATGGCGGAGGGACGGATGATCGAGCGGGTGTTCCCGCACGGCCCGAGCGTCACCTCGGCCAAGGGGGCGCTCGGGCACGGCCTGGGCGCCGCGGGGGCCGTCGAGGCGGTGCTGACGGTGCTGAGCGTGGAACGCGGGGTGGTGCCGCCGACCGCCAACGTGGGGGCGCCGGGGCTCGGGATCGACCTGGTCGTCAAGCAGCCGCGGGAGCGGCCGGTGGCGGTCGCGGTCAGCACCTCGTTCGGCTTCGGCGGGCACAACGTGGTGCTGGTCCGGTCACGGGGTGAGCTTGGGGCGGGCCAGCGCGACCGGCGTCCAGTCGTGCTCGGCGCGCTCCGGAACCAGGCCGAGGCGGCGGCCGCAGGCGGCGAAGGCGTCCAGGATCCGGGTGATCTGCTCGTCGGTGTGGGTGGCTTGCGGGGTCACCCGGATCAGGGCGCGGCCGCGCGGCACGGCGGGCGCCACCACCGCGTTGGTGCAGACGCCCGCGTCGTGCAGCGCCTGCCACATCCGCAGGCAGGGCACGGCCTGGCCGACGTGGACGGGGATGACGGGGGTGACCGAGGGGTCGGTGGCGAAGCCGAGCGCGCGCAGCCCGTTGTGCAGCCGCTCGGCGTGGTCGAACACCCGCTCGCGGCGGGCGGGTTCGGCCTTGATGATCTCCAGTGAGGCCAGCGCGGCCGCCGCCGAGGCCGGGGACATCGCCGCCGAGAAGAGCACCGGCGCGCGGTGTACCGCAGGTGGTCGACGATCCGGGCCGGTCCCGCGAGCAGGCCGCCGAGCGAGCCGAAGCACTTGGAGAAGGTGCCGGTGAACAGGTCGACGGCCGCCATGGCGTCGAAGTGTTCGGCGACGCCGCGGCCGCGCGCGCCGAGCAGCCCGATGTCGTGGGCGCCGTCCACCACGAGCCGGGCGCCGTACCGGTCGGCGAGTTCGCGCAGCCCGGGCAGCGGGCACAGGTCGCCCTCCATGGAGAAGAGGCCGTCCGTGACGATGAGCTTGCCGGCGTCGGGGTCGGCGGCGGCCAGCAGGCGCCCCGGGTGGTCGAGGTCGCCGTGTCGGTACCGGTGGCGGGTGCCCTGACCGAGCAGCACCGCGTCCACCAGCGAGGCGTGGTTGGCCATGTCGCTGAACGAGGCGTCGCCCGGGCCGAGCAGGGCGCCGACGGCCAGGTTGGCCTGGAATCCGGTGGTGGTGACCAGGGCCGCCTCGCAGCCGAGGAAGTCGGCGAGGCCGGCCTCGAGTTCCTCGTGCGGCGGCAGGGTGCCGTTGAGGATGCGGATCCGGAGCAGCTGGTGCCGTGCCTGGCCAGCGCGGCGGCGGCCTCGACGACCCGGGGGTCGGTCGCCAGGCCCAGGTAGTCGTTGCAGCCGGCCATGATCGCGCCCGGGGCCGCGGTGCGGTAGTAGGGTCTCGCGCCCGCCTCCGCCATTTCGCCGAATGTCGCGGCCGGCTTCTTGTCGAAGATGTCTGCCATGCCGTTACCTGAGCCTCTTCCCTGTCGTGTCAGATTGCGGCCTGTCCGATCACAGCGATTAGATTGCTCCCCCACACGCCATGTCATTCCGCGGGTTTTTCTCGGCGGTTATTCGGCGGAGGGGAAAGGGCTGGGAGGATGGAAAACCGTATCGCACTCTCGGCTTCTGACGAGTGTTTCATGGTGGGCGGCACCCCGAAGACGATCGGTTCCGCGATGTTCTTCGCCGGCCGGCCGCCCGGGATCGAGGAGCTGCGGGAGCTGGTCGCCGGCCGCTTCGGCGGGCTGCCCCGGCTGCGCTCCGTGCTGTTGCCGCCGCCGCCGCCGGCGCCGGCGCCGCTGCGGCGGCACCGGTGGCTGGTGCTCGACGACTTCGACCCGGTGCTCCAGGTGCGGGCCGAGCCGCCCGGCACACGCCTCGCGGATCTCGTCGAAGCGGCGGCGCGGCGCTCGCTGCCGGGCAACCCGCCGCCGTGGCGGCTGCGCCTGGTGCCTCGGCACGGCCCGGACGGCTTCGCGCTGCTGCTGACCGCCCATCACGCGGCGCTCGACGGGCGGTCCCTCGAGACGCTGTTCGGCGTGCTGCTCGACGGCCCGCCGGCCGCCGCCAGGACGCCGGCTGAGCCGCGCCGCCAGCAGACCCTGGGCCGGCTCGGCCGCGACCTGCTGCACCATGCGCGGCCGAGCCGCCGGCTGCCCGGCACGCCGGCGGGGCCGACCATCGCCTGGACGGACGTCGACCCGGCGGCCGTGCGGGCGGCGCGCCGGTCGCTGCCGGGCATCGAGGTCGGTTTCAACGACGTGCTGCTCGCCACCGTCACCGGGGTGCTGCGCGAGGTGCACGGCGCGCCGTCCGGCTGGCCGGGCGGGCCCCGGCCGCTCTACGCGCTGGTGCCGGTCGACCTGCGGCCCTCCGGGGCGGCCGGGGAGCTCGGCAACGCTCTCTCGGCGACCCGGGTGCCGCTGCCGATCGGGGTCGACCACCCGCGCGACCGGCTGGCGGCCTGTCACGCGGCGCTCGCCGCCCCCGGTTTCCTGTCGCGGGCGGTCAACGCGGCCCGCCTGGTCAGGGGCGCGGCGCTGCTCGGCGCCTGGGCGCCGCGCATGGCCGCCGCGCACGGCAACTCCGCGTCGTACGCGCCGGTGTGCTGCAGTTCGCTCGTGCTGCGCCGGGGGCCCTGGTCCCTGCTCGGCCGGCCGCTGACCGGCGGCATGGTGCTGCCCGACATGCCGCCGCCCGGGGTCGTCAGCTTCTTCCTGGCGGGGCACACCAGGACGCCGGAGCGGGCCGTCTCGCTGAGCCTGACCGTGATCAGCCACGCGGCGCCGCCGGCGGCGCGGCTGACGGCCGCTTTCACCGTGGCACTCGACGAGTTCGCCGCGGGCCAGGCGGCCACGATGCGTTAGGCCCTGCCCGGGCGGTGTTCGAGGATCAGCACGCCGCGTCAGCAGCGCGGCTCGTCCTCGACCGTATTCGCGCCAGCGCCCGACATGCCCCACGCCGCGCGGCGCGGGTAACCGCGGTGCGGTGCGGTCGACCTCCCCGCATTTCGAGACGGCACCGCGCGAGGTGAATCGAATTCCGCAGTCCCCCGGAAAGCCGTGTCGGGGGGAATGCGAATGGGCGAGGGCGGCGCGCGGTTTTCGGTGGGGTCGGTGGGGCTCGTCGGGCGGGCGCGCGGCTCGCGCGTCCCCCGGCGGCCGGCCGGTCGGAGGGGGCCGCGGGCCCGGTGCCGGCGGTCGGCCGCAGGGCCGATCCGCCAAGTCCCGGCAGGGGAACCGTTTCACGGGCGATATCGAATGCCAAGTCGATCGGTGATCATCGAGGCATACCCTTGGCCCTCATGCCCAGACTCATCGATCGCGGCGAGCGGCGCCGCGAGATTGCGCACGCCGCCTGGCGGGTCATCGTCCGGGACGGGATCGGCCGGGCCTCGGTGCGCGGGGTGGCGGCCGAGGCTGGCGTCTCGGCGGGCTCGTTGCGCCATGTCTTCGCCAGCCAGCGGGAGTTGCTGGTCTTCGCGTTGGAGATGGTCACCGAGCGCGTCACCGAGCGGTCCACCGCGCCGCGACCGTCCGGCACGGCGCGGGAATCGGTGGAGGCCGCCGCGCGCGGGACGCTGCCGCTGGACGCGGAACGGCGCGCCGAGTCGGAGGCGTTTCTGGCGCTGTGCGACGCGGCGCGCACGAACACCGCGCTGCGCGGGCCGCGGGACGCGGCGCACCGGGCGATGCGGCGGGCCTGCCGGGGCCTGGTGGGCGAGTTGGACAACGGCGTCGACCTGGCGCCCGGCGCCGACCTCGACCTGGAGGCAGCACGCCTGCACGCGCTGCTCGACGGCCTCACCGCCCACCTGCTGCACGAGCCGGCGACCGCGGATCCCGGCTGGGCGGTCCGGGTGCTGACCCGACACCTGGACTCGCTCACCCCGCCGCGCCCGGCCGACTCCGCTCCCTGACGCGTAGGGGGCACGGGTTCAGGGGATCAGCACGATCTTGCCGAGCGTGTGGCGCTGTTCGAGGTCGCGGAAGGCGTCGCGGACGTCGTCAAGCGGGTAGGTCCTGGCGATCGGGATGTGCAGCCGGCCGTCCTCCACGGCGGCGGCGAGCTCGGCCAGCACGCCGGCGTCGGCGGCCGCCGCGCTGCCCTCCATCTTGGTGCCGAACTCCTCGGCGTCCGCCATGTTGGTGATGGTGTCGATCCGTTCCGGGCGGATGCCCAGCTCGATGGCGAGCCGCACGTAGTCGGCGCCGTAGGTGTCGATGAACGCGTCGGGTGACGCACCGCCGGCCGCCGCCCTGATCCGCTCCGCCACGCCCTCGCCGTAGTTGACCGGCAGGACCCCGTGGTCGGAGAGCCAGCCGTGGTGGTCCTCGCTGGCCAGGCCGATCACCGTGGCCCCGAGGTTGCGCGCCAACTGGCAGGCGAGGGTGCCGACCCCGCCGGCCGCGCCCGAGACCACCACCGTGTCGCCCGGGCGCAGGTCGACCGCGCGCACGGCCGCGTAGGCGGTGGTGCCCACGATCGCCAGCGCGCCGGCCTCGGCCCAGGAGACGTCGGTCGGCCGCCGGATCAGCTGGTCGGCCTCGACCGCCGCGTACTCGGCGTGACTGGCCCGGTGGTTGGTGAAGCCGAGCACCTCGTCGCCGCGGTCGAACCGCCGGACGTCGGGCGCCGTCTCGGTGACCACGCCGGCCAGGTCGCTGCCCTGCCCCGAGGGGAAGGTGGCGGGCCAGCGTTTGCGCAGCAGGCCGCGGCGGATGGCGGCCTCGCCGGGGTTGATGCCGGCGGCCTTGATCCTGACCACCACCTCGCCGGGGCCCGGCTCGGGGCGCGACACCTCGTCCACGCGCAGCACGTCGACGTCACCGTACTTGTCGAATCTCACAGCTCTGGGCATATGTCCCACTATGGGATGGTCGCCGAGGGGGCACCACCCGGGACGCGTTCCGGCAGCTCGGCGCGGAGCCGCCAGCCGCCGGCGTGCGGTCCCGCGGTGAGCGTGCCGCCGACCAGGCCGACGCGCTCACGCAGCCCCACCAGGCCGAATCCCGGGCCCTGCGGCAGGTCGTACGACACCTCGGCCGGGCCGCCGTCGTCGCTCACCTCGACCCGGACGTCACCGTCCGTAACCGCGACCTGGACGGTGATGGTGCTGCCCGAGCCGGCGTGCTTGGTGGCGTTGGTCAGGCCCTCCTGGACGACGCGCAGCACGGCGAGGCCCCGGACCGCGTCGAGCCCGGTGATGGCCGGGTCGACGCTGGCGCGGACGTCGAGCCCGGCCTGGACGCCGCGTGCCACGACGGTGGCCACGGCGGCCGGCAGTTCGGCCGGTTCCACGACGAGCGGCGGGCCGCCCTCGGGCGCGACGGCCGCCGGGTCGCGGAGCACGGCGACCAGCCGGCGCAGGTCGGCGAGGGTGGTGGTGGCCGAGCCGTAGACGTCGTCCAGGACCTCGCGCACCCGGGGGTCGAGGTCGGGCAGCACCGAGCGCGCCACGTTGACCCGCAGCGCCATGGACGACACGTGATGGGCCACCAGGTCGTGCAACTCCCGGGCCAGCTCGGTGCGTTCGGCCAGACGGGCGCTGTGCGCGGCGAGCTCGCGGCGCTCCTCGGCCTCCCCTGCCCTGGCCCTGGCCTGCTCCAACGCGCGGTCGGTGGCGCGCAGGTAGGCGCCGAGCAGCAGCGGGGCGACGGCCACCACCACGACCCGGTAGCCGGCGGCCAGCACCCCGGTGACCGTCTCGTGGTCCTTGATCAGCAGGACGTACGCGGTGATCAGCACGGCGGTGCCGAGCAGCGCCTCGCGGGGCGGGCGGCGCACGGCGAGTTCGAGCAGGGCCAGGCTGGCGATCACCTTGGCGGCGACCGGGGTGTTGGCCACCAGCGGGTGGGCCAGCACGAGCAGCAGGCTCTGGGCCATCGAGACCGCGAGCGGCCAGGCTCCGCCGCCGAGGAAGAGCGCGCCGGCAGCGAGGGTCACGAACCAGTCGGCGGCGTCCGGCTCGGCGCGTTGGACAAGCAGCAGATAGCCGACGCCGATAAACAGCGGAAGCAGGCGCGCCGGCCCGAACCTGTCACCGACCGCCCGCCCGGCCCACGTCAACAACACGCCCAGACACTAACCCGATCCGGTTGCCGCACCGTGACAAGCGGTGGCCGAATCGCTGCGATCGGCGGGATCGGCGCGATCGGATCCGGCCGCCGCGCGGGCCCGGTCCATCCGCCGCCACTCCGGTTGCAGCGCCGCCAGGTTGGTGGTGAGGAAGTAGAGGAGACCGGTGACCAGCAGCACCGGCACCAGTCCCGCGGCGCCCACCGCGGCGCCCCCGATCAGCCCGCCGAGCGGGATGCCGGACCAGGCGAGCGAGGTGAACAACGCCTGGACGCGGCCCAGCATGTGGCGCGGGATGCGCTCCAAGGTGACCGCGCCGATGATGGGGTTGAGGAAGCCGGAGCCGAACCCGCCGACGGCGCACACCGCGAGCACCGACCACAGCGGCGCGCCGGCCGACACGCTCAGCGCCAGCACCACGAAGCGGGGCGCGCCGGCGAGCAGGAAGCCGCCGAAGAACAGCGGGAGTCGGGGCAGCCGATGGGCGATCACGGCGGCCAGCAGGCTGCCGCACACCGCCGTGCCGCCGAAGACGCCGCCGATCACGCCGATCGCGGACGGCCCGTGGCCCGACCGCTCGGCCCACACGGGCAGCAGCACGCTGACGTAGGCGGCGTCGAGCAGGTTGGTGACGGCGACGGTGAGGCTGATCGACAGCAGCAGCGGCTCGCGGCGCAGGTAGGCGAACCCCTCGCCGAACCGCCGCCAGTAGCCGGCCGGTTCGACCTCGCCCGCCTCGGTCGCCTCCGGCGTGGCGGGCCGGCCGCGGCCCATGCCGCGCGGCAGGGTCGCCGCGACCAGCAGCGAACCGGCTGCGAAGCACGCCGCGTTGACCATCAGCGCGGTCATCGCGTCGAGCGCGGCGACCAGCACGCCGGCGCCCGCCGGGCCGACCGTGCCGGCCAGCCGCTCGGCGACGCCTGCCAGACCCGTGGCCCGCTCCAGCGGCACCCGATCGCGGTCGGCGGCCTCCGGGACCATCACCTGCTTGGCGAGGTCGCCCGGCCCTCGGGCGAGGCCGACCAGCGCGACCAGCAGGAGCAGCAGCCACAGCGGCAGCAGCCCGGCGGCGTGCAGCGGCGGGATCGCGGCCACGGCCGCCGCGCTGACCACGTCGGTGGTCCAGGAGGTGACCCGGGGCCCCGCCCGGTCGATCAGCGGGCCAGAAAGCGCCTTGGCCAGCACGTAGGGCGTCATCTCGCAGAACGCCACCAGGCCGGTCTGCGCCGCGCTGCCGGTGGTGACCAGCACGAACCAGGGCAGCGCGACGGCGGAGATCTTGGTGCCGAGCTGGGAGACCGAGACGGCGGCCAGCAGGCCGGCGAGGGCCCGTGACCTCACGTGGCACGCTCCTCGTCGTCGCCGACCTCGGGCAGCACGTGGAACTGGACGGCGACGCTCTCCCGCCCCTCGTCGTCCGCCCGCTGCCGGTTCTCCTCTCGGTAGCGCTCGAGCACCGCCCACAGCTCCCGACCAAGCTCGCGCGCCTGCTCCGGGGTGAGGCGCAGCGTCACATCGCTCAGGTAGAACGCCGGCCCCCAGTCGCGCGGCATGGTGGCCAGTTCGTTGAGGCCCTGCTGGAGGCGGAGTGTATGGGCCGCCGCCACGGACTGGAGGAAGACCTGGGCGGCCTCGGGCTCGGCCTCCACCAGCTCGGGCTCCACGGCGGTGAGCTGGTGCACGGCTCGCCACCAGCGGTCCCTGGCGTTGCCCCGCTCCGTGTCCTCCTCGACGAAGCCGGCCGCGGCGAGTTGACGCAGGTGGTAGCTGGTGGCGCCCGAGTTCAGGGACAACCGGCGGGCGAGCTGGGTGGCGGTGGCCGGGCCGTGTTGGCGCAGCAGGCCGACCAACCGCACCCGCACGGGGTGTGCCAGGGCGCGCAGCCCTCTGCCGTCGAGCACGACCCGCTCGGCCGGGGGTACTTTCCCGGGTTCCGTCATGGACCCACGGTAGACGTCGAAGGTTTCTTTGCAAAGATCTCTTTGCGAAGGTCTCTTTGGTAAACGGGCCAGTTCCGGCCAATCTCCAGAACAAACGTGCTGCCGAGCGCGTTATGCTCACTGCGACCGGGTTGAGGAGGCAGATCAGCATGGGCACGCGGCGTATCCCGCTGCCGGGCGTCGGCACCCAGTACGACATCGCGTCACGGGACGGGCGGCACATCTCCGTCGTGGCGCACGAGGACGGTCGGCGCTTCATCGGGTTCTTCGACCCGGAGGACCCCGACGCCTGTCAGGGCACCGTCGCCCTGGACGCCGAGGAGGCCGCCCGGCTCGCCTCGATCCTCGCCCCCCAGAAGCCGTCCGTCACGCTGCACGACGGGGAGCTCGAACTCGACCTGGTCACCGAGCGGATCCCGATCGAGCCCGACTCCCCCTACCGGGGACGACCGATGGGCGACACCAGGGCCCGCACCAGGACGGGCGCCTCGATCGTGGCGGTGCTGCGCAGGACCGGCGCGCACCCGTCACCGGGGCCCGACTTCCGTCTTGAGGCGGGGGACACCCTGCTGGTCGTCGGCACCCGGGAGGGCGTCGCCGACCTGGCCGACATCATCGGCGGGCCCTGACCTCCGCGCTGCCGGTCGCCGCGGCCGCGGTGCACCGTTGACGGTTGCACGGCGCCGTGCGAACGACCCTGACAACCGAAAGGTGCGGTGAGCGTGCACGACACCACGACCATGTTGATCGAGCTGGGGGCCGTCGTCCTGGGCCTCGGGCTCGTCGGACGACTGGCCGGCCGGCTCGGCCTCTCCCCCATCCCGCTCTATCTCCTGATAGGGCTGGCCTTCGGTCACGGCGGCCTCATCCCACTCTCGACGACCGAGGACTTCATCGAGATCGGCGCCGAGATCGGCGTCATCCTGCTGCTGCTCATGCTGGGCCTGGAATACACCGCGACCGAGCTGGCGGACAGCCTCAAGACCCAGTACCCGTCGGGTCTTGTGGACTTGGCGCTGAACGCGACCCCGGGCGCGGTGGCCGGCCTGCTGCTCGGGTGGGGACCGGTGGGCGCGCTCGCGCTGGCCGGCGTCACCTATATCTCGTCATCGGGCGTCATCGCCAAGATCCTCACCGACCTCAACCGCCTCGGTAACCGCGAGACGCCGGTGATCCTTGGCATCCTGGTGATGGAAGACCTGGCCATGGCGATCTACCTGCCGGTCCTCTCAACGGTGTTGGCGGGCGTGGGCCTGGCCAGCGGCAGCCTCACCCTGGTGATCGCGCTCGGCACCGCCGGCATCGCGTTCTACGTCGCGCTGCGGCACGGGCGGTTCATCAGCAAGGCCGTCTCCTCCGACAACCCGGAGATGCTGCTGCTCGTGGTCCTCGGCCTGACGCTGCTGGTGGCCGGCGTGGCGCAGCAACTCCAGGTCTCGGCGGCGGTGGGCGCCTTCCTGGTGGGCATCGCGCTCTCCGGCGAGGTCGCGCACAACACGCGCCGGCTGCTCACCCCGCTGCGGGACCTGTTCGCGGCCGTCTTCTTCGTCTTCTTCGGCCTGTCGACCGACCCGACGGCGATCCCGCCGGTGCTGGTGCCGGCGCTGCTGCTGGCCATCGTCACCACCGGCACCAAGATCGCCACCGGCTGGTGGGCGGCGCGGCGTGCCGGCATCGGCCCGCGGGGCCGTTTCCGGGCGGGCGGCGCGCTGGTGGCGCGCGGCGAGTTCTCCATCGTCATAGCGGGCCTGGCCGCGGCGACCGAACCGCGGATCGCGCCGGTGGCGACGGCGTACGTGCTGATACTGGTCATCGTGGGGCCGTTCGCCACGCGGTGGACGGAGCCGGTGGCCAGCCGGCTGCGGGAGCGGCGCGCCGAGCGGCGGGCCGCCACGCCGGTGGTGGCGGCGGAGTCCGGAGCGTAGCCCCTGGGCGGGGCGGCCTCGGCCGCGTGTCCCTCCCCCGCCACCCGGGACTGGCGCGCTCCGCGCGAGTCTTCCCCCACC
>NZ_SMKC01000025.1 GCF_004348315.1 Streptomyces sp. 8K308 | reverse complement strand
GGCGGTTCTTGCCGGCCCAGGACAGCCAGGTCTCCTGGAGCACGTCCTCGGTGTCGGCGACGCTGCCGAGCATGTTGTAGACGACGGAGAACAGCAACTCGCGGTGGTCGACGAAGAGCCGCGTCGCGTCCTGCTCCGGTCCTGCCCCGCCCGTTGCCGGGCTGTCGTCGGGTATGGCTGCCATGGTTCGTCCTCCTGTCCGGCGCACACTCATGAGAGGGGCGGGGGGCCGGAGTGTGACATCCACCCGATGAACGTGAGACGGGTCACCGATCGGCCCTTCGGAGTCCTACTCGCCCGAGCCGGCCGCCCGGCTGTCCGGCCGCAATCCAAGAGCCTGGCGGCCGGGACACGGTCGCCTCCGGCAACGAGAGGCGCCTCTCGTTGTCGTCGGTCGTCGCCTTGACGGCGAACGCGGGCGGCAGCGAGATCCGCCCCCGGCCTGGCGGCGCCTGGCTCCGGCAGGATGAGGCGGTCCCCAGGGCGGTCTGCGGGCATGAGCGTGGCCCTCCTTGAGGGGCGGGGGCGGATCCGGATTCACTTCCTGCCGCCGAACGCCTCCTTCCGGATGACATCGAGGAAGCTCGGGACGCCTTCCGTGGTGCGGACGTCGACGAAGGCGCGCACATGACGGTCGCCGGCCGCCTGGCGCAGCAGCGCGTTTCCCAGATCCGCGCGCGAGGTGAACCGGCCTGGCAGCCGCGAGGTGGCGACCCGGTAGTCGCTGACGGCATCCGTGTCGAAGAGACCGGCGGGGCGGATGATCGTCCACGCGCGATCGCTGTCGCGCACGATCTCCTCCATGCGCCGCATGTCGTCGTACACCGTGCGCCCGATGGTGCGGGCGATGAGGGGTTCGAGCACCTTCCGGAAGAAGAGGGTTTCGCCGGGCGCTGACACGCCGAAGAGCACGGTCGAGGTCACGCAGACCAGGCGTCTGACGCCGTGCTTCGTCATGGCCTGCGTGATGTGGGTGATGCCCTCGGAGTACACGGTGACGGGGTGTCGGCTGTAAGGCACCCCCAGCGCCGAGATCACCGCGTCCTGCCCGGCCACGGCGCGTTCCACGGCGGCGGGGTCGAGCACGTCCGCGCCGGCCACCCGCAGTCGCGGGTCGCTCAGCGGGAACTCCTCGGGATGGCGTGTGACGGCGGTGACGGTGTGTCCTTCGGCGATCGCCTGCTCGGTGGTCTGCCGTCCGGTCGGTCCGTTGGCCCCGAATATGACGAGTTTCACGCGTTGTCCCCTCTCCTGCGGACGACTCTGCCGGTGGGCGTTGGTGAATGCACACGGTGTCGTCGTCCAGGCTGGTCTTGCCCTATGAGAGGAGGCCAACGGCGACGAATGTGACACCCCGCACTCGGGTGAGACGTGGGCCGCGTCTTCCGGGGTGGCGGGCACCTTCGAGCCGGCGGCGCGTCTCGGGGGCGGCGCGCCACCAAGGCACGGCATGTCCGACAACTCGCCGCTGAACCGCTGTTGCCCGTCGCCCACGACATGCTCGGCGGCGTCGCCGACACCGGGGTTCGTCCTGCGCGGTGCGGAGGGGCCTGACGGCCCTCGCCCCTCCGCGTCGTCTCACAGGCTCTGCTGGCGGAACCACTCCAGCGTCTCGGCGAACCGGGCGAGGCCTTCCCCGCGCAGCAGGTCCAGGGGGAAGCTCGGGCGGCGCCTGGACAGTTCGGCGTCGGGCACGTCCAGCCTCATGCCGGGAATCGTCCTGAGCCGGTCGCGGAGTTCCACGAGGAGTTCCGGCCGCGTGAAGGGCTCCCGCTTCGCCAGGTGGGCGAAGACGACCTCGACGACGCCGGTGCGGGGGTAGACGCTCACCGGCCACAGGGAGCCCTGTGGGCCGCGCCCTTCGCGCAGCGTCGGCGCGCAGCTGGTCTCGTCCGCGGCGCCGTAGCCGAGGCGGCCGCCGTCCTTCTCCCACTTCAGCAGCAGGGTCAGCAACTCGTCAGCGACATCGGGGTGGTGGGTGAAGAGGAGCTTGCGGAAGTGCTCCGCCCGGTCGGTGACCGCACCCTCGGGTGGAGGCGCGCCGGCTTCGTCATCCGCCTCGCGGGGGCGGTCGAGGCCGGCGAGTTCGGCGAGTTCGCCCATCGAGAGGCGCTGTTCGCGGTCGGCAGCCGCCCCGTTGAACCGAACGCCCTCGCGTTCGAGGGCCTGCTGCTGGGTTTCGGTCCGGCCGTCGAGCCAGGCGAACTCCGGCGAGGAGGTGCCGTCGGCGCGGAGCACCCGATGCGCGTTGGGCAGATCGGTGCGGGTGGCGAGGTAGTTGCCCACGGTCTGGGGCGAGCCGGCTCCCGTCACGGTGGCGAGGTCCTTGTAGGTGGTCCACCTGCCGGACGGCAGCGCCGCCAGCACCTTCCGCAGCCTCAGCCACTCGGAGCGCTCACCGGCCTGCCCGTGGTCGCCCGCGAGGGGCCCGGGCCACATGCGCATGGCGCGGTCGGCGAGTTGGTCGGCTCGGCCCAGGATCTCCTTCCGCCCCCAGCGTCCGGCGGCGGCGATCTCCCGGTTCATCCGCAGGGCGCTCTCGTCGAGGATCTGCTGCTTACGCTCGTAGGGGTGGTTGGAGAGGCGGGTGTTCTCGCCGGTGAGGGTCAGGTTGCCCAGGGTGTGGACCAGGGCGTCGTGCAGTTCCTCCGGCCGCTCGCCGTCCTCCGCGTCCTCGGCGAGCATGGTGAGCCATTCCTGACCGGCTCGCTGCGGGAGCACGTGCTCGATGGTCGCCCAGGCCCGGGAGAAGTCGACTGGCTCGGGGGACGCGTAGTCCTCCTCGAACCGCCTGAGCACATAGGCCCGGTGGCGGCTGCTGCCCTGCCAGTAGAACGGCTGGGTGCGGATCGCCTCGCGCAGTTCCTCGTCGCGTGGCCAGCCCCGCCGCAGCCCGGACAGGTGGCGGCGCACCGCCTCCGGCAGGGGGCGGTCCCGCTCGATCCCCGACGGCAGTCCGGCCAGGATCTGCCGGACGCTGTGCGAGGGTTCGCGGCAGATCATGCGCCGGACGAGGAAGCTCTCGACGTACGTGAGCGCTTCGACGGCCTGTTCGGGATCGACCGTCCCCCGGTCCACGTGGTCCAGCACGTGGAGGGCGGGGGGATAGTGCGCTTCCCCTCCCCACTGCACGAGACGCCGCAGCACGGCGCGCAGTCGCGGGTCGGGCTCGCGCTCGGGCTCGAAGAGGCGCATGAGGAGGTGGCCGAGGCGGCGCAGCCGAACCAGGTCCTCCCGTAATCCCTCCTCGCGGGAGACCGCGACGATCCGCTCCATCCGGCGCCGCTGGCCCTGGTAGACCTCGCTGATGGTCACCCGCGACTGTCCCTGCAGCACGAGGTCCAGCCAGGCCAGGGTGGTCAGCCGGTCGGGCCCGAGCTCGGTCTGGAGGGGCAGCCAGACCTTCTCGTACGCCAGCTCGCCCAGGTTCGGGAGCTGCATGAAGACGTAGTTGCGCAGCAGGTCGGCCTGGCTGAGGGGCTTGCCGGTGTTGTTCAGCGACTCGAAGATCCGGAAGGCGTTGTCCTGCGGACCCGCGGTGATCGTCACCAGGGTGAGCCGGTGGCGCAGCGCCTGGTCGATGTGGCGCACCGTGTCCCAGTCGCCGACGGGATCGAACTCGGTGAGCGCCGCCAGGAAGTAGCGGTAGGCCACGCCGATGCTGTCGTCCCCGCCGGCGCGGGGGTCGTTGTCCACGCAGGCGAGGTACGAGGGCCGGTCGGCCTGGGTGGGGAGCAGCCGGTAGGCGTCGAGCCCGCGGTAGTCCTCCTCGTTGACCAGGTAGCGGCGGTGGATGAGGTCCGCCTTGCCCGGGTCGAAGGCCCGCACGTGGTCGCGGAGCGCGCAGGCGAGCAGCATCAGTGTCGTCAGCCGCTGCTGCCCGTCGATGACGACCCATCGCTGCACGGTGTCGGGCAGCGGCGGGCGCGGATCGAGCACCAACGAGCCGAGGAAGTGTCCACTGGGCGGCGGGGATTCCCCGGATCCGGCGGTGGCCTGCTCCACCAGGTCGTCCCAGAGCCTTTGGAGTTCCTTGGCCTCCCAGCTGTAGGTGCGTTGATACAGGGGAATCTGGAACTGGTTGTCTCCCTGAATCAGTTTCTGGAACGTCGTCTCCCGCGCTTCCATTCAGCCCTCCCGCTCCGCACCTGACCGCCCTGATCACGCCGGTGCGCTCGATGCGTACAAATTAGCGAGAAGGCGTACTGGTGGAACGCGGATCGCCCAATCCTCGGGGTGCGCCGGTCGCCCACCACCGGTGTGCGAGGTCATGGCAGCAGCGTGAAGCTCCGCGTGTGGCGTGGGCGTACCACCGTGAAGTGCTTGCGGTCCACCGTGGCGACCTCGGTCGCTCCGTGGCGTTCGGCACAGGCGATCACCGAGGCGTCGACCATGCCCAGGGGCAGATCCACGTACTGGGCCGTGATTTCGGCGATACGGAGCCAGTCGTCTGGGTGCACGGGGTCGGCGACCAGAGAGCCTTCGGCGAGGTCCTGAGCGAGTAGCAGTTCGGCGCGTGACCCGAGCCGTCGTTCGGCGAGGTGGGCGACCTCGGCGATAAGCAGCGTCGGCACCACCAAGGGGCTCGGATGACTCTCCAGCAGACGCACCGATCGCGTGTGCCAGGCGTCGCGCCGATCGAGCAGGGCGTAGAGAGGGCCGGCGTCGACGATCAGCGCGGTCATGCGCTGCGTCGCTCGTCGCGGTGCGGGCCCTCCTCCTCGGCGATTATGTCCCGTCCCTCGGCCAGGCCGGCGAGAATCTCCTCCATGCGCTCGGCGATGTCCGAGCGCCCGCTGTCGCCGGCCCGCGCCGAACGGAAACGCCGTCGTGCCTGCCCCGGGTGCCCGGCGCCTGGCAAATGGGACGCGATGGCCTCTCGGGTCCACTCCGAGATGGTCATGCCCCGCCGAGCAGCCTCGTGACGCATGCGAGCGTCGAGGCCGTCCTCGAGTTTGATGGTCGTCCGTCGCACGTATACCAGCATGCCCGGTCGCGTCCGCGCCGGCCTCTCGTCCGCACGCCTCCGCCGCGACGAGCGGTCGCTGATCGCGCCACACGCGGACGCCAAGGGGGACGAACACGGGTAGCCGACCACGTGCCTACTGAGCCGCCGGCCGAGGGTGTGTCGGGTCCACCGCCACGGGGGTGCGGTGGACCCGACGGTCTTGGGGGGTGTCAGCTCTTGACCGAGCCCGACATCAGGCCGCCGACGAAGTAGCGGCCGAGGATGACGTAGACGACCAGCGTCGGGAAGGAGGCGAAGAGCGCGCCGGCCATGGAGACGCCGTAGTCCTGGAGGAGGGCGCCGTTGGCCAGGTTGTTCAGCGCCAGGGTCACCGGGCCGTTCTGGCTGCTGGAGAAGAACACCGCGAACAGGAAGTCGTTCCACGCCGAGGTGAACTGCCAGATCAGCACGACCACGAAGCTGGGGACGGAGATCGGCAGGATGACGGACCAGTAGGTCCGCAGCATGCCGGCGCCGTCGATGCGGGCGGCCTCGACCAGTTCGTGGGGGACGGTCTGGTAGTAGTTGCGGAAGATCAGCGTCGTGATCGGGATGCCGAAGACCACGTGGAGCAGGATCAACGTCGGTACGCCGCTGGGCAGGTCCAGGTCGAGTACCAGCTCGTTAAGCGGGATGATCACCGCCTGGTAGGGGATGAACATCCCGAACAGGATGAGGGTGAAGACCAGGTTCGCGCCGCGGAAGGACCAGCGGGAGAGCACGAAGCCGTTCACCGAGCCGAGCAGCGCGGAGATGATCGCCGAGGGGATCACCATCTGGAGGGTCCGCCAGATCGCAGGGGTCAGCGTGTCGACGGCGGTGCGCCAGTTGTCGAGCGTCCAGGTCGACGGGAGGCTCCAGGCGCGGGACGGGGCGGCGTCGCCGGGGCCCTTGAAGCTGGTGACCAGCAGCACGTAGACCGGGATCAGGACGATGAGGAGGAAGAAGAGAAGCGCGGCGTAGCGCAGCGTCCGGGCCAGGGTGAAGCCGCCGGGGCGCCGGGCGGGCGGGGAGGTCGCGGGGCGCGTGGTGGACGGCTGGGTGGTGGAGAGGGTGGCTGCCATCACCGCTCCCTGCGGTTGGTGCGGACGAGGTAGGGCACGACCACGACGGCCACGAGGACCAGCAGGATCGAGCCGACGGCCGCCGCGTTGGCGTAGTCGAAGCTGGACTTGAAGACGTACATGTCCACCGCGGGGACCTTCGTCTGGTAGTTCGCCGGCTTCGAGATGGACATGATCAGGTCGAAGGACTTCAACGACATGTGGCCGATGATGATCAGCGCGGAGAGCGCGACCGGGGAGAGCTGCGGGAACAGCACGTGCCGGTAGAGCTGCCAGGTGGTGGCTCCGTCCATCCTGGCGGCCTCGCGCAGTTCGTCGGGGATGCCGCGGAAGCCGGCGAGGAACAGCGCCATGACGTAGCCGGAGAGCTGCCAGATGGCCGGGATGGCGATGGCCGTGATGCCGTAGTCGACGTTGTTCCACCAGTTGTTCTGGAGGAAGTCGAGGCCGGTCATCTGGAAGAGGCGGTTGAGGCCGGTCGCGCTCTCGTCCTGGCCGGAGTTCAGCAGCCACCGCCACACCACGCCCGAGGCCACGAAGGACACGGCCATCGGGAACAGGTAGATCGAGCGGAAGACGCCCTCGCCCCTGATCGGCCGCTCCAGCAGCCACGCCCACAGGAAGCCCATGACCATGGTGCCGCCCAGGAAGACCAGGGTGTAGAGCAGCAGGTTCCGCAGCGAGTGCTGGAACGCCTCGTTCCCCAGGAGGTCGAGGTAGTTGTCGAACCAGACGGTGGTCGACGGCTCCTGTCCCGTGGTCTGGGCCGCGGTGTGGATGTCGGTTGTCGACGTCCCGAAGTTCACGGCGATCAGGCCGTAGACGAACACGCCCACGAGGATCAGTGAGGGCGTGAGCAGCAGCAGCGGCGGCCCGACGCGTTTCAGAGTGTGTGTCATCGGTGTCTCGTGTCTCCCTTGGTCGTCACGGCGCGCCGGCGGCGGGGAAGGGCCGGCGGCGCGCCGTGACGTGCTCCCGAGTCGGCGCGGGTGATCAGCTGGTGGCCACCGCGGCGGCGAGCTCCGACTGGAACGTCGAGAGGTCGGCTGCGCCGGAGGTGAACCTGCTGGTGGCGTCCGTGATGGCGTTCAGCTGGGACACCGGGACGGCCGCGCCGTGCGCCAGGGAGGAGACGATGGTGTCCTGGCCGTAGGACTCCATGGCGGACTGCTGGTACTCGGAGAAGTCGGCCGGGTCGGCGTCGACGCGGGCGGGGATGGAGCCCTTCGCCACGCTGAACGCCGTCTGGCCCTCCAGGGAGGAGACGGTCTCCAACCAGGCGCGGGAGCCCTCGGGGTTGGGGGCGCCGGTCGGCAGCGTGAAGGAGTCGGCGAGGAAGTCGAAGACGCCGTCCGTGCCCGGGACCGGGACCGCGGCGAAGTCGGTGCCCAGTTCCTGGCCCTGCTCCTCGAAGGCGGCGACGGCCCAGTCGCCCATCACGTTGAACGCGGCGTTGCCGTCGATGACCATCTGGGTCGCCTCGGGCCAGTCGAGGCCGTCGCGGTCGTCGTTGGTGTAGCTCATGGCCCGCTCGAAGTCCTCGAGGGCCGCGGTGACCTCGGCGCCCTCCCAGTCGGTCGAGCCGTCCCACAGGCCGGAGTAGGCGTCGGGGCCGAGGTCGGCGAGGAGGATCGTCTCCAGCAGGTGCACCTGGGTCCAGGCGGTGGCCACCGACAGCGGCGTGACGCCGGCGTCCTGGAGGGCGTCCAGGTCGGCGAACCACTCGTCGAGCGAGGCGTAGCTGGGGTTCGGGTCGATGCCGTTCTCCTCCAGCACCGCGGAGTTGGACCACAGCACGTTCGCCCGGTGGACGTTGGAGGGTATGGAGTAGATCTGCCCGTCCTGGGTCAGCAGGTCGATCAGGTCCGCCGGGAAGGCCTCGCGCAGGTCGAACTCGTCGTAGAGCGAGGAGACGTCCTCGATCTGCGCCGCGTTGATGTAGTCGAGCAGCTCCATGCCGGCGTGCGCCTGGAAGGTGTCCGGCGGGTCGCTGGCCTGGAGGCGGGACTGCAGGAGGTCCTTGGCGGCCGAGCCGGCGCCACCGGCAACCGCTCCGTTGACGAACTCGATGTCGGGGTGCTGCTCGTCGAACACGCCCACCAGGGCGTCGAGTCCCGCCTTCTCGGAGCCGGCCGCCCACCAGGTGAAGACCTCGACCTCGTCGTTCGAACCGCCGCCGCCGTTGCTCGAACCGCCGCCGTTGCTCGAACCGCTGCACGCCCCGAGTGTCAGGGCGGCGATGGCCACGCCGGCCACCATCGTGCTGGTCCTGCGATTGACACGCATGGGTTGTCCCTACGCCTTCGTTGCCGTACCGGGGGGACGCCTGGGTGCGTCCCTGGTGTCTGCGGACATCCAAGGACCGACCCTCCTTGAAATCAAGAAGTAAATCCAAACGAGCCTCTAATCGTTACTTGCGGTCGGCTCGTGTATCCAAGGGTGGCGCCTGGCGTGCTCCCTGGGGCCTGGGCGGCGAACGCGGTCCTGACCGGGCGCGGGTACGGCGGGTAAGCTGCCCGCTGTGCGCACTGACCGGGTGACTCCCGGCTCGCAGACTTCACTACGTGAGGCCAACCGAGCCCGGATCGTGAGCGCCGTTCAGCGGCACGGCTCGCTCACGCAGATAGAACTGGCCGGGGTCACAGGGCTGTCGCCGGCCACCGTCTCCAACATCGTCAAGGAGCTCGCGGCCAGCGGCGTGCTGCACACGTCGCCGTCCACCCGCAGCGGTCGGCGTGCCCTCCAGGTCACCCTCGCCCGGGGCCTCGGCCTGGTGGCCGGGGTGCACTTCGGCAGCCGGTCCATGCGGGTCGCGCTCGCCGACGCCGCGATGCAGGTGCTCGCCGACCAGCGGATGCCGCTCGCGCCCGACCACCGGGCCGACGCCGGGCTGCGCCGCGCGGCGCTGCTGGTCGTGGAGATGCTGGAGTCCCTGGACGCGGGCCCGGAGGAGCTGCTCGCCGTGGGCGTCTGCCTGCCCACGCCGGTGGACCGCCGCACCGGCCGCGTCACGACGGTCGGGATGCTGCGCGGCTGGGACGGCGTGGCGGTGCCCGAGGTGCTCGGCGAGGAGCTGGCGGCCCCGGTGGCCGTCGACAACGACGCCAACCTGGGCGCCGTCGCCGAGACCCGCCTCGGCGCCGCCGTGGGCCACGAGAACGTGGCCTACCTGCGGGTGTCCCACGGAGTGGGCGGCGGCCTGGTCATGGGCGGTCAGCTGGTGCACGGCCGGGCCGGGGGCGCCGGCGAGATAGGCCACGTGACGATCGACGAGAACGGCCCGATCTGCCGGTGCGGCAACCGTGGCTGTCTGGAGACGTTCGTCGGCGCGCCGGCCCTCCTCGGGATGCTCGCCGCCAGCCACGGGCACCTCACGCTGCGGGACGTCATCCTCCGCGCCCAGGACGGCGACCCGGGCTGCCGCCGGGTGCTGTCCGACACCGGCCAGCACCTGGGCGTCGCCGCCGCCAACCTGTGCAACCTGGTCGACCCCGAGATCGTGGTGGTCGGCGGCCGGCTCGCCGACGCCGGCGAGATCCTGCTCGGCCCGATGCGCACGGTCATGGAGCAGCGCACCATGCCGAGCACGGCGGGCCCTGTCCGGGTGGTCGCCTCCGAGCTCGGCGACGCCGCCGAGGTGCGCGGGGCCCTGGCCGTCGCCCTGGACACGGCCCGGATCAGCGGCGCGCTGGGGGTGACCCCGTGACGGGCCAACGACGGCTGCTGCGAGCCGCCGCGCTCTGTCTCGCGGCGCTGTCGCTGTTCGCGGCGACCGCGTGCGTGCCCGACGCCTCGGGCGGCCCGCCGGAGGGCGCCATCGGGCTGCTGCTGCCCGAGGCGAAGACCGGGCGCTACGAGACGACCGACCGTCCCACGTTCGTCCACGTCGTGGAGGAGCGCTGCGCCGGCTGCGAGGTGTACTACGCCAACGCCGACCAGAACGCGGCGACCCAGCAGCAGCAGGCCGAGTCGATGCTCGTCAGGGGCGCCGACGTGCTCGTCCTCGACGCCGTCGACACGGCGGCGGCCGTCAGCATCGTCCGGGAGGCGCGGCGACACGGGGTGCCCGTCATCGCCTACGATCGCTTCATCGCCGACGGCGACATCGACTACTACGTCTCGTTCGACAGCGAGCTCATCGGCTACCTCCAGGGCGTCTCCCTGGTGACCGCCGTCGAGGACGCCGTCAGGGAGCGGGGCCCCCGGGCGGACGGCCGGCCGCCTGGCATCCTCCTCCTCCGCGGCTCGCCGACCGACCCCAACGCCGCCGCGCTCGCGGCCGGCGTCGACCGTGCCCTCGAAGGAGAGGACATCGAGGTGCTCGCCGAGTACGACACCCCGGGCTGGAGTCCGGACATGGCCACCAACTGGGTGGAAAGCCAGGTCGCCAGGTTCGGCGACCGCATCGACGGCGTCTACGCCGCCAACGACGGCATCGCAGGCGGCGCCATCGCAGCCATGAAGGCCGCCGGGATCCACCCGGTGCCGCCCGTCACCGGTCAGGACGGCGAGCTCGCCGCGGCCCAGCGCATCATCTCCGGCGACCAGTACATGACCGTCTTCAAGGCGACCACCGAGCAGGCCCGCACCGCGGCCGAGCTGGCCGTGCGGGTGCTGCGCGGCGAGAGCCCCCGCACCACCGCCACCATCCAGGGGGTGCCCAGCGTGCTGCTTGCCCCCCGGGCGGTCGGCGTCGACGACGTGGAGCGGGTCCTGGTCGACGGCGGGGTGCACACGGTCGAGGAGATCTGCACCCCCTACTACGCGGCGGCGTGCGAGGCCGCTGGCCTGTCCCGGGAGGGCCGGTGAGCCCGGGAACCACGCCAGTGCTGTCGCTGCGCGGGGTCTCGAAGAACTTCGGCGGGGTACGCGCCCTCATCGACGTCGACCTGGACATCCACCAGCACGAGGTGCTGGCCGTCGTCGGCGACAACGCGGCGGGCAAGTCGACGCTCGCCGGCGTGATCGCCGGGGTGTACCGGCCGGACGCCGGCCGGATCCTGCTCGACGGGGCGCCCGTGGTGCTCGACTCCCCCGCCGTCGCCCGCGGCCTCGGCATCGCCGCGGTCTTCCAGGAGCTCGCGCTCTGCGACAACCTCGACGTCGTCGAGAACCTCTTCCTCGGCCACGAGCCGACCCGCGGCGGCTTCCTCGACGAGGTCGCGATGGAGCGCAGGGCCTGGGAGCTGCTCGGCCAGCTCGCCACCGGCGTCCCGTCGGTCCGGGTGCCGGTGCGGACCCTGTCCGGCGGGCAGCGGCAGGTCGTGGCCGTGGCGCGGGCGCTGCTCGGCTCGCCCCGGGTCGTCGTCCTCGACGAGCCGACCGCCGCGCTCGGCGTCCGGCAGACCGCCGAGGTGCTCAACCTGGTGGAGCGGCTGCGCGAGCGCGGGCACGCGGTGGTCCTCATCAGCCACCAGGCCGCCGACCTGCAGGCGGTGGCGGACCGGTTCGCCGTGCTGCGGCTCGGCCGGATCGGCGGCGAACTTGACGCCGCCAGCGTCGGGTACGAGGATCTGCTCGCCGCGATGACCGGGGTGAGCCGGCCAAGCGGCAGGAAGCCCCGATGAGCCGAACCGCCGCACCGCCGTCGCAGCGCACGCTCGCCGCGACCCTCACGGGCGACGAGCCCTGGCACCGCCTGCTGCACCGCGTCCCCGACCGCCAGCTCGGCATGGTCCCGGTCATCGGCGCCCTGGTGCTGCTCTGGGGCGTGTTCGGCCTCGTCGAGCCGGCGTTCCTCTCCGCCGAGAACCTGGTGAACCTGACGCTGCAGTCCGTCCCCACCGGCGTGATCGCGCTCGGCGTGGTGCTGGTGCTGCTGGTCGGGCAGATCGACCTGTCCGTCGGCTCGGTCAGCGGGCTCGCCGCGGCCGTGGTCGCGGTCACCACCGTGTCCGAGGAGTGGCCGATCGCGCTCGGCATCCTGCTCGCGCTGGCCGTGGGCGTCGTCGTCGGCCTCGGCTACGGACTGCTCGCCACCCGGCTCGGGCTGCCCAGCTTCGTGCTGACGCTGGCCGGGCTGCTCGCCCTCGCCGGCGTGCAGCTCCGGGTGCTCGGCCCACAGGGCTCGATCAACCTGCCGTTCGAATCGTCTCTTGTGCGCTTCGCGCAGGAGAGCTTCCTCTCCCCGCTCGCGGCCTGGAGCCTGGTGGCCGCCGCGGTCGCCGTGGTCACGGCCGTCCAGCTGGTGGAGCGGGCCCGGCGGATGCGGGCCGGGCTGCCGCGGATCAGCCTGGCCAGGCTGCTGCTGCGGGTGGCGGGTCTCGCCACGGTGCTCGCCGTGACCGTCGCCTACCTGGGCACGGAGCGCGGCATCGGCTACCCGGTGGTGCTGCTGGTGGCGCTCGTCGTCGTGGTCGACGTGCTGCTGCGCCGCACCCGCTGGGGCCGGGCGGTGCGCGCGGTGGGGGGCGACCCCAGGTCGGCGCTGCTCCTCGGGGTGGCGGTGCGGCGCACGACGGTGTCCTGCTTCGTCGCCTGCTCGACGCTGGCGGCGCTCGGCGGCGTCCTGGCGACGGGGCGGCTGGCCGCGGCGAACCAGGGCACGGGCGGCACCGAGACGTTCCTGACCGCCATCGCCGCGGCCGTGATCGGCGGCACCAGCCTCTTCGGCGGCCGGGGCAGCGCCTGGTCCGCGCTGGTCGGCGTGCTCGTCATCACGTCGATCTCCAACGGCCTGACGCTGCTGAACCTGGACACGGCCTCCCGCTACATCGTCACCGGCCTCGTGCTGGTGCTGGCCCTCACCGCTGACACCCTGATCCGCGGCCGCCGCACCCGCGACGCCACGCCGGCGACGCGGCTGCGGCCCTAGGTGTGCTGGTCGGGGCTCAGCTTTCCCGGGCGCGCAGCCCGTCCACCAGGAGCGCCACCGCGTCGCCGAGCCCGGTCCGGCCGCGTGCGGACGTCGCGTCGAGCGCCTCGTGCACCACCCAGCCGTCGACCAGCGCGGCCAACGCCAGCGCGGCGATCCTGATCCGCTCTTCGCCGCGCACACGCCCGGCACGCCCGTCACCGACCTCGGCTGACGTGCGTTACCTCGACACGCCTGTTGCGCAAGGGAGTTGCGTGTCGTGCCGGGGCACGGCGCGCGATTACCATGGCGGCACCGTGAGCGCACCGAGCGTCGAGACGAAAGGGCTGTCATGGACGGCAACGAGCCCGCCATCGCCGCCATCCCCGAGGTGGGGCTTGAGGACCTTCGCCTCGGCCGGCCCCACTCCGCACGGATGTACGACTTCTTCCTGGGCGGCAAGGACAACTACGAGGCGGACCGCAAGGCCGCCATACAGGCCCTGACGGTGTACCCGGGCATCATCACGCTCGCCAGGGAGAATCGTTCCTTCATGCACCGGGCCGTGCGGACGCTAGCCGAGGCCGGCATCCGGCAGTTCCTCGACATCGGCACGGGCATCCCCACCTCCCCCAACCTGCACGAGGTGGTCCAGAGCGTCGCCCCCGAGTGCCGGGTGGTGTACGTCGACAACGACCCGCTGGTGCTGGCCCACGCGCAGGCGCTACTGGACAGCTCCCCCGAGGGCCGCACCGCGTACCTCAGGGCGGACGGCACCGATCCGAAGTCGATCCTGTCCGCCCCCGAGCTGACGTCGACGCTTGACCTCACCCGGCCGGTGGCCCTCAGCCTCTGCGCGGTCCTGCACTTCATGCCGGACGACCGGGACCCCTACGGCGTGGTCAAGACGCTGGTGGACGCCGTGCCGTCCGGTTCGGCCCTGACGATCAGCCACGCCACGCCGGACTTCGACCCCGTGGCCACGGCGAAGGCCGTCGAGATCTACCGGGCCAGCGGCACCCCGGCGCAGGTGCGCACGCGGGCCGAGGTCGAGCGGTTCTTCGCCGGGCTCGACCTGGTGGAGCCGGGACTCGAGGTGGCCCACCGCTGGCGCCCCTACGAGTCCAGCGCGCGGCTGCACGTGCTGGCCCGGGAGACGATGACGGACGCCGAGGTCAGCCTGCTGGCCGGCGTCGCGTTCAAGCCCTGACGAGCCCTGACCGTGGCCGGGCCCTTTGTCGGGGCCCGGCCACGGTCGCGGGCGGACGGGGCGTCAGCGCGCGGGCCGCACCCGCACCCGGGCCTCGGCGGTGTACCCGGAGCCGGCGCCGGTCGCGGTGAGCGTGGCCTCGCCGGTCGGGGCGCCGGCCGGGACCGCCGCCTCGAAGGCGACCGCGCCCCGGTCGTCCGCGACGGCCCGGCCGAGGGACGTGGCGCCCAGCGCGAACTCCACGCTCTCGCCCGCCCGGTAGCCCCGCGCGCCGACCTCGACGGTCGAGCCGGCGGTGACCGGTCCTGAGACCCGCAGCCCGCCGGTACGCCCGGCGGCCGCGTACTCGGCGCAGACGTCGCCCCGTTCGCCGACCTCAGGCGCCGGGGAACCGCCCGTGACGCCGTCGTCCTCGCGGACGGTCAGCGTGCCGAAGCCGGCGTCGCCCATCACGGCGCCCGAGACGTTCGTCGCCGAGACCTTGAAGGACGTCGTCGCGGTCGCGCCCGGGAGCGTGTCCCCGTAGGTGGGGACCGCCACCGGCACGCAGACCTGGCCGGGCGCGAAGGTGACCTCCCGCATCGTGACCCCGGCCCGCCCCTGGGCGGAGCCGAAGACGCTGACGTACGCGGTGACCGGGTGGCCGACGCGCTGCGAGAGCACGGCCGCGACCTGCGCGGTGCCGGGGCCCGAGCCCTCCTCGACGCGGGTCGACGCGATGTCGACGGTCGCCTGCCGGGCGGGGCGGCGGGCGCCGACGGCCGGGTTCTCGGCGGTCAGGTCGGAGAGGTAGACGCCGCCGGAGTCCGTGGCCGGCGTGAAGCGCACCTCGCGCACGTCGGTGAGGTCGAGCCCGTCCAGAGCGGCGGTCGGGATGCTGACCTGCTGGAGGATGATCTTGCGCAGCCAGGGGTGGTCCGCGCCGGGGAGCCGGGTGACGGCGTCGGCGTTGAGCTCCGAGACGGGCGCCGACCACGTCTCGCCGTCGCCGTCGGTGACGCTGACGGTGACGTCGGTCGCGGTGGCGACGGACGCGTCGGCGGCCATCCGCACGGAGATCCGCTCGTAGTCGGCGAGGTCGCGCCGGCCGCGCGGGAGGCTCACCCGGAGATCGCCGTCGCCCGAGGTCCACGACAGGTGGAGCATCGGCGAGGAGGGGACGTTCGGCGCCCACAGGGCCGGTGACCAGTGCGGGAGCGCCGCCTGGTCGACCGTGGTGGCGCAGAACGGCCGGGGCTGCGGCAGGGTGACCCCGCCCTGGCCGCCCATGCTGGCGCACACCTCCGCGGTGGCGTCGCCCGAGGCGCGCACGGCCGTGGACGTCCGCTCGAAGGTGGCGATGTCGAGGCGGGAGCGGGCGGGTTGGTTGGCGGTGACCGTGATGGTGGCGAACGGGGCCGTCGAGGGGGCGATCACGTCCGAGCCGTCGAAGAGCGGCAGGAACTCCTCCTCCCCGCCCAGCACGAGACGGAAGAAGCCGGCCAGGTAGGCGACGCCGACCTCCCGCTGTTCCGCCGCGGTGAGGCGGGTGGTGGTCGCCGCGGCGGCGTCGCAGGTCGGGTCGTCGCCCGCGGGTGCGAAGGAGGCCCAGTCGTCGGCGGTGGCCGCGGGGAAGAGTCCGGGCGTCCAGACGGTGTTGAAGTAGTTGTGGTTGGCGCCCATCACCAGGACCGCCGAGCGGAGCACGTCGTCGTCGAAGGCGTGCCGCGAGTCGTCGACGATGTGCTGGCCCATCAGGTTCTCCACGTCGCCGTCGCAGTACGGGAGGATCGTCGCCGTCACCGTGTTGGGCAGCGTGATGCGGTCGTAGGCGACGGGCGCGAGCGGCAGCACCGCGTCGATCCCGTACTGCCGCGCCACCGGCCGGGCGTCGTTGAGGGTGGCGGCCGCGACCACTCCCTCGCCACCGCGCGAGTGGCCCATGAGGCCGACGTCGTCCAGGTCGAGGCGGCCGACGAGGTCCGCCGGCCGCAGGTCGCCGCTGAGGGCGTCGTCGAGGCTGACGTCCCGGTCGGTGAACGCGTCGTGGAAGCCGACGGCCTGCCCGTCGTTGGCGCGCTCCAGCATCCGCAGGGTGTCGAGGACGAGTTGGCCGCGGGCCTGGGCGCCGTGGTCGGCGGAGAGCTGGTTGTCGTTGGCGTTGATCGCGTTGGCGGAGATCGAGACGACGGCGTAGCCGTTGCTGGCCAGCACGCGGGCCGGGTCCTCGTAGCCGAGGTGACTGGGTATGGGGAACCGCTGCTCGGAGCTGTCCGGCGAGGCCAGGCAGGGCCAGCGCGCCGGGTTGGCGGCACCGGAGCCGTAGCAGGAGGTGTGCCGGCCGTGCAGGAAGACGACGACGGGCGCCTCGCCGCGGCCGTCCGGAAGGTAGATCTTCCCCGTCATCTCGCCGCGGATGCCGCCGATGTTAAGCAGCGGGACCGCCTGGTCGCCGAAGTCGTACTCGGCCTCGTACACCTCGTGGTCGCCGCGGCGCGCCGGGTCGGCGGCCAGCGCCTCCTGGTCGCCGGCGGGGGCCGGCGCGGGTGCCGCCTGCTCGCGGTCGCCGGCCGTCGCCTCCGTGCCGAAGGCGTCGGTGGTGACCTCGGTGGCGTCCGCCACCGAGGGGTCGTTGGTGACCAGGGAGAGGGTGCGCCCGTCGGCGGACTCGGTCGCGGGGCCGAGGACGCGGCCGTCGACGGCGAGGGTGGGCGCGCTCGCCGTGACGGGCGGCGTCCTGTCGAGTTCCAGGGAGACCTCGAAACCGCCCGCGACACGGGTCACGGACCAGGACGGGCCCGAGGCCACCTCGGGGTCGGCGTCACCGGAAGCGGCGGAGGCGACGCCCGGGACGGCGAGGCCGGCACAACAGGCGAGCGCCAGCAGGGTGGCGAGGCGTTTCACACGCCGGGGGAAGGTCGTCACGTCGGGCCTTACTTCATGAGGGTGCGAAGGATGCCCGCCTCTCGCCCCTTTTCGGACGGGTGGCGGGCCGCACGCACCGTACGTCCCGGGCGTGAAAAACGTTCGGGCGGTCTGTTGCGTCCGCTTTACGGCGGCTCACGTCGGCTTACGTCGGCGACCGCCCCCCGCGGCCACTTCCTGCCAGCTCGCCGCCGCGCTTTCCTACGGACGGCCGGGGCGCGCTCGGTAGGTTGGCGCCATGAGCGACGACGACATACTGGGCCGGGGCATCGGGCCCGCCGCGATGACGGTGCTGCCGCAGGCGGCCGCCGTCGACGACGAGTTCGAGGTCACCGTGTGGTGCTCGCGGCTCGCCGAGTCCGGCATGGTGGAGGCCGCCGAACGGCACTTCCGCCCGGCGGCCGAACGCGGCGACGTCACCTCGGTCAAGTGCCTGCTGTGGCTGGCCAGGACGACGGGCCGGCACGAGGAGGCGGCACGGTGGCTGGAGCGCGCCACCGAGGCCGGGGACCCGTGGGCGATGTACGAGTTCGGCGCCTCGCTCCCCCGGCCCGAGCGGCAGGACGAGGTCGAGCACTGGTACCGCCGGGCCGCCGCGGGGGGCCACGCCGCCGCCATGAACGACCTCGGCACCTTCGCCAGCCGCGCCGGACTGCGCGACGAGGCCATGGACTGGTACCGGCGCGCCGCCGAGTCCGGAAGCGCGACCGGCATGAACAACCTGGCCATCCAGTACGTGCTCCAGGGCGTGACCGGGGAGGCCGAGCGGTGGTTCACCGAAGCGGCCAAGGTCGGCAGCACCGACGGGATGGCCAACCTGGGCCGGTTGAAGGAGCAGCTCGGCGAACCGGCCGAGGCCGAGCGGTGGTACGCCGCCGCGGGCGAGCAGGGCCACGTGGGCGCGAGCGAGCGGCTGGCCGAACTGCTCAACGCGACGGGCCGCGCCGACCAGGCCGCGGCCTGGTGGGCCCGGGCACGCCGATGAGGGTCACGGTCGACCGCGGCAGCGTCGCGATGGGCGACGACGTCCTCCCGCACGCCGAGACGACCGAGCTGCCGCCGGAGACCCCGCTGGCCGACATCGTCGCGCGGCTGCTCGAGCGCCACTTTCTCGCGACCATCGCGGGCGGGCGGGCCACCTGGATCCTGGTGGCGGGTGACCGTCGCCCGCTCGCGGTTGTGGCGCAGCAGTGGGACGAGCCCCGCTTCCTCGTCGACCCGGCGCTGCCGATCGGCTCGTTGCCCACGGGCGAGGAAAACGGCCTCTCCCTCATGTTCCGTTACTGGAAGCAACACGACCCGGATCACGTCTTCGCCGAACTCGCCGCGGGGCGCGAGCCCACGCGCTGAGCGTCAGGCGGACCGTCCGGCGAGTTCGGTGAGCAGCACCGCCAGGTGGTCGGCGAACGCGGTGAGCTGGTCAAGGCGCGGGCCGCCGCGTGCCATCCGGAAGCCGTGGCGGCGCCCCCAGAACGTGGTCTGCACGGCGTGGAACTGGGCCCAGCGCAACACGCGTTCCCGGTCGAGCTCGGCGGCGTCGGCGAAGACGTCGATCACCCGCCGGACGGCCTTCGGCAGATCGTCCGCGCCGAGGAACGTCACGGCGCGGGACTTCAGCAGCGTGCCGGCGTCATAGGCGGGGTCGCCGGCCCACCCCTTGGGGTCGACGGCCAGCCAGGGCTCGCGCTCGGCGGGCAGGATGTTCCCGGCGTGCAGGTCGCCGTGGATCAGGGTGTCGGACCGGTCTCCGCCCAACTCGGTGACGGTCGCCACCGCCGCGTCGACCACCCGGCCCGGCAGCGGGTGCCCGAACTCCGCCGAGCCGACGCGCAGTTCCTCGGCCCACCGCTCGGTCCGCGCCCGCAGCCGCGGCAGCGCGGGCGGCGCGGGGACCGCGAGCCGGCGGCTGAGCCGCCCGGCGATCGCCACCACCTCGTCGCCATCGACGAGTTCGGCCAGCGTCGCCGCCCCTACCCGCTCCAGCAGCATCGCGTACCGGTCGTCGTCCCGCTCGTGCAGCAGCACCGCCCCGCGCCCGCCCCACGCCTCGAAGGCGTCGGGCTCGTGGTCGTTCCCGGGATGCGGGAACGACACCTTGAGCACCGCGGCCTCCCCGCCGGACCGCCGAACCGGGACGATGACGCCGACCCCGCCGTGCCGCACCGCGCCGTCCGGCACACACCCCCAGCGCTCCACCAACTCGTCCACCGTCCGCGGCAGTTCGGCCAGCCATACCGCCCCACGCTCGCCCTCGCGCGCAACGGTGCCGCGCGCGAACTCCCCCGGTATCTCCATCCCAGGCGTCAGCGTCATGCGGGCACCCTACGCGGCGGGACCGGAGTCGCGCCGCTGGCGGTTCGGCGCCTCAGTGCTGCCAGGCGCGGACCAGGTCCTCCGGCCCCCAGTGGGCGGCGAGCGGGAGATCGGCGGCGACGCCGCTACGGGAGACGGCCACCAGCGGTGTGTCGCTCCTGGCGCCGGGCACCGCCAGCATGTCCCTGGCCAGGGCGTCGTAGTCCCGGCGACCGAATGGCTGGGACTCCAGCCACTTGACCGAGCCGATGAAGTGCACCGCGCCCGCGATCGGTTCACGGTCGGCGCCGATCAGGTCGATCTCGGGGTTGTTCAGCCGGTTCCACCAGCCGCCGATCGCTTCCGTCTCGGGCCAGCGCTCGTCGGGCAGCAGGCGCAGCAACAACTCGCGGACGACCGGCTCGACCGCTCGGCCGCGCCATGAGGTCCAGGAGCGCTCGATACGCTCCAGAGCCAACTCTCCGCGTCCCCGTTCGACGAGCGGAATTCCCCGTTTCAGGAAGGCCAGCCAGAACCGGAGGTAGGGGTCGGCGATCCGGTAGCGCTTGTTCTTGGTGTCCGCCTTGGTCGACAACGGCAGGTCAGCGGCCAGGATCCGCTTGGACTGCAGGGTGTTCAGCAGCGGTGAGAGCGTTCCGGAGGGCAGGGCGCCCGCGCCTCCGGCCTGTGCGGCGATCGCTGAGAACGTCCGTTCGCCGCTGCCGACCGCCTCCAGCACCGCTCGCGCGTGCGAGGACTCGGGAAACTCCCCGAGCAACGACAACTCGCCCGCCGCGAGCAACGGCGACAGCGGGTTGCTCACGGCCTCACGCAGGAACTCCCCACGGTTCATTCCCGGCCGCCACGACTGGACGATCTCCGGGAAGCCCCCGGTGATCAGCAGCGCGTCCACCGCGTCCGCCGCGTCCAGGTCGGTCATGGCCCGCACGTCAGCGAGGTGGAGGGGCCGCACGGTCATCTTCGCGGCCCGGCCGAAGAACGGACGACCGTACGTCTGCAGCGCCTCCATCACCGACATGTCGCTGCCGACCAGGACCAGCAGGATCGGCTTCGCCGACAGGTGGCGGTCCCAGACCGTCTGCAACGCCCCCTCGAACTCCGCGTCCTGCTCCACCAGCCACGGGACCTCGTCGATCACCGCGATACTCGGGCCGTCCTCCGGGACCGCGGCCGCGAGGGAGCGGAGCGCCTGGTTCCAGTCCCCGGCCCGGAGCCCGCCCAGCAGCTCGGCACCGGGCAGCGCGGACTGCGCGAGCGTCGCGGAGAAGTCCGCCCGCTCGGCGACGGCGTTCCTCCCCCGGGTGGCCTGGAACACCAGGTAGGGAAGCCCCGACCGGTCGCAGAACTCCTGGACCAGGCGGGACTTCCCCACCCGCCGCCGCCCTGTCATGATCACGGCCCGGCCGCGGGTGGGACCTCCGCCACCGACGACGAGACCAAGCTGTCGGCCCAGCAGGTCGAGGTCAGCCGCTCGCCCCGTGAACGTGGTCGCCACCCAGCACCTCCCGTCTCATAAAGGTAGATTGCATTTTACGTAGATTGAATCTTACTTAAGCCGAGTCCATTTTACGCCCACTCGGTGCCGATGGCGTCCACGCCCGGCCGCGTAAACTGGCCTGTCACCGAAACGCAGGGCGACGAGGGGGACAGGCACCGTGGACGACCGGCTTCGGGACTTCGCTCGGAGATCACCCAACTTCGGCGTCCTCTTCCAGTACCAACCGCTGCTGTCGCTCTACGGCGCGTCCGCCGAGGCCACGGTCTTCAGCAACCCCAACTCGTCCCTCGTGCAGGCCGGACAGTTCGGCGAGGTCCTGGCGGAGGAGCTCGTCACGCGCATGGGGATGCGCGTCGAGGGGGACCGCCAGATCGACCGGCTGGTCGCCCTGACCCGCGCGGGCGTGCTCGTCCCCGAGATCCGCAGGGACTTCGACCAGCTGCGCCGCGACCGCAACAGGGCGGCGCACGCCCATCTCTTCGACACCACGCGCGCGCTGACCGCCGTCCGCGTCTGCTACAAGCTGGGGCTCTGGTTCCACGACGCGATCGACGGCCGGCGGTCGGTGGCCGAGTTCGTCCCGCCCACGGACCCCGGGGACACCGCGCAGGTCACCGACCCCGCCGAGCTCGCCCAGTTGCAGGAGGCCCTCGACGGGCACCGCCAGGCGCTCACCCAGGCCAGGACCCGGCTCGCCGAGTCCAGCGACGCTCTCGAAGCCGAGCGGAAGGCGCGCGTCGAGGCCGAGCGCCTGATCGCCAGTGCCGAGGCCAACAAGAAGGAGCTGCTGGCCCGCCTCGAAGAGCTCACCACGGAGATCACCGGGCTCCGCACCGCCCAGCAGGCTCAGTACCAGGCCGCCCAGCGGCAGCCCCGCCGCGTGCACGAGGAGCGGCGTGACGGCATCATCCGCCGCGCGCAGCGGCCGGCGCCACTCAACGAGGTGCAGGCGCGGGCCCGCATCGACGAGATGCTGCGCGACGCGGGCTGGCTCGTCCAGGACCGCGACGAGGTCAACCCGCAGGCCGGGCAGGGCGTCGCCGTGCGGGAGTTCACGCTCGCCACGGGCCGAGCGGACTACGTGCTGTACGTCGACGGCCGGATCGTCGGCGTGGTGGAGGCCAAGCGGGAGGGCGACCACCTGTCCAGCGCCGTGGTGCAGAACGACCGGTACGCGGCCGGCGTCGCCAAAAAGCACAGTCTGGCCGTCTGGCGCCCGGGCGAGCCGTTCGCGTTCCGCTACGCGACCACGGGCACGGAGACGTACTTCGTCAACCGGCTCGACCCCGACGCCCGCTCCCGCGGGGTCTTCTCCTTCCACCGCCCCGAAACGGTCGCCGACTGGATGCGGCGCGCCGACGAGACCACCGAGGCACCGACGTTCCGCGCCGCGCTGCGCAGGCTGCCGGTCCTGGAGGCCAACGGGCTGCGGCTGGCCCAGATCGACGCGATCAGCGGCCTGGAGAAGTCGCTGGGCGAGGACAGGCCGCGGGCGTTGATCCAGATGGCGACCGGCGCCGGCAAGACCTTCGTGGCCGTGGCCCAGACGTACCGGCTGCTGAAGTTCGCCAAGGCCCGCCGGGTGCTGTTCCTCGTCGACCGCAACAACCTGGGCAAGCAGGCGCTCGACGAGTTCCGCAGGTTCACCACGCCCGACGACGGCCGGAAGTTCTCCGACATTTACAACGTGGACCGGCTGGGCGCGGCCGGGCTGCAGGAGACCTCCTCGGTGGTCATCTGCACCATCCAGAAGATGTACCGGCTGCTGCGGGGCGAGCAGTTGGTCGACGACGAGGCGAACGACGAGGCCGCCGACTCCACGGCCTACGAGGAGACCTACGAGACGGACGACCCCATCGAGGTCGGCTACAACCCGCGGGTGCCGATCGAGTCCTTCGACCTGATCGTCGTGGACGAGTGCCACCGCTCGATCTACGGCCAGTGGCGGGGCGTGCTGGAGTACTTCGACGCGCACCTGGTCGGCCTGACCGCCACCCCGCCGCCCCAGACCCTCGGCTTCTTCAACCGCAACCTGGTCTCCGAGTACACCTATCCGCAGGCGGTCGCGGACGGGGTGAACGTCGACTTCGACGTCGTCCGCCTCCACACCGACCTGCGGGAGCGGGGCGCCGCGACGATCGAGTCCGGCACGACGGTGCGTGTCAAGGACCGCAAGACGAGGCGCCAGCGGTACCAGGAGCTCGACGACGACTTCACGTACACGACCGGGCAGATCGGCCGGTCGGTGGTGGCCGTCGACGAGATCCGCGCCGTGCTGACCACCTTCCGGGACAACTGGCAGCGCTGGTTCCCCGGGCGGAAGGAGCTGCCGAAGACGCTGGTCTTCGCGGTGGGCGAGGACCACGCGGAGGACGTCCTGGCCCAGGTCAAGGAGGTCTTCGGGCGCGGGGACGACTTCGCCAAGAAGATCACCTACAAGAGCCGCCAGGCCGGCGAGGACCCGGACGAGCTGATCCGCGCGCTGCGGACGTCGCCGAAGCTGCGGGTGGCGGTCACGGTCGACATGATCGCGACGGGGACGGACGTGAAGGCCCTGGAGTGCGTCATCTTCCTGCGCGAGGTGCGCAGCGCGGTGCTCTTCGAGCAGATGAAGGGCCGGGGCGCCCGGACCATCGACCCGACCGAGCTCCAGGAGGTCACCCCGGAGGCCGACGTTTCGGTCCGCAAGGACCGGTTCGTGCTCGTGGACGCGGTGGGCGTGACGGACTCGCCGCTCGTCGACGCCAAGCCGCTGGTTCCGGCGGGCGAGCGGCAGGTTTCGCTCGCCAAGCTGCTGGACAAGGCCGGGACGAAGTCGATCAGCGCGAGCGAGGCGGAGATCCTGGCCGGGCGGCTGGCACGGCTGAACCAGCAGTTGAACGACGACGAGCGCGAGCAGTTGACGCAGGCGGCGGGCGGCCGAACGCTGTCGGAGATCGCCGGGGCGATCGTCAGGGCCGTCGACCCCGACCGCCAGGAGCGGGCGTTGAACGACGGCGGCCGGGCAGCGGCACGGAAGCTGGTGGAGGACGCCATCGCGCCGCTCACCGGCAGCCCCGAGCTTCGACGGCTGATCATCGAAATCCGGCGCGACAAGGACTACGTCTTCGACGAGTTCACCGCCGTGACGGTGACGGACGTCGAGGAGGTCCCGAGGGAGGAGCGCGCCCGGGAGGAGATCGGCCGCTGGAGTCGCCTGTTGGAGGACGAGCGCGACCGCATCGCGGCGATCAACATCGCCCTGTCGGGCCCACGAGGGGTCTCGCCGGGCGACGCGTACGCGGCAATGAAGGAGCTGTGCCTGGAGATCCGCCGACCGCCATACGCCTGGACGCCGCAGACGTTGTGGACGTACTACGCGGACCTGGGCGCGGCCGTGCAGTCCCCCGGCGGCGGACGCGAGGCCGGGGTGCCGGACCTGATATCGCTGATCCGGTATGAATTGGGCGTGGAAGCGGAACTCCGGCCCTACCGGGAAACGGTGAACGAGCGCTTCGAGGGCTGGCTGCTCCGGCAGGAGCAGGCCGGAGCGAGGTTCTCGGAGGAACAGATGTGGTGGCTGCGGGCCATAAGGGACGTGGTCGCGAGCGACGTCGGCATCAGCACGGGTGAGTTCAACGCCGAGCCGTTCAAGGGGCGCGGCGGCGGACGCGGCTTCGCGCACGCGTTTTCGGGGCGGGATGTTCGGGATTTGCTGGATGAGTTGAATCGAGAGTTGGCTTGAGCAAGTTGAGTGAGGCAAGACTTCCAACAGGGTGGTCCTCGGTACGTCTTGGCGACCTCGGGGACTGGTACGGCGGCAGCACCCCTTCAAAGAGTCACGCCGAATTCTGGACTTCTGGATCAATTCCTTGGATTTCCCCAAAGGACATGGGAGAGGAGGTAATCTCCACAACACAGAAGCGCATCACCAAAGCCGCGATAGAAAAAACTGCGGTACGTCTTGTGCCTGCCGGATCGGTCGCAATTGTCATGCGGTCGGGCATTTTGGAGCGCAAGGTGCCCGTAGCATTCATCCCATTCGCTGCAACACTCAACCAGGACATAAAGGCGGTCCATCCCCATGAGGGAATCCTACCGCTCTGGGTGGCTTGGGCCCTCCGCGCATACGAGGGGCCCATTCTCCGTAAGTGCCGAAAAGCGGGAACCACGGTCGCCTCGCTATCGACCGCAGCCTTGATGGACCTACAGATCCCAATTGCCCCGCTTGCAGAACAGCACCGCATCATCGAGACCCTCGGATACCATCTGTCCCACCTCGAGACTGCTGGCACACTGTTGCGACGCTCGATGTCGCGCTCCGGAAAAGTGCGACAGACGGCGATCAGCCGCGCTCTTCGCGGAGAAGGAATCCCTTTGGACCTTTCAGAAGGAACAGCGGAGGATTTTAGACCACGGGCACATCTCGCTCGCCAGGACACCCCCTGGAGCATCCCAAGGGGATGGATCTGGACGACAGTGGGTGACCTCTTCACCGTCAATGTTGGCACCACTCCAAGTCGCACAAACTCGAGCCTTTGGGCTGGGGCAATCCCTTGGGTATCCAGCGGCGAAGTCAGCTTTGGGCGGATTTCAGGCACTCGCGAACACATCAGCGAAGAAGCGATTTCCAACAAGAAAGCACGCCTACATCCGCCAGGAACAGTGATGATCGCCATGATCGGAGAAGGGAAAACGAGAGGACAGGCAGCAATCCTTGACATCGAGGCCGCGCATAACCAAAATTGTGCATCAATTCGCGTATCCGAGACAAGAGTTCTGCCAGAATATATTTACCTCGTTCTTGAGCAGCGCTATCTCGAGACACGCAGGGCCAGTTCAGGGGGCAATCAACCGGCACTCAACAAGGCAAAGGTTGCGTCGATTCCTGTACCCCTCGCCCCATTGGCGACCCAGCGGAGAATCGTCAGCACAATCTATCAACTTGGGGACCGCATCGCTCGCCTAACCCACCAGCTCGATGCAGCGCTTAAAAAGGCTAATCATCTTCGACTTTCACTACTCTTGCATGCTTTCAGCGGGGAACTCGTTCCCAGTGATGCCTCCGAGGAGGCGCCTCATTCAACGGCAAACCGAAGTAGCCACGAAGGGCCGAGTTGGCAGCAAATGCGTGGGGTCACGTGCAGCACCGAGCAGACTCGCGGCTCCAGAGACGCCCCTAGCACAGATACACTGCCGCCGCCCGCACGCTTCGTTCCCGCACCCAACGCCGTTCAGGAAGAGCTTCCGCTGTGACCTCAGCTACGCCCGTCCAGTCGCATGCGCATACAAGCACGCTGGTCGCCAAGCTCTGGAACTACTGCAATGTCCTACGGGACAACGGCCTTTCGACAATCGAGTATGTCGAGCAACTGTCGTATCTCCTCTTTCTGAAGATGGTCGATGAGATCGCCTCCGACCCCTTCACCGAGAAAGAAGCCAGGGCCGTCGTTCCTCCCGAGTGCGACTGGCAGTCGCTTGTTCATCGGAGGGGCATCGAGCTCGAAGTTCACTACCGCAAGATCCTCGAAGAGCTCGCCAAGAGCCCCGGAACCACCCTCGGCACGATCTTCGCCAAGGCTCAGAACCGCATCACCGAGCCCGCTCTCCTCGAAAAGCTGGTCGTCGACCTCATCGGCAAGGAAGAGTGGACGATCCAGGGAACGGACCTCAAGGGCGATGCCTATGAAGGTCTGCTCGCCAAGGGCGCCGAGGACACCAAGACCGGGTCCGGTCAGTACTTCACGCCCCGCGCACTGATCGACGCCATGGTTGACGTAATGCGACCGCAGCCAGAGGACACCATCACCGACCCGGCCTGCGGCACCGGTGGCTTCCTTATCGCGGCACACGACTACATCCGCAAGAACCACATGCAGGACGTCACCCGAGAGCAGCGTCTCGCTCTCGGAACCCGCTCGATCTGGGGCAACGAACTGGTCACCGGCACGGCCCGGCTCGCCGCGATGAACATGCTGCTCCACGGGATCGGAGACGCCGACGGCGAATCCCTCATCACGGTCGGCGACGCCCTCGCCGCGAAGCCCGACAGGCATGCCTCTCTCGTCCTCGCCAACCCGCCCTTCGGTAAGAAGTCCGCGATCACCGTCGTCGGAACGGACGGGAAGGTCGAGCGCGAGGACATCTCCTATGAACGGGACGACTTCCGTGCCACGACCACCAACAAGCAGCTCAACTTCCTCCAGCACATCATGTCGCTGCTGAAGATGGATGGCCGTGCCGCCGTCGTCCTCCCGGACAACGTGCTCTTCGAGGGCGGCGCAGGCGAGAAGGTGCGGCGCCGGCTCCTCGAGGAGTTCGACCTGCACACCATTCTCCGCCTGCCCACCGGCATCTTCTACGCCGGCGGCGTCAAGGCCAACGTCCTCTTCTTCGAGAAGAAGCCGCCGCGCACCGGCGGCGGGCACAACACCTCCAAGCTCTGGGTCTACGACTTCCGAACCGGCAAGCACTTCACTCTCAAGCAGCGCCCGCTCACCCGCGCCGACCTGGAGGAGTTCGTCAAGGCGTACCAGGCCGACAGGCCGCGCAGCGAGCGTGTCGAGAGCGAACGCTTCAAGTGCTACGACTTCGACGAGCTGATCGCCCAGGACAAGGTGAACCTCGACATCACCTGGATGAAGGACCCGGCGCTCGATGACGCTGACAGTCTGCTGCCGCCCGAGGTGATCGCTCAGGAGATCGTCGAGGATCTACAGGCCGCCCTGAGCGAGTTCGCGGCGATCGCCGAAGCGCTCGGCGGAGAGGTCTCCGCCGACACCGACACGATCCAGCCAACCGAAAGCAACTGATCGACTCCGCACTTGCCCCTCCCCCGTCAGTAACGGAATGCTGACTCCCGGTTCCGATCAAGCGAGACGGGGGAGTTGCCGTGCCGCCCGCACAGCCGCAGACACGCGAGTTCCGAGCGTTCCTGACCAACATCGAGTACGCGCGGAAGATGATCGTCGCCGGTCGGGCGCTGGCTCCCTTCCAGTCCCCCGTCATCGACATCGGCGACTTCTACCGCGCCGCCTGGGTCCAGGCCGTGAGCGCGATCGACCACTGGTTCCACGAGGAGCTGTACCGGCGGGTGGCCGAGTTGGCGGCGGAGGACAGCCCAGGCATGCCCTACCAGCTCACCAAGTTCGAGCTGCCGCTCGTCAAGGTGGAGGAGGTCCGGCGCGGCACGACAACGCTGGCGGATGCCGTCTCCGAGCACGTCAAGGCCAAGTGGGGCAACGCCGCCCTCCAGAACCCCCGCAAGATCAGCGAGGCGATGAGGCTGGTCACGGAGGAGGACATCTGGGCGAAGGCCGCCGTTCAGCTCAACGAGTGGAACCACGGCCGCACGGCCATGAACGCCCAGTCACTCAAGCAGAAGTACATCTCGATCACCGACCGCCGAAACCGCATCGCCCACGACGCGGATCTGTTGGACGGAGACCTCAAAGAACGCCGCCCGATCACGGACGCCGACGTCTCGGACGCGGTCGACTGGATCGAGCGGATCGCACTGGCCATCGCGACGGTCCTGGGCTGACGCAGTTCAGCCCAGGGTCGCAACGAAGGCACGCCACGCGGCGTGTGGGAAGGCGATCACCTGGACCGTCGGGCGCTTGCTGTCGCGGACGGGTATGAGGTCCGGAACGCCATCAGCGACCTGCACGCACTCCCCCTGGCCTCCGCTGTAGCTGCTGGCACGCCATGCAAGACGAGCCGGGTCGGGGTTTTCCAGGTACTTCACGTTCATGGTGCGTACTCCTTGGCGATGCGGCGAATCAGACCGAGCGATTCATGTGGCGGCAGAGCAGCGGTGCGGGCATCGTCGAACAGCTCGCGGTATCGAGCCACCTCGGGTTCCTGCTCTCTCCACAGGTTGCCCGTCGGCGTCTCGGTCAGGACGAGGTCCAGTGACGCCACCTGTGGAAAGCTCAGCAGCAGATACGGGCCGAACATACCCGAGTGAGCCCCACGCGAGAACGGCAGCACCTGGATGGTGATGTTGGATCGCTCCGCCATGGTGGCCAGGTGCTCCAACTGGCCACGCATGACAGCCGACCCGCCCACCTGCTGGCGCAGCACACCCTCGGCGAGGACAGCCCAGAGGTCCAACGGTGACTCGTCGGTGAGACGCTCCTGCCGTGCCATGCGCACCTGAACGAACCGATCGACCTCCTCAGCGCTCTGCCACGCCCGAGAGGCGACCGTGACAGCCCGTCCGTATTCGGCTGTCTGGAGAAGCCCAGGCACCAGTTGCACCTGGTACGTCCGGATGCGGTCGCAGATGCTCTCCATCTCGATGTAGTCCCGGTAGGTGTCAGCGAGCACCGAGCCGAACTGGTGCCACCATCCGTCTCTGCGCCGGCGGTTGGCCTTACGGGCAAGCGCGATGAGGCGTTCCCGTGTCTCCTCGTCCGAGACCCCGTAGGCCCCCATGAGAGCGATGAGGTCGGGAGATCGAACGGGAACGTGACCGTTCTCCATCCGGCTGATCTTTCCCTTGGTGCAGTCGAGCACATCGGCTGCTTGGAACGTCGACAGACCGGCGGCTTCACGGAGTCGTCGTAGATCGTCGCCGAGTTGGCGCCCGAGCACGGTGGACGGCTTCACATTTGGCATGCGTCTTCCCTATCAGGGGCGGCGGCTCGTCGCCTCACGTTCAACTCGATCGAGTGAATGGAGGTTCAAAGCATCCATTCAACGTTGCGCAAACCGAAGCGGAAGCGGCACGCTGTTACTCGATGAATCTTGCGAACTACACCGAGTAACCGGCCTGTTGAGGCTGCATCGAACTTCCGGGGGCGCCATGGGAGAGCACGCGAAGGTACGTCGAGCACGCTTTGGACTCTTGCCACACCACCGCAGCGTGCCGAGGGCACGAGCCGCGCTTCACGCCATACTCGGCGGCTGGCACCTCGATCAGGAGGTGATCGACACCGCGGAGTTGGTGCTGTCCGAGCTGGTGACGAACGCCGTACAGGCTCCGGTCGTGGGCGGTTGCGCCCGGGTCGAAGTGCGGATCTCGCACCTGGTCGCCGACGGCCTGCTGCGCTTGGCGGTGAGCGATGCCGGCGCGGGGTGTCCCCAACCGCGGGAGCCCGACGCGGAGGCGACCGGCGGCCGGGGTCTGCTTCTCGTCGCCGCACTGACGCACCGCTGGGGATGGGAGACCCGCGCAGACGGCCCCGGGAAGACGGTGTGGGCGGAGCTCAAGGCCCCGGCGCCGGCGCACGACTCCGCCGAGGCGGAGGTCGTCGCCGTCACCGTGCGAGCGGGCAGTGGGTACGACTGTCCGGCGAATGGCGACGGGTGCGCCTCGTGCGAGTCGACCAGTACGCCACGGGTGGGCTCGCCGTGTTGCTCACCTTCGACGACGGTCGCACGCTGAGACTGCACGCCGGCGATCCCGTACGGGTCAGGAGCTGACAACTGTCCGAGACGCCCACCACCCCGCGCCCGGAAGGCTTGATCAGTTCTCCTCTTCCTCACCACCGTCTTCAAGCACCTCAAGCGCGAGATCCCACAGGGTCTTCTGTCCGTCGGCAGTCCACCTCGACGGTCCCTGCACGGCCACCGGCGCGTTGTCGTAGCCGGCCAGCTCCCAGATACGGGTGACCAGTCCGCTGGCCGAGTAGGCCCCACCGTCGTACTCCCACAGCAGGCACCGCACACGGTCGTTGATCCAGGTCGCCCGGCCCCTGCGCGGGTCCTCCGCCAGCCACCCCGCCACGGCCGTTCGCTCGGCGTCCGACTTCGGCAGGAACCGCAGCGGCAGTCCGTTGGCGAGCCGCCCCGAGTTGACCAGCGTGGGAACGGCGTTGGGTCGCCGCGGCTGCCGGCCCCGCTTGGCCGGGGGCCGGTAGTCGTCCGCCAGCACGGGCACCGTGCCGCCGCGTCGGGCGTCGGCGAGCACCCGCTGGGCGAGCAGCTTGCACCGTGACTCGTCGCCGAAGGTCTTGTTGAGGAAGGATGACTTTCCGTACTCGGCGTCCACGTGGTAGATGAGCCAGGAGAGCACCGATGCGGTCAGGTCCGGGACCTGGTCGAGCACCGCTTGCCAGTCGATGGAGCTGTCGTCGATCTGTTCCCGGTCGATGAGCTGGAACACCAGGTGGGTGACGAGCAGGTCGCCACGCGACGCCATGTCCGCGGCCCGGCCGTGCAGCCGTTTGCGCTGCCGTTCCAGGGCCGCGCCCACCGCCCAGTAGACGAGCACGGTCCGCCAGATCTCCACGGCGCCCGGGGCCTCGCCGAAGAGGCGGGGGTACGCGCCGCCGGTGCCGCGTTCCCACAGGAGATCGGTGTCGGACTTGGCGCGGACGGCGAGTTCGGGCGT
Source organism: Streptomyces sp. 8K308 (assembly GCF_004348315.1). Classification (GTDB taxonomy): domain Bacteria; phylum Actinomycetota; class Actinomycetes; order Streptomycetales; family Streptomycetaceae; genus Streptomyces. The sequence goes on along the minus strand of NZ_SMKC01000025.1, from coordinate 8,337 downwards.
CCGGTAGGCGCAGGCCAGGGCGGTGGCGGCGTGGACGACCGAGCAGCCGGCGTCCGGTGAGGGGTCGGGTTCGCCGCGTTTGAAGACGTAGGTCTTGCCGAGGGAGAGCCGGAACTCCTCGCGGATCAGGGCCTGGGTGGTGTCGAGGGCGATGAAGTCGCGCTGTGAGACGTCGTTCTGGGTGTTGGTGGTCTCGGTGATCCGGGTGGCGTAGGCGGCGCGTTCGGCGCCGAGGGAGAAGACCCGTACGGTGACGTCCGCGTCCTCGACGCTCTCCGGGTTCTGGCGCATGGCCTCGTAGATCGAGGTGACCGTCTGGGCCCCGTTGACCACGCTCATGCCTTCCAGGAGCAGGTCCACGGGCTCGTCCGGGCGCCGGCGCCCCGGCCATGTCGGTTTGATGGTGTCGCACAGCACCGTGATGCCGTTGTTGAAGTACCAGAAGTTCTCCGGCTCGGTCAGCAGGGTGGTCTTGATGCCGGAGTTGATGCGGGTGAGTCCGAGCGAGTTCCGCACGTTCTCCTCGTAGAGGCCGGACTCGTGCACCGCGTGCCACCGGGCGATGTCGCTCGCCGCCACCGTCCCCTGCCACGCTTCGAAGGGCACGTCCCGTTTGATCCAGTTCGCCATTCGGGCCGTGACGTTGACCGGCTCGGGTGCCAGGTCGTCGCGCAGTTGCTTGTGGAAGTCGGCGGCGTGGACGACCCGATAGCCGAGCACGGGCCCGAGGGCGCCGTTGAAGTCGTCGCACACGTCCTCGAGGGCCGCCGTGACCTCGTCGGAGAGCAGGCCGGGGCCCATGACCGCGATGACGAGCGTGATCTTCAGCCGGGCGTCGCCCAACGCCGCGTTCACGCGGGCGGCGATGGGGTCACCGAGGCGGTCGTTGAAGCGGTCGAAGTTGCGCTGTTCGATGAGGCGGAATCCGGCGATCAGTTTGTGGACCGCGTTGGTGTCCAGCTTGCCCTTGCCGTCGTCGCTCCACTTGGCCTGGACGAGCCACACGTCCTGGGAGCTCTCGCTGACGGCCACCCCGTCGATGCCCTGGTCCCGTTCGCCGTCGATCACGGCCCGGCCGGCCGCCTCGTGGTCGCATCCGGTGACCATCCTGACGGCGGCCGCGGTCAACGCGCGGGAGAGGAAGCGCTGTTCACGCCCCCGCGCGTCGTACCCCTTCAGATCCTCGTCGTAGATGCGCCCGGCATAGTCGCGCAACAGCGCTTGGCGGACCTGTTGGACCTGGAGTGGTGACGCCATGCTTCCTTGCTTCTTCTCGCCCATCGCCCGCCCCTACCTCCCCTGAACACCACGCGAACAGATCATCATATGGCTCCGGCTGTGGAGCGCTGGCCGTGCACCGCCGGGCCCTCGTCAGCCGTGGCGCTCGCGGTACTCCCGCCGCAGCTCGTCGAGTGGCCGCGGGCCCTCCGCGGTCCGAGCCCGCCAGAACGTCCAGCCGTTGGCGGTGGAGCCCAGGGCGCGGACCGCTCCGGAGGGCGTGTCGTGGCGTTGGCCGTCCAGCACGATGTTGCCGTCGGCGTCGATCTCACCGGTGGCCTCGTACGCGCCCTGCCGGGACTCCACCACGGTGCCGGGCGTGAGGAGCCCGGCGGCGATGAGGTCGGAGAGAACGATCCACCGCTCGGGGGTGCGGGGCGGTGCGCCGGGTTCGGGGTAGACGGGGCGGTAGTCGTGGTCGCCCAGGGTGCGGAAGGCGTCGCGGACCATGCCGGCCATCAGGGCGCGGCGGGCGGCCAGGAAGTCGCCGTACGGCATGTGCTCCCAGCCGGGCGGCAGGGCGTGCCAGTAGCGCTGCCGCTCCAGGCGGTCCGCCGGCAGAGCCTTGGCGGCGAGCTGCTGGGGCCAGTAGTCGGCGGGCGGCCGGTCGGAGATGGCGATGTTGTCGCTCCACTCGACCAGGGCCATGTTGGCGATCTGGTTGATCCGGCTGGTCTCCTTGACCCCCTGTCCCTTGAGGTGGTTGCGGGGGAAGAGGTGGTGGCGCTCGATGCCCTTCTTCAGCGTGACGGCGGGGTCGAGCCGGCTGCGCACCCTGGTGGTGGAGAGCAGGGCGTCGGCGTCCAGGATGTTGAGCGCGGCGACGTAGGCCATCAGCGCCGGCGACTTGGAGGCGGAGCTGTCCAGGTCGTTGGGGAGCGTGATCTCCCAGAAGTCGCGGCTGAGCGTGTCGTCGGTGATCTTGTCGAGGGTGGCGACGAAGCTCCGGCCGTCCTTGCGGGCGGAGTTGAGGCGGGCCAGGTCGTTCTCGACCTGGCTCTCGAAGGAGCCGGAGTAGCGGCCGGTCATGTGGGCCATGAAGAACCACCGGGCGATGACCTCGCGCAGCCGGTCGATGGGCACCTGGTGCTCGACGCGGCCGATCAGCCAGAGGGCGTAGCTGTAGAGGACGGCGTTCTGTGCCGAGATCATCTTGGTGCCCCGGAAGCCGGCCCGCTCCAGGCACTGGAGGAACTCGTGCCAGTGGGTGAGGTCGAGCACGTGCCGTTGAGCCTGCTGGAGCTTGGCGAACTGCTCCTCACGCCGGGCCGGGTCGGGCTTGCCGGTCTCCAGGGACCTGCCGCGCAGGGCCGTGTAGACCTGCTTCAGCACGGCCCGCTTGAGCGCGACGGTGGTGGTGACCCGCAGCAGTTGGGACGGGTCCGGCTGGATGTACCAGTTGAACGGGGAGGGCCCGGCGAGGGACGGCTCGCGGGCGGCGCGGGAGAATTCCTCCAGCTCGCGGCGGCCCTTCTCCCAGAACACCGACATCAACGTCAGGATGAAGTCGGCCTGGTTGAGGGCGACTCCCTTGCTGTTGATGCGCACGAAGATCTCGGCGACCTCCTCCTCGTCGACGGAGCTGGACAGCTCCACCACCTTGAAGGTGTACGAGCCGAGTTCGTAGACGCGGTCGATGGCGGAGTCGAGTGCGTCCCGCTCGTCCTCGTCGAGCGGCCGCTTCTCCCCCAGCCGGCTCAGGAAGGCGCGGACGGTCCGCTTGCGGTTCTCGGGCTTCCACAGCTCGCTGATGTCCGCCAGGTACTCGGGATCCTGTTCCACGGCGGCGTCGGTGACGGCGAAGGTGGCGTCGGCGGGGCGGAAGGCGAGGCGGATGCGCCCGGTCGAGTAGTCCTCGCGCGTCACGGGGGCGCCGCTCATCACCGCGTAGAGGGAGGTCAGGCGCTGCTGCCCGTCCACGATGAGCTGGCGCGCGACCTGCTGGGCGTCGCCGGTGCCGATCTGCCGGGTGCCGGCGTCGACCCCGGTCTCCCAGAAGAGCAGATAGCCCACCGGGAAGCCCTTGTACATCGAGTCAAAGAGGTCGCGGGCCTTGGCCGCCGGCCACACGTACGGTCGTTGCAGGTCGGGAAGGGCGATCTCGCCGCCGGCGATGTCCTGCACCAGGCGGGAGACGGGATAGCTGGTGTCCTTGTAGCGGACCTCGGGCATCTTCGGGTGGCTGCCTCTCTGTGCGGTCAGTCGAGGATCTGGACGCGGTGCTCGGGTCGTTGCAGGTGGTCCATGACGATCTGGTGGGCACGCCAGCCGTCGGGGAACTTCGGGGGCACGTCCAGGTGGACGGGCTGGTGCGAGGGGTGCCGGTCAAGGAGCTCGGGGATGCCGGCGCGGGCGACGACGAGGCAGGCGTGGCGGTGGCGGGAGAGCAGGACGCAGAGGCGGCCGGTCTCCAGGTGGAAGGCGCTGGCGTCGGCGCGTCCGGAGAGCGGGTGCCACACCAGGGTGACGTCGAACTCGCGGCCTTGGAGGCGGTTGGCGGTGTCGACGGTGATGCCGTCGAGTTCGGGCGCGAGGGCTGAACGGACGGCTTCGGCCTGGTCGTTGTGGGCGGTGCCGATGGCAAGGCGCTCGGGGGTGAGCAGGCGGCCGTCGGGGGCTTGGTCGCAGTAGGTGGTGGTGCCCCGGTCGAGGAGGCGCTTCGCGGTGTCGGCGAGGGCGCGGGCGAGCTCGCGGTCGGTGCGGAGGGTCTGTCGGAAGGGGAGTTCGAGGAGTCCCCAGCCGGTCTCGGCCGCCTGGTCGAGAACCTGGTCGATCCGGTCGGGGGCGAAGGGGCGGAGCAGTGTCATCCGCCGGTCGTCCTGGCCGGTGCCGGAGACGAAGGGGGTGAAGGGGTAGAAGGCGCGCTCCACCAGCGGGGCCGCGGTGGCGGGCAGCCGCCAGGAGACGGGCAGGGCGCGCGTCGCCATGTCGCGGTTGTGGGCGAGGGTGACGTCGACCGCGTTGCGCAACGGGTCCCAGGTCAGGCCGGTCCATCGGTCGGTCTCGACCGTGCTGAACGGGTCGAGCTGGCCCGGGTCACCGACGAACAGGGCGCTGTCGAAGAGCGGCGCGCAGGCGAGGAGGGCGTCGGACCGCATCTGGTACGCCTCGTCGATGATGGCCCGCGACCAGTGGCCGTCTCCTTCCTTGACCCAGGGCCACTTGGCGGCGGTCGCGACGATGATCGGGGGCGGCGAGGTGCCAAGCTCCGGGATGTTGCGGGCTCCCACCACACCGGGTAGCGCGGCCAGGCGGGGCGCGAGTGACCGGTCGCTGGCCAGGAGTCGGCCGATGGTGAGGTCGGTGCGGTCCCGGACGAGGCGTTCGGTCAGGTCGTCGACCTGTTCGTTGGTCTGGGCGACGACCATGACCTGTTCGCCGCAGTCGACCAGGTGGTGGGCGGCCCGTACGACGAGGGTGGACTTGCCGGCGCCGGGTGGCGAGTCGACGACCACGCCGCGGCTGGTGTCTCCGTCAAGGTGGTCCAGGTCGTGCAGCACGGTCGCGACGGCGGCGTCGGCGCGTGCCCCGGGGGTCTCCAGGGTGGTCATTCCCATGCCTCGTTCGCGTCGTCGTCGGTGGGTTCGTAGGGCTCGGGTGGACCGCCGTGGGTCCAGGGCGTGTCCTCGTCGGCGGGGAGCGGCGGCGTCACCTTGTTGGGTTGGAAGCTCGCGTAACAGACCTCCTCGCCGAGCTCGGGCACGCTGCCCGGAGGTGGCTGGAGTTTGCGCCCCATGCCGCCGCTGAGTTCGAAGTCGATCTCGTGCGTGCCGTCGGTCGTGACGCGGAGGTCGAGGACCTCGGCCGCCTGCGTGGGGCGGGCGGGGCTGTGTACCTTGTCGCCGACCCGGAGCCGCCCGGTGCCGGCCGTCGTGGTGAGGGTGATGAGGGGGCGCAGCACCGCGCGCCCCTTGGCGCTCCGCACCGTGCGGCCGGGTTCGGCGGCGGTCACGGTGCCGGCGACGGCCTCGCCGGTCAGCTCGAACTCGGCCATCACCAGCGGGTCGTCGAAGGCGCGCTCCGCCTGGTAGCGGGCGGCGGCGCCTTCCAAGCGGGAGAGCCGCCGGGCCGCGCCCGAGGCGTGTTCCCAACGGCCGCGCGGCAGGCCGCCGTCGGCGACGTACTGGAAGAAGCCGGTGAACCGCTCCCGGTCGTGCTGCCAGCGGGCGGCGACGCTGGGCGCCGGCGGGATGGCCCGCAGGATGTCGATGCCGCGCCACATCAGTCGCCAGGTGGGGAGCAGTTGTGTGCGGAGCTGGGCCTCGAGCTGGCGGATGGCGGCGGCGCGGCGGCGGTCGCCCGCGGCCTTGTCGATGGCCCGGTACAGCACGTCGAGGGTCTGGTCGAAGACCGGGTCGGTGGCAGGGCCGGCCGGCGGGACAAGGGTGGGATCTTCGGCCAGGAGGGCGGCGGTTGCTCCGTCGCTGTCGGGCGGAGGGTCGATCCAGGCCAGCTGGGCGGCGAGGAGGGCGTCCTCGGTGGGGCTCTGGCCGGTGGCCCAGTGGGCGGACAGCGTCTGGGTGAGGGCGAGCACCAGGCTGGAGGTGGGGAACTCCCACTGGTCGGTGAACCAGGTCAGCCACTGGCCGAGCCGGGGCACCGAGGGGTCCACGGCGTAGGGGCCCTCGGTGCGGCGGAAGCGGGTGGAGCGGCCGAGGAGGCGCAGGAAGGCGACGGCTCCGGCGTTGGGGACGACGAGTTGCGGAGCGTCGGTGTAGCGCTCCCGTTCCTCCCTGGCGGCGCCCTTGCCACGCTCGTAGGTCTCGGTCGTGGAGGTGAACTCTGCCAGGTGGGGCAGGAGTTGGTTGGCGAGTTGGTCGGCGAAGCGGAAGCGGTCGTCGCGGTTCTTCGGCTGGGGGACGACGAGCAGCCGGGGGTCGTCGGGGTCTGAGCCGGCCAGGGCGGCGAGCGGGGCGCATGCCTCGCCGGCCAGGTTGAGCGGGATGAGGACGAAGGGGCGCTCGGCGAGGTACGTGTGGCGCCGGGTGGTGATCGGCACGGCGCGGCCGGTGGCCGCGGCCTCCAGGGTGGCGATCACCCGCAGCGCGCTCACGCCGCGCCTCCGGCGGCGAGCCGACGGGCGCGGAGCCGGGCGGCGGCACCGAGTTGGGCGACGACCTCTTCCTGGTCCGGTTCGGGGGTGCGCTGACCGTGGACGAGGTGGTGGGCGGTGACGGTGTCCCCGAGGCCAGGGAGGCTGTCGCGGACGACGCTGCCGAGGCGTGCGGGGTCACGGTCGTCCTGCGCCTCCTGCCGGCAGCGGCGCGCCAGTTCGCACATGTCAAGGCAGCGGGGGCCGTAGAGGTGCGGCAGCGCGTCCACGGTGCGGGCCAACCGTTCGTCGGCGACGGTGGGTTGGTTGGTGTGCTGGTTCACTGACAGGTCGAGGGTGGCACCGGCGGGAAGCGACCTCGCCACGGCCTCGGCCCGGCCGAGGCGGCCCAATTGGTATTCCACGGCGTCGAGTTGCTGCCGGAGGTCGACCAAGCGGCCGTAGGGGCGGTTGGTGAAGTCCCGGGGCAGCGCCAGGAGGAAGCGGTCGGCGACGAGCGACGGGTCCGCTCCGACCCCGCGCAGCACCGAGCGGAGGGCGAGTACGTGGACGGCGGCCTGCTTGGCGGCCTCGGCGACGCTGTTCGCGTCGGCACGGCCGTCCACGGCTGCGAAGGAGCGGATGACCACGACGTAGAGGTGGTCGTCGACGCGGTGGCTGACCACGTCCGGCTCCAGGTAGGCGGTGGTGCCCGCGATGTCGAGCGTGAGCACGGGGTGGTCGAGGATCACCCGGGCCTCGCGGTCCTCGGCGATCGCGCGGAGCAGGTGCTTCGTCTCCTTGGCGCGCGTCCCCAACCCCTCGCGTTCCCAGGTGGAGTTGAGGTCGGCGACGGCAGCCTCGGCGATGGGGACGCCGAGTTGTTCGCGCAGCAGGGTGATCAGCTCGGCGTAGCCGTTGGCCTTCAGTTGCTCCTCGAAGGCCCGCTGGCGGGTGATGGCGAACGGGGACTGGCCGAACGGCGCGGGCTGCCCAAGGCGGTCGGCGAGCCTGGTCTTGTCGATCCCGGCCGCGTCCAACACGGCTCGCCGTTGGCAGCCGGGGTTGACGGTCAACGCCGTGATCTTCCGCGCGGTGTACTGCCGCCGCTTCTCGTTGCCGCGTAGCCGATCGAGGTGACTGACTCCGACTGCGGGAGGAGTGGTTGGCGGCATGGCCTCTTCCGTTGCGTGACATGCGGTACGGGGGTAACGAGGACGACAACGACGACGTGCACACGGTGTTCGACGCGGGCGCGGGACGCGTGCGGGCCGGAACAGCGCGCGGATGAGGGGGAAGACGACTTTACCGGCTTGTCTCACGCCTTGGCCGGTAATCGCCGTTTCGTCCGCCGCTACCCGACGCCGCCAGGCTCGGCGGCCCGCTCGGTGCCGCTCGTGCGCGAGGCGCCGAAGAGCAACCGCACCGGCTCCGCCAGCGACTCGCGGGCCCGGTCGGCGGCCTCGTGGCGGGTTGCCTCGTCTGCCTCGGCGTGCACCGCGGCCTCGGCCTCGGCGGCCTGGATCACGCGGTCGGTCTCCGGCATCCCCGTGCCGTCGTAGGCGCCGGGGATGCTCAGAGCCAGCCGGCGGAGCAACGCCCAGACGGGCAAAGTCGGTTCATGGCCGGCGGCGCGCATGCGGGCGATCTGCCTCGCGATGCTCGCGGCATGGGTCAGAAAGTCGACGCGCGGCCCCAAGGGGCCCATGATCCGACGCTCAAGCGGCCAGGTGGACACGGCGAGCACGCCACGCACGGGGATGAGCCGGTCGTGGCTGAGGGCGGGGCAGATGTAGTAGGGCCGGGCGGACGGCTGGGCGGTGAACGAGCGTTCCTCGTCACGCCGGAGTGAGCCAAGCCGGGTGGTGACCACGGCCTCCGAGAGGAAGGCCTCGTGGGCTGAGGCGATCAGCTTGGGCCCGGCGGGCGCCCCGAGGATGGTCAGCGCCTGGTGGGCCTGCTCGCGGATCGGGGTCGCCCCCCCGCCGAGCCGGGGCGCGCGGGCCGCCGGGGGGGGCGGCTGAGGG
>NZ_SMKC01000259.1 GCF_004348315.1 Streptomyces sp. 8K308 | reverse complement strand
GAGATCGCCCAGGACCGGACCAGTCTCCTGGCCATCATGAAGGGCCTGGACGTTCCGGTGCGGCGCTACAAGGTCTACGCGGGATGGACGGCCGAGAAGGTGGCGCGGCTGAAGAACAACGGCCGCCCCGCACCTGACGTTCCGCCACAGCGACAAGCCGACGGCCGCGGCGCGGAAGGAGGCCCGCACCCGAGCGCACCGCGCCGCCGCCCAGGATCTGAAGCGGCACGGCCTGGTGAGGGAGGCCGGCTTCTCCAAGGCGGGGGAGAAGCTGTGGCGGCTGACGCCGCTCGGGCTGGAGGCCGCCGCCGGTGAGCTCGGCAGGTCGGTGAAGGAGATGGGCGGCATCGCCCGAGGTTCGGGCAACTCCGGCGCCCAGCACGCCCTGTGTGTGGGCGAGACGCTGTGGGCGCTGTCCCGGCCAGGCCCGGACTGGTCGCGCCTCGAGGACACGCCCGAGGACGTCCTGGACGTCGGCCGGCTTCGGGTCGCTGGAGTCGTGGTCGACGGAGGTGCCGCTGCCGATCACCGGCGGCTGGGTGTCGGCGGGCAGGGGCGGCGTCCAGGCCGACGCCGTCCTGGTCGCCCCCGAGACGGGCGTCCCGCTGTTGTTCGTGGAGGTCGACACCTGCCACATGGACGCCCAACGCATCGCCACCAAGGTGGGCCGGTACCGGGAGTTCTTCCGCCGCCGCGTCGCGGACGGCCACAGCAAGAAGAAGGTTCCGATGTGGCGCACCCGCTGGGAGGTGCCCCGCGTCGGGGGCGCCTCCTGGGAGGAGCCGCTGCCGCCGCTGCTCCTGGTCTGCCACCGCCTCGGACCACGCCGCCCGGAGGCGACCTGGCAGCACGTCGCCGACCACACCCGCCAGCACTGGGCGGGCCGATGGGACAGCAACGGCGGCTACACCGACTACGGCGGGCAGATCCCGCTGGTGTCCACCACGATCGACCTCCTGGCCGACCACGGCCCCCGCGCAGCGGTGTTCCACCGCGCCGGCCGCGACCAGCCGCAGACGCTCCTCGAGGCGATCGGCAACCCGCGCCGCGACGCCTACCTGGCCCGCCGGGACGCGCGGCAGGAAGAAGAGAACCGGCGGTGGGAGAAGCAGCGGGCCACCGAACGCGAAGCCGCCGCCCGTGAAGCCCGCCGGCCGGTCTGCTCGGAGTGTCGGGTGGGGTTCACCGACGCGCGCTGGACCTACACCGACAGCCTCGCCGGCCGCCGCGACCCGCACCGCCTCCTGTGCCGCGACTGCGCGGCGGCCCGGCTTCGCGCCGAACGCGAAGCCTGCCAGCGCTGCGGCCAGCCCCGCCGGGACGACCAGCCGGCCACCGACCTCGAGCTGCGCGGCGTCCCGGACGGCGTCCACTGCGCGGCCTGCCGCCACCAGCTCAAGCCGACCCGCAATACCGGCCGGACGGTCCGGGAACCGCCAGGACGCTGCCACGGGCCGCTACACGCCCGCCGGGCCCGTAGCGGCCGGCTCGGCGAGTTGCGCTCGTGGTTGCAGCGATGGTCGCACCGGCGGTTGCGGCACGTGCTGCGCTTGGTGTTGCGGGGGAGCGCCGGCCGCCGCACGTGGCAGGGGCGTTCACCTGCGGTGGGGCCACCCGGCGGACCGTGGGGAACGCGCTGACAACCCCTTCTCGCGTTTTTGTACCCATGTTGATGGAGGTTGGCAGGGTGGCTGGGGCGTTCGGCCGGGGTCGAGGCGGGGCCGCTGCGCTCGGCTGGTGTCCTACCGGCTCGCCGGGCACCGTGGCTCGCGCCGCGAGGTCTTGGCGGGTGGATGTCGTGAAGCGGCCCCGGACCCTGGGCCGCCGCTCTACGCTCGCCACGGTGGATCTGGTTGCTCGCGCTGAGTACGACACCGACTGGCACCTGTACATGAACGACCCGCAGCAGGGCCCGTTGGGCTACTGCACCGGCGTCGGCCCGGACGAGGATTTCGACCCGGCCGCGGCCACCCGCACGCTGGAGGAGGGCTGGCGGGTCACGGGCTCCTGGATCGAGACCCCGCCGGACAGCTACGCCGCGTTCACCGCCATCGTGACCCGGGCCCAGCCTTCGGCCACGCCGGCCGGCTAACCAACCCCCAAGCAGTCACTGAGGGGTTGACCAACCTGGTCAAGCCCGGTGGTCAAGCCCCGCGCGGCGTGGTCAACCACAGGCGAGGGGTTCCCGGGCGTTCCGCGTGGGGCCGGGCTCGGTGGTGGAGGTGACGTCGATGCCGGTCGGCACGTCGATGCGGCGGCGGTGTGAGTACCGGCGGTGTCGCCGGCCGTTGCCGAGGAGTGCCTCGCCGCGGCGGCGGTACTGCGGCCCGGCCTGCGTCGCGGCCGCGTATCGGCTGAGGAAGCGACGCGAGCGGGCCCTCGTGCTGTGGGACGTCGTGATCGGTGCGAAGGCGTCGGAGATCCTGAACACCCTCGCCGGCCGCCAGGAGCAACTGCTCGCGGGGCAGACGTGCCGTGGCCCGGGCTGCCGGGTGGTGCTGTGGGCCGGCGTCCGGAGGCGGCGGACTGCCCGGTACTGCAGCGCGCGATGCCGCCAGGCCGCCTACCGCGAGCGCCGACGACAGCGAGGTGACCATGACGCTGTGCCGTAACTGGGGGCCGGTTTCGCGGGCTCTCATTACGGCACCACGTCATGGTCGAAGCTGCCCGGCGGCACGCTCGTACCACCGGGGAGGCGCCCGGCGGGCCCGTGTCTGGGCGCGCGGCATCTGCGTTGACCAGACCAATCCGAGGACACGACGGAGAGAGGGAGGGACATATGCCGTCAGGCAGCCGGCGACGGGAAGCGGAGCGGTTTCCGTACGAGGACATCAGGGACGCGATGGCGGAGATCCTGGAGAAGGGGCACGGGATCACCACCAGCCGGTATCACGGTCGGCCGTTCCGCATGGCTTGCCATCTGATCCACCAGGACAACCTGGAGCGCCGCAAGCCGCGGGGAAAGCTCCCACGGTGTCACCCGAACTTCGGCAAGTCCGAGCGGGACTTCGAAGGCGGGCCGGCGAAGTGCGAGTTGGCACGGGACATGCCGCGGTCCGGTGGCGTGGGCGTGGACCACGAGGACACCTGGTGGCAGGGCGACCGCATGGTCGCCTACGTCTGGTACCCCTACGAGGTCCCGCTGCGCGAGCTCGGCAAGGCCGACGAGCGCCTGGAGCGCCACGGCCTGGGGCTGACCCTGCACACGGGCTGGGGCGCGCACTACTACGGCAACACCCCCGCGATCGCCGTGACTCCGACCTGGTTCCAGATGCCCGGCCATCCCCGCACGGAGGACCTCATCCGGGCCGCACGCCGGCGACCCGGCCGCGGCGAGTGGTAGTCGTCCCAGTGTCCGAACAAGAATCGAACGACAGCGCTTGAATTCAGGCGCTTCAGTTCGAAGCGAATTCGAACAACCGGCGCGACGACACGGACGCTGTTGATCGCGTAGTCCGGGGCCGGTTCCGGCACTCGGGACAGCCCTGGCAGGGGAAGATGGTCGCCATGACCGTGATGACCGTAGTCTCCCCAACGAGCGGGAACCCCTGCCGGTTTGCTCACCGACCGGCTGCGCCCTGCCCGCGACGCACGCCGGGTACGTGGGGTGCCCGTTCACCCAGCGGCCAGCCTCCATCAGCGAGACGAAAACGGAGCTCCGCAAACACCGGCGAGCCAGGTAGCCGGCACGGCGTCATGAACGACGGCCGGCCACCCCCGGCAGGGCGGCCGGCCGGTTCCAAAATCTCGGCCGCATCCGAGGCGCCTACAGCCCCAGCTCATCGAGGGCCTGCTGCTCGATGCTGAGTCGGTCTCGTCGTGAGTCCTCCCACGCCAGCGCCAGTTCGTCCCCCACCATGCCCGGCGCTTCGAGGCGACGGGCGCGGTCCCTCCTCTCCGTTCTTGCTTCGCGGGGTCACATGGGAACGGCCTCAGCGGGTGCGTTGTGCCATTCAGGCAGGACGACGTAGGTGCCGGAGCCGGGGGGATGTTCGGCCGATGCCCGGCGCATGCGGTGGGTCCATTCGGGTGTGGGCCATCGGGTGCGTTGGTCCCAGCACAGTCCGGAGAGGTTGAGCTGCTCGAGGTCGGTATGGGCGAGATCGGTGCCGAGGAAGTCGTTGGCCGCTGCGGACAGGTTGTCGTGCGCGGAGGCGAGGTCGCGGGCGAGGGCGCGGGCGCTGGCGAAGTCGCGCGCGGGCGAGGTCGAGGTCGAGGTCGCGGGCGAACTCGGGGACGCGGACGCTGGCAATGTCGAGTTCGAAGTTGAGGTCGCCGGCGCGGCCGAGGTCGCGGGCGAGGTCGCTGGTGCGGACGCTGTCGAGGTCGAGGTCGCGGGCGAAGTCGCGGGCGCGGGTGAGGTCGCGAGCGGAGGCGCTGGCACGGTCGAGGTCGCGGGCGAGCTCGGGGTCGGGGTCGGGGTCGAGCGTGGTGATGAGGCGGAGGAGGCCGTCGCGGTGGCGCAGACGGATGGCGGGGGGCGCGTGTCGCCAGCGTGCTGCCGCATCGGCCAGGTTCAAGGGCCGAGCGTCCTGGGTGAGGGTGCCGGGCCGCTGCTGATCGTGGGTGGGCGCGGTCAGGGCGGCGACGTGGTAGTCCACCGTGGCCTGGTCGACACGCTCATCACGGGTGGCGGCGTCGGTCAGGGCCCGAATGGCTGCGGTACGGGAGGCTGGTGCCGCGTCCGGAGCGGCCTGGAGGAAGTAGTCGTTCAGGATGTCACTCAGCGGCCTATGCTTCATCGTGGCTCTCCTCCCGGACTGCCGCTGGCCAGTAGATGGCCCCGCAGTGGGGACAGCAACTTCCCGGCCTACCAATGGCCATCTCCACGGCGTTCAAGGCAACAACCTCTGCCCGCCGCGCCGCCTCCCTCGGTCCGTACCTCTGCATCTCACTGGACTGGAGAATCTTGCCCACCAGGTCCACCCGTGCATCTTGCGCCTGCTTCCAGTCACCCGCGTGCCAGCGGCCCAGCGCCTCGATGACGCCCCGGCCCCGCGCATCGGCGTCTCGGTGCAGCTCGTGCAACGAGCGCAGCACCCCTTAGAGGTCGTTTTCCTCTTGAATGCCCTCTATCTCCTGGTTTTTGAGGTGTCGGGTCGTGAGGCTGTTGGGAGTGGTGGTGTGGGTTAGTTTCGGTGGTCGGGTGGGGTGACGGGGGAGGCGGCAGTCGACTTGCGTCTGTCTCATCCCGAGACGTCCGGAGCGAAGGCGTGACTCCGCCTGCGCGTCCGCACGCCTGGGCGCACTCGCTGGCCAGCGGTATGCCCAGGTCATGGCTGAGCGTCGCCCGTATCCCAGTGATCTGTCCGATGCCCGCTGGGCGTTGATCGAACCCGTGCTGACCGCGTGGCGGGCCGAGCGGCGGCGGCACGCGCTGAACATCGGCCGCCCACCCGAGCACGACCCGCGCGAGATCATGAACGCGATCCTGTACGTGGACCGTACCGGCGTGCAGTGGCGCTACCTCCCGCACGACTTCCCACCCTGGGAAACCGTCTACGGTTACTTCGCGAAATGGGAGAAGAGTGGAGTGTTCGCCCAGCTCAACGGCGTGCTGCGACGACTCTTACGCCTCAAGGAGGGACGCGATGCCGAGCCGTCCGCCTGCGTGATCGACGCACAGAGCGTCAAGACCTCCAGCAGCGTCTCCACCAGCACGCAGGGCATCGACGCTGGCAAGAAGATCGTGGGCCGCAAGCGGAGCATCGTGACCGACACGTTGGGCCTTCTCATCGCGGTGCTGGTCACTGCGGCCAGTGTCCAGGACTCGGTGGCCGGCACCAGCCTCCTCGACCAGGCCGCCGCCACCCACCCCACACTGCGCAAGGCATGGGTGGACGGCGGCTACCGCCAACCACCTCGTCGAACACGCGGCCACCCTCGGCATCGACATGGAAATCGTCCAACGCACCCCCGGGACCAGGGGTTTCACCCCACTACCCCGCAGATGGTGCGTCGAGCGAACGCTGGGATGGCTGATGTTCCACCGCCGCCTGGCGCGCGACTACGAGACCCTGCCCGCCCGCTCCGAAGCCATGATCCAGCTCGCGATGACCGACCTCATGGCCCGCCGCCTCACCGGCGAAGCCACCATCACCTGGCGCGACCCCACATACCAGAATCAAATCCGCAACACGGGATAAAACATCAGGAGAAAACGACCTCTTAGGGGCACGCGCCCTCTGGGAAGCGGTCGTGAAGCTCTTCGACTACTGAAGTTGAATGCGTGATGTCGGGTGTGGTCAGGGCGGGTTGTCCAGGGACAGGCCGGCCTGGGCGAGGCAGGCGTCGATCAGTGGCGGTCGGTGCTGGATCTTCTTCAGGCGGTGTTTCACGGCTGCGGCGAGGTGGTCGACCGAGACGGCGGCGAGGTTGCCGATCCCGCGCTTGACCTGTGACCAGATGCCCTCTTGCGGGTTGAGGTCGGGGGCGTAGGCGGGCAGGTAGAAGACGGTAAGCCAGTCGGCGCTGGCCTCGAAGAACGCTTTGAGCTGCGGTGTCTTGTGGGCGGCGAGGTTGTCCCAGACGAGCACGACCGGTCCGCCGAGCTGGATGCGGGCGCGGACGATCAGGTCGCGGTAGTCGCGCCAGGTGAAGCCCTTCGGCTCCCCTTTGCGGCCCCGGTGGAGGCGGGAACGATAGATCAGCCTCGACCGCCGCCCCGGCATGTAGCAGGACATCCCGGCCATCGAGATCCGCCCGGAGCCCCGACCCCGAACCCTCACCACGGGAGTGTGGCCGGCTCTGCCCCAGGTTCTGGCGCGCGGCGGCCTCAGCGACTGGCTGGCCTCGTCTTCGAAGACGATCCATGCTGCGCGGGCCGCCGCCGTTCTTTTACCTCCGGCCAGACCTCCTTCTTCCACACCTCGACGGCCGTCTCGTCGCGCTCGATCGCTCGGCGCGTAGGCTGTTGGCAGGACCATCCGTGCCGTCTGAGCAGCCGCCAGGTGCCCTCCACTGTGTAACTGACGTGGAACAGCCGCCCGATCAACGTCTTGATCCTCGCGAGCGTCCAGCGCTGGTCCTCCCAGCCATGGGCCAGCGGGCCACGCTTCAACTCCCGCTCCAACCGGGCTATCTGCCCGTCGTTGAGCCTGGGCCGCCCAGGTGACCCCTTCGACAGCACCCCCGCGGATCCGCCCTCACGCCAGGCGCGACGCCAGCGTTCCACCGACCGTTCGCTCACCCGCAACGCGGCAGCGATCTGCCCGGCGGTCTCCCCACGCTCGAAGCGGACCACGGCCTCCAACCGGACCCGCTCCCGCGCGGCCCTCCCAGCGTCGGTCAGCCCGCCACCCTGCGCATACCTCACGCACAAGGAAGTACACAGCACGGCCCCCGCACGTCAGGCGAATGCCCCGACATCACCCAATCAAGTTCAGTAGCACGGATCCCCCAAGCTCTCGGGGCGGTGCCCCCCTCCGTTCCGGGAGCTCCCACTCGCTCAGCAGCCCCCAACCCGTCCGGCGGGCACGACCAGCTGCCGCGCCCGTGATCATCCGGGGTGTTCAGAGGGTGTGGTCGATGAGTTTCACGGCCGTGATGGTGAGCGCGGCGCCGGCGACGTAGTACACGACGAAAGCTCCGGCGGTGGCCTCGACCGATGCTCATGGTCGGCGACGGCGCGATGGGCCTGTGGCGGGCCCTGGCGGAGGTGTTTCCGCAGGCCAGGCATCAGAGGTGCTGGGTTCACAAGACCCGCAATGTCATGAACGCGCTGCCGAAGTCCGCGCAAGCCAGCGCGAAAGGCCCTCCAGGAGATCTGCAACGCCGAGGGCCGCACGCACGCGGAGCGGGCGGTCAAGGCGTTCGAGAGGACGTACGGGGCGAAGTGGCCCAAGGCCGTCAAGAAGATCAGCGGCGAGGTCGACGAGTTGCTGGCGTTCTACGACTTCCCTGCGGAACATTGGATCCATCTGCGTACGACAAATCCGATCGAGTCGACGTTCAGCACGGTCAAGCTTCGAACCAAGGTCACTCGCGGCGCCGGCAGCCCGGCCGCCGCCCTCGCGATGGTCTTCAAGCTCGTCGAATCCGCCCAAGCCCGGTGGCGGGCGGTCACCGCACCCCACCTCGTCGCACTCGTCCGCGCCGGAGCCCGCTTCGAGAACGGCCACCGCGTCGAACGCGAGTCGGCGACCGCAGCCTGACGTGCGGTGCTAAACAGAGACACGGTGAGAGAGGCAGCAATGGATCAAGGCACCCGCGGGGAGCTCATCAGTTGGCTGGCCGAGGCGATCAGGTCTGTCACGACCGCGCATCCGCTGCGGGTCGCCATCGACGGGCCGCCCGCCGCAGGCAAGACCACGCTGGCCGACGAACTCGCCGTCGTTCTGCGCGCGCAGGACCGCGACGTCATCCGCGCGACCATCGACGACTTCCTCTTCCCCCGTGCACAGCGCTACCGACGCGGCCAGTACTCGGCCGAAGGCTGCTACTTCGACGCCCACGACCACGCCGCGCTGTGCCGGGTCCTGCTCGATCCGCTGGGCCCAGGCGGAGACCGAAGGTTCCAACACGCGGTCTACGACAAAGACACCGACACCCCATCGTCCCCGCCGGCCACGACCGCCCCCGCAGACGCCGTACTGCTCTTCGACGGCGTCTTCCTCCTGCGCCCAGAACTCATCGACCGGTGGGACCTGCGCATCTTCGTGTCCATCCCATTCGAGCAGACAGTAGATCGCGCCCGGGACCGAGGCACAGCGCTGGCCGGATCCACCGCCGACACCGCCGAAATCGAACGGTCCTGGCGCAACCGCTACATCCCCTCCCAGCAGCTCTACTTCGCCACAGCCCGCCCAACCGACCACGCCGACATCATCGTGTACAACGATCAGCTCCAACGGCCGACCTGGGAAGCCCGACCACACTCATCGATACACAGGATTTGACAATTGCTCGGTGCTGCATGGGGATCCGGTCTGGAGGCCCACCACCCACCTCGCGCCGCTAATTTCGGTCTAGACCTCTCGACTGGGCGCCATGCGCCTGGGGATCAAGCCACGCGTGGACACTACCAACGAGGCAGTCACAAAACGAACAGTACGAGCCCGGCCTGGCCGCTTTCCGAACTTGAAGACGCTACGCCACCGCGAACGCTGCGTTTGAGAGAGACCCGTGGGTAAACGTCCCTGTTCAGCCGGCAAGCCCGGGCGATGGTAGCGCATCAGTGGCACCCGGGCCGGCCGGCCTGTTCTCCGTCTGATGCCGACTGGTCGGGTCGGCTGTCTCTCAGTTCTGCCGACGCAGCAGGTTCAGATCGGAGCCCCAGGAGTCCAGGAGTTGGTCGTGACCGGCCTGGCGAGCTGCTCCTTCGATTGCCGGCGAACAGTGAACGCTGCGTGTCGGGATCGCCGTCGGCGATGATGCGCCGGAGAGTGGGAAGCAGTTGATCAACATCCCACTGCGGGTCGCCCAGCGGATTCCGCACCAGCTCCCACTGGAGGTACTTGTTGTAGGGCCTGACACGCTGGTGCAGGGCGAAGAGCACCTCCAGGGCGAAGGGCACGCTCTCGGCGGCATCGAGGTGGCTCAGTGCGGCCCGGCCATCACGGTGGTTCTTCAGTGACCGGAAGGTCTGGTTGACGTAGGCGTCGAGGTATCCGTCGGCGGCGCTCCAAGCCTCATCGGGGCCCAGCGTCCGCTTCTTGTCGAGGATCTCGGCGATCGTCCCGTCGAGCCGGTCGAGCAGCACCTTCGCGTGCACGTAGGCATACCGGCACCAGCTTTATGGGTCGCCGGGCAGCCCACGGAGCCGGAAGTCCGTGAGGGGCATGGCCACGATGTCGAGGTGCTCGGAGCGGAAACCGTCGAGGTCGCGCACCGCGGAAGGACCATCATCCCGTGTGATGACATGGACGTCGTAGTCGGAGTAGCCAGTGGGCATGCCGTCGTGTGCCTGAGATCCGCTGAGGATCAGCCCGACAACGGCGGGATCGGCCTTGGCCTGGGAGACGAAGGCGGCCATCGTGGCCTCGGGCGTGGCGCAGGAAGGCGGGAGTACGGGAGAAGAGGCAGGCGTGATGTCGTGCACCATGATGATCTCCATGCAGGAACGTCCACAGCCAACAGCAGTGTGAAACTGTCGACGGTCAGCCGATTCCCCACCCTCCGTGTTCACGTAATTCC
>NZ_SMKC01000258.1 GCF_004348315.1 Streptomyces sp. 8K308 | reverse complement strand
GGGTGGGGACATCCCCCGCGCGGAGCGCTGGGCGCCGAGCCGCCGGCACGGCTACGGCACGGTGTCCAACTCGATCGCCGTGCACTGCCAGCGCGCGTCGATGCGTTCCAGGCGGAAGGCGAACGCGCGCGTTCTCTTGCCGCTGGTGATGCGAGCGAAGGCCTCGATCGCGTCGGGGGAGGGGCGGCAGACGCCGACCGCGCGGAGGGCGAGGGTGCCGCTCTCGCCGGGCGCCGGGCGGAGCGGCGTGTGGGGGGCCAGGTCGATGAGTTGTTCGTATGCGTGCTCGCGGACGTGGCCAAGCAGCGTGTGGACCGGCCGCTGGCCGCTGAGGATGAGCAGCAGCCGGTGGGCGAACCAGTCCTGCGGTCCCGGTCGGCGGGCCGGCAGTGGCCGGTTCGGGCGGCGCGAGTCCTGGCGTGGGTCCCGGCGGTTGGCGGGCCCGCGGTTGCTGGTTCTCATCTGGAATACCACCCCCGATAAAAAGCTACTCACTGGTAACTGTGGCGGATTGTAGCTACCTGATTACTTGGCGGCAAGGCTGGGGTCGGCTGGTACAGTGACCGGCCATGCGCGTCTACCTGCCCCTCACCCTCGCCGGGCTCGCGGAGCTGCACCGGTCGGGCGAGGCCGGGCCGGCGCCGCTCGTCGCCTACGCCGTCACGCCGGCGCTGCGCGAGTGGTATCTCTCCGGCGACGAGGAGGAGTTGGAGTACGCGGCGCTCAGCCGCGCCGCGCAGGCCTCGCTGCGGCTGTTGGCCGTCGACCCCGCGGTGGTCAGGCGTCGGGTGGTGCTCGCCGCCGACGTGCCGGATCGCGCCGCGTTCGCCGACCCCGACCGTGCCATGGACCCGGAGGCGCTGGCCGAGGTGAGGCTGACCGAGGCCGTGCCGGTCGCGAAGCTGGCCTCGGTGCACGTGGACGCACCGGACGCGGAGTCCGACATCGCCGCTGCCGCCGCCGCGCTCGGTGCCGCGGACCAGGGGGACGACGACGCCCAGTTCGTAGTGGACGGCGCCGCCGATCACGAGCTGTTGTGGTACGGCGTGCAGGAGATCGATCACCTTCTGTAACCCCGCTGTCGGTGGTGCCACGTACCGTAAGGGCCATGGCGACACATCTCGTGTGGGACTGGAACGGAACCCTGCTGCACGACACCGACGTGGTGGTCGAGGCGACCAACGCGTCGTTCGAGGAGCTGGGGATACCGCCGATCACGCTGGAGCGGTACCGCGAGCTGTTCTGCGTCCCCGTTCCCCTCTTCTACGAGCGCCTGCTCGGCCGGCGGCTCTCGGGCGAGGAATGGGAGGTGCTCGACGGCGCCTTCCACCGGCACTACCGGGCGCTTGCCAGCGGCGCGGCCCTCGCCGAGGGGGCGGCCGAGCTGCTCACGGCCTGGCGGGCGGCCGGCCGCACCCAGTCGGTGTGCTCGCTCGCCGCGCACGAGCAACTGCTGCCGTTGCTCGCTCGGCTCGGCATCGCGGAGCACTTCACGCGGGTGGACGGCAGCACCGGCGGCGGGAGCGTCACCGGGAAGGCCGAGCAGATGGCCCGGCACCTGGCCGCGCTCGACGGGGTGCGGCCCAGCTCGGTGGTGGTCATCGGGGACGCGGTGGACGACGCGGTCGCCGCCCGTCACGTGGGGGCCAGGGCCGTGCTCTACAGCGGGGGGTCGCACAGCCGGCGCAGTCTCGCGCGCGCCGGCGTGCCAGTGGTGGACACCCTCGCCGACGCGGTGCGCGTTGCTGAGGAGTTGGTCACAGGTGCCCCCACTACCCTCTGATCTTGCTCAACTGAGGCCCTGCGCCGGTGCGGGTGGGGATAGCCTGGTGTCCGTGATCAGCGCGATAGCGGCCGGTGATCCGGCCGGAGGCAGTGCCGCCTCCCCCGGCGCCCGGCACATAGCCGGGCCGGGCCCGTCGCTGATCCGTTCCGCCGGGAGCTTTCCCCATCACCCGATCCCCACGATCCACGCGATTCACGAGATCGAGCCTCACGAGATCGAGCGCTGCCCGGTGACCGATTCCCGACGTCGCCCGACGGTGCGCGACAGGAGCCAGAGGACATGCACACCAAGCTGGACGAAGCCAAAGCCGAACTACTGGCGCAAGCCGCCCAGGTAGCCGAGCAGGGTGTCGCCGGAGGCCCGCCCGGCCACGGCATGGACGCCGCCACGCTCAGCTCGTACCTCCAGCGTTACTACCTCTACATCGCCCCCGAGGACCTCGCCGACCGTGACCCGGTCGACGTCTACGGCGCCGCCGTGTCCCACTACCGCCTGGCGGCCAACCGCCCGCAGGGCACGGCGAACGTACGCGTCCACACCCCCACCGTCGAGAAGAACGGCTGGTCGTCGAGCCACACCGTCGTCGAGGTCGTCACCGACGACGCGCCCTTCCTGGTCGACTCGGTGACCAACGAGCTGTCCCGGCAGGGCATGGGCATCCACGTGGTCGTCCACCCCCAGGTCCTGGTCCGACGTGACGTGACCGGCAAGC
This sequence comes from Streptomyces sp. 8K308, assembly GCF_004348315.1. GTDB lineage: Bacteria > Actinomycetota > Actinomycetes > Streptomycetales > Streptomycetaceae > Streptomyces. Next base: position 7,807 of record NZ_SMKC01000258.1, on the reverse strand, counting down.
TCGTCGAGGTGCTCGACACCAACGGCGGCACCGCCGAGCGCCCGGCCGACGCCGTCCTGGAGTCCTGGATCCACGTCGAGATCGACCGCGAGACGGACAGCGAGGACCTCCTGCGCATCGAGGCCGACCTGCGCCGCGTGCTCAGCGACGTCCGCGAGGCCGTCGAGGACTGGCAGAAGATGCGCGGCACGGCCCTGCGCATCGCCGAGGAGCTGCCAGGCGAACCGCTGGCGGCCGAGCTGACCGAGCCCGAGATCGAGGAGGCCAGGGAGCTGCTGCGCTGGCTCGCGGCCGACCACTTCACCTTCCTCGGCTACCGCGAGTACGAGCTGGCCCGCGAGGAGAACGGTGGCGAGAGCGACGTGCTGCGCGCCATCCCCGGCACCGGCCTCGGCATCCTGCGCTCCGACCCGGCCCACGACCCGGAGTCGGCGCACCCCACCGCCTCGGCGGCGTTCAGCCGGCTCTCGCCCTCCGCCCGGGCCAAAGCCCGCGAGCCGAAGCTGCTGATCCTCACCAAGGCCAACAGCCGGGCCACCGTGCACCGCAGGTCCTACCTCGACTACGTGGGCGTCAAGAAGTTCGACGCCCAGGGCAACGTGGTGGGCGAGCGCCGCTTCCTCGGGCTGTTCTCGGCCGCCGCCTACACCGGCTCGGTGCGCCGGATCCCGGTCATCCGCCGCAAGGTCGCCGAGGTGCTCGCCCAGGCCGGCTTCGGCGCCGACAGCCACAGCGGCCGCGACCTGCTGCAGATCCTGGAGACCTACCCGCGCGACGAGCTGTTCCAGACCCCGGTCGAGACGCTGAGCAGCATCACCGGTTCCGTGCTCCACCTCCAGGAGCGCCGCAGGCTGCGGCTCTACCTCCGGCAGGACGAGTACGGCCGCTACTACTCGGCCCTGGTCTACCTGCCGCGGGACCGTTACACCACCTCGGTCCGGCTGCGGCTGACCGACATCCTCACCGAGGAACTCAACGGCAGCAACGTCGACTTCACCGCCTGGAACACCGAGTCCGTGCTGTCCAGGCTGCACTTCGTGATCCGGGTGCCGGCCGGCACCGAGCTGCCCGAGCTCACGGACGCCGACGTCGAGCGCATCGAGGCCCGGCTCGCCGAGGCATCCCGCTCCTGGGCCGACGGCTTCACGGACGCGCTGCTCGCCGAGTGCGGCGAGGAGCGCGCCGCCGAGCTCGCCCGCCGCTACGCGAGCGCCTTCCCCGAGGGCTACAAGGCGGACTTCCCGCCGCGCGCCGCCGTCGCCGACCTCCAGTACGTGGCGAGCCTGGAGCCGGGCGGCGAGCGTGACTTCGCGCTCAGCCTCTACGAGCCGGTCAACGCGGCGCCAGGCGAGCGGCGGTTCAAGATCTACCGGATCGGCGAGCCGGTCTCGCTCTCCGCCGTGCTGCCGGTGCTCCAGTGCCTGGGCGTCGAGGTCGTCGACGAGCGGCCCTACGAGCTGCGCGTCGGGGACGGATCCGCCGCCTGGATCTACGACTTCGGCATCCGGGTCCCAGAAGCGCTGGTCGCGGGCCTCGGCGTGGACGCTCGCGAGCGCTTCCAGGACGCGTTCGCCGCCGCCTGGACCGGCGCCGCGGAGAACGACGGGTTCAACGCGCTGGTCCTCGCCGCCGGGCTCACCTGGCGGGAGGCGATGGTGCTGCGCGCCTACGCCAAGTACCTGTGGCAGGCCGGCGCCCGCTTCACCCAGGAGCGCATGGAGGCCACCCTCCGGCGGAACGTGCACACCACCCGGCTCCTGGTGAACCTGTTCGAGGCGCGGCACGCCCCGCAGCGGCAGAGCGCCGGCCGCGAGCTGACCGACGGGCTGCTCGAGGAACTGGACGGCGCCCTGGAGCAGGTGCTCAACCTGGACGAGGACCGCATCCTGCGCGCGTTCCTCAACGTCATCAAGGCCACCCTGCGGGTCAACTACTTCCAGAGCGACCAGGACGGGAAGCCGCACGGCTACCTGTCGGTCAAGCTCGACCCCAAGGGCATCCCCGACCTGCCCGAGCCGCGCCCGGCGTTCGAGATCTGGGTGTACTCGCCGCGCGTCGAGGGCGTCCACCTGCGGTTCGGCAAGGTCGCCCGCGGCGGCCTGCGCTGGTCCGACCGCCGGGAGGACTTCCGCACCGAGATCCTGGGCCTGGTGAAGGCCCAGGAGGTGAAGAACACGGTGATCGTGCCGGTCGGCGCCAAGGGCGGCTTCGTCGGCAAGCGGCTGCCGAGCCCGGCCGAGGACCGGGACGGCTGGCTGGCCGAGGGCATCGCCTGCTACCGCACGTTCATCTCGGGCCTGCTCGACATCACCGACAACCTGGTGGAAGGCCGCGTCGTGCCCCCGGCCGACGTGGTGCGGCACGACGGCGACGACACCTACCTGGTGGTCGCCGCCGACAAGGGCACCGCCACCTTCTCCGACATCGCCAACGAGGTCGCCCAGGCCTACGGCTTCTGGCTCGGCGACGCCTTCGCCTCCGGCGGCTCCGCCGGCTACGACCACAAGGGCATGGGCATCACCGCCAAGGGCGCCTGGGAATCCGTCAAGCGGCACTTCAGGGAGCTGGGCCACGACACCCAGACCCAGGACTTCACGGTCGCCGGCATCGGCGACATGTCGGGCGACGTCTTCGGCAACGGCATGCTGCTCTCTGAGCACATCAGGCTGGTCGCCGCCTTCGACCACCGGCACATCTTCCTCGACCCGGAGCCGGACGCGGCCGTCTCCTACGCCGAGCGGCGCCGGCTCTTCGAACTGCCCCGCTCCTCCTGGGCCGACTACGACACCTCGCTGATCTCCAAGGGCGGCGGCGTCCACCCGCGCACCGCGAAGTCCATCCCCGTCACCCCGCAGGTCCGCGCGGCCCTCGGGATCGGGTCCGACGTCGCGGCGCTCACCCCGGCCGAGCTGATGCAGGCCATCCTGCGCGCCCCCGTCGACCTGCTGTGGAACGGCGGCATCGGCACCTATGTGAAGTCCTCGGCCGAGACCCACGCCGACGTCGGCGACAAGGCCAACGACGCCATCCGGGTCAGCGGCCGCGACCTGCGCGCCAAGGTCGTCGGCGAGGGCGGAAACCTGGGCCTCACCCAGCGCGGCAGGATCGAGTTCGCCGCGGCCGGCGGCCGCTGCAACACCGACGCCATCGACAACAGCGCGGGCGTCGACACCTCGGACCACGAGGTCAACATCAAGATCCTGCTCAACTCCGTGGTGGCCAACGGCGACCTGACCGTCAAGCAGCGCAACACGCTGCTCGCCGAGATGACCGACGAGGTCGCAGCCCTGGTGCTGCGCAACAACTACGCGCAGAACGTGGTGCTGGCCAACAGCGAGGCCACCGCGCCCGGCCTGGTCCAGGCGCACCAGCGGCTGATCCGCAAGCTCAGCGAGAGCGGCCGGCTCGACCGGGAGCTCGAGTTCCTGCCCTCGGAGGACGAGTTCCGCGAGCGGCGGGCCGCCGGCCGCGGCCTCACCCAGCCCGAGCTCTCGGTGCTGCTGGCCTACGCCAAGCTGACGGTCACCGCCGAGCTGCTCTCCACCGAGCTGCCCGACGACCCCTACGTCAGCCGGCTGCTCTACGCCTACTTCCCAACCGCCCTGCGCGAGCGGTTCCCCGACCGCGTCGAGGACCACGCGCTGCGTCGCGAGATCATCACCACCCTCCTGGTGAACGACACGATCAACGTCGGCGGCTGCTCCTTCGTCCACCGGATGCAGGAGGAGTCGGGAGCCTCCACCGAGGAGGTCGTCCGCGCGCACACCGCCTCCCGCGCGATCTTCGGCCTGGGCGAGATCTGGGACACCGCCGAGAGCCTGGACAACCAGGTGTCGGCCGCCACCCTCACCCGGATCAGGCTGCACGCCAGGCGGCTGGTCGAGCGCGGCGCCCGCTGGCTGCTCAACAACCGCCCGCAGCCGCTGCAACTGACCGAGACCATCGAGCTGTTCGGCGAGCGGGTCGGCCGGGTCTGGCAGGAGCTGCCCAAGCTGCTGCGCGGCCGCGACCTGGAGTGGTACGCCAGCCTCAACGACGACCTCGTGAGCTCGGGCGTGCCGGGGGAGCTGGCCCAGCAGGTCGCCGGGTTCTCCGCGGTGTTCCCCGCGCTCGACATCGTGGCCGTCGCCGACCGCACCGGCCGGGAGCTGCTCGACGTGGCCGAGGTCTACTTCCACCTCAGCGACGAGTTGGGCATCACCCAGCTCCAGGACCGGATCAGCGAGCTGCCGCGGGCCGACCGCTGGCAGTCCATGGCGCGCACGGCGATCCGCGAGGACCTGTACGCGGCGCACCAGCTGATCACGGCGGACGTGTTGGCCGAGGGCTCGGCCGACGCCACCCCGGAGGAGCGGTTCGCGGCCTGGGCCCAGCGCAGCGCGGCGATCCTGGGCCGGGCCCGCACCACCCTGCGGGACATCCAGTCCTCGGAGAGCTTCGACCTGGCGAACCTCTCGGTGGCCATGCGGACCATGCGGACCCTGCTGCGCAGCAACCGCTGACTCCCCCGACCGCGTGCCGGGAAGCGACCCCCCGGCTTCCCGGCACGCACTCCCGGCGCCCCGGACGGCCATGGTTACGATGTCGTTCGGATCATCAGCCTCACGAGCGACTGGAGCGGACCATGGCGGGAGCGGCGCCCGAGGGTTCGGCCCCCGCGTGGATCGAGGCGTGCGGCGACGCGGCGATCACCGTGGTGATGCCCACGTACAACGAGGCGGAGAGCCTGCCGGTCATCGCCGACGAGCTGCTCGCCCTGCCGCTGCCGGGGCTGCGGCTGCTCGTGGTGGACGACAACAGCCCGGACGGCACGGGCGAGATCGCCGACGAGCTGGCCAAGCGGCACCCCGGCCGGGTCGAGGTGCTGCACCGCACCGTCAAGGACGGCCTGGGCCGCGCCTATGTCGCCGGGATGACCCTGGCCGTCGAGCGGGGCGCCGAGTACGTGCTCCAGATGGACGCGGACGGCAGCCACGCCGTGGCCTACGTGCCCCAGCTGATCGGCAGCGCGCTGGCCACCGGCGCCGGCTTCGTGGTCGGCAGCCGCTACGTGCCGGGCGGTCGGCTCGCGAGTGAGTGGGCCCCACACCGGCGGCTGCTCTCCCGCTGGGCCAACCGCTACGTCGGCGCGGTGCTGCGCACCGGCCTGCGGGACGCCACCGCCGGCTTCGTGCTCTGGCACGCCGACGTGGTGCGCGCGCTCCACCTCGAGCAGGTCCGCAGCAACGGGTACTGCTTCCAGGTCGAGCTGAAGTACGCGGCGGTGCGCGCCGGATGCCCTGCGGTGGAGATCCCGATCCGGTTCGAGGAGCGCCGGCAGGGCGCCTCCAAGATGTCGGCCGGGGTGCAGCTGGAGGCGGCCGTGCTGCCCTGGCGGCTGCTGCTCGGCGACCTCGCCGCGGGCCGGGCCGGCCGCGCCGGCGCCGTGATCCGCCCGGCCGCGCGCCGCCGGGCGGGGACTGGCCGCCGGTGGCCCTGACCTCGTCGCGGTACCCGGAGGGCGTGCGCGAGCCGTCCGCCTCGCCGGGCGTGGGGTCACCCACGGCGCGTGCCGCGGCGCCCGCGCTGCTGGCCTACGCCGGGGTGCGGGCGACGGGGCTGCTCATCCTGGTGATCTGGGCGGCCGTCGAGGACCGGAGCCCTTACACGCTGCTGACCGCCCGCTGGGACTCGCTGTGGTACGCCAGGATCGCCGAGGGCGGGTACGGCTACCAGGTGGTGCTCGAGGACGGCGGCGTCCACTCCGACCTGGCGTTCTTTCCGCTGCTCCCGGTGCTCGAGCGGGCCATCGCCGCCGTCACCCCGCTCGGCCCTGGCGACGCGGGACTGCTGGTCTCCCAGGTCGCCGCGGTGGCCGCCGCCTGGGGGATCTACGCCGTCACCGCGCTGGTCACCCGGCGGCGCTCGGCCGGCGTGCTGCTGGCCGCGCTGTGGGGCGCTTACCCGACGGCGTTCGTCCAGTCGATGGCGTACACCGAGACGCTGTTCACGGCGCTCGCCGCCTGGGCGCTGTACGCCGTGCTCACCGGCCGCTGGGTGTGGGCCGGCTCGCTGGCGCTCGCCGCCGGCCTGACCCGCCCGTCCGGCGCCGCCGTGGTGGCCGCCGTCTGGCTGCCGGCCGCGCTCCAGGTGTGGCGGGCGCGGCGGGCCTCGCCCCGGCTGCTGCTCGGCGTGGCGCTCGCGCCGCTCGGCTGGCTCGGCTACGTGGTCTACGTGGGGGTGCGGCGCGGCGGCCCGTTCGGCTACTTCGAGGTGCAGGGCGAGTGGGGCAACGGCTTCGACGGCGGCGTGGCGCTGCTCGGCTTCGTCTGGGAGAACCTGACGACCAACGTGGTCGGCGGGGTCGGCCTGGCCGCCGCGCTGGCGCTGGTCGGCTGGCTGCTGTGGCTGCTGGTGCGGGAGCGCTGGCCGTTGGCGCTGCTGGTCTACACGGGCGTCGTGGTGGCCACGTCGCTGGTCGGCTCAGGCTACTTCGGCTCCCGGCCCCGGCTGATGATGCCCGCCTTCGCGCTGCTGCTGCCGGCGACCCTGGCGCTGCTGCGGCTGTCGCCCAGGTGGCGCGCGCTGGTGGTCGCGCTGGCGGCGCTTGCCTCCGGCTGCTACGGCGCGCTGACCCTGCTCGGCCCAGGACCGCCGTGAGCGCCGTGAGCGCTCCGGCGGGAGCCGGATTCGCTCACGCCGTGTGCTTGACGATCTCGCCGTCCACCAGCACCACGAGGCAGCCGCCCGCGGTGGCGCAGTACTCGACCGTGCCCCACGAGGTGTGGTGGCGGGAGCGCAGCGTCCACTGCTCCCCGGATCCCGGGGCCGGCCGGCCGCACACCGGGCAGACGTCCTCCTCGGCCGCCGTCTCGGCGCGCGGCGTGTGCGCCCTGACCGGTTCGGAGCGCCGGCGCCTGGACTGCCCCACGGCCCAGGCGCTGGCCGCCACCACCAGCGCGATCGCGGCCACCTGACGGGTGCTGAGCCGCTCGTCGAGCAGCACGAGGCCCACGGCCGCGCCCACCGCGGGGGTGAGTGAGAGCAGCACGCCGAAGGTGCGGGCGTCCACCCGCCGCAGCACCACCATGTCCAGCGTGTAGGGGACGAGCGAGGACAGCACCGCCACCGCGAGCCCGGCGCCCAGCGCCTCGGGGTGCGCCACCACCGCGCCGCCGTCCACCACGGCCGCCACCGGGGCCAGGGCGCAGGCGCCGACCGCGAGCGCGAGTGCCAGGCCCGTCCAGTCGGAGAACACCGCCCCCACCTGCCTGTTGAGCAGCACGTACCCGGCCCGGCAGGCGCCGGCGAGCACCCCGAGCACCACCCCGGAGGCGGCCAGCGAGGCGCCGGGCGCGGCCAGCAGCAGCACCCCGGCGAGCGCCAGCAGGGCGGCCGACAGCTGCCCGGGGCGGCGCGAGAGGCCGACGGCGAGCGCCAGTGGGCCGAGCAGTTCCAGGGTGGCGGCCACGCCGATCGGCAGCCGCTCGAGGGCGCCGAAGTAGGCCACGTTCATCGCCGCGAGCACCAGGCCGAGCCCCACCACGGCCCGCCACTGGCGCGCGTCGAGGGCGCGCACCCGCGGCCTGGCTACGGCACACAACACCAGGGCGGCGATGGTCAGCCTGAGTCCCGCCAGGGCCAGTGGGCTGACCTGGTCGTAGGCGCCCTTGGCGACGGCGGCGCCGAGCTGGAGCGAGGTGATCTGTCCCAGTACCAGCAGGATGGTGCTCATGACGCCCAGCGTGATGTCATGGCCTTATGCAGTTCAACCATTACGGCGGCGAGGCCGCCCGGCTCGCCGCCGACCTGGTCAACCTCCCCGCCC
>NZ_SMKC01000257.1 GCF_004348315.1 Streptomyces sp. 8K308 | reverse complement strand
AGCCCGCGCGGAGCGCGAGAGGGTGGGTGGGGGAAAACCGGCCGTCAGGCCAGGCCGCGGCGGGTGGCCGCCGGCGGCCGGTGCCCGGCGACGCTCGCCACCATGTCCAGCACCTGCCGCGTCTCCGCCACCTCGTGCACCCGGTACACCCGCGCCCCGAGCCAGGCCGACACGGCCGTCGTCGCCAGCGTCCCCAACAGCCGCTCCCGCACCGGCAGGTCCAACGTCTCGCCGACGAAGTCCTTGTTGGAGAGCGACACCAGCACCGGCCACCCCGTCGCCGTCATCTCGTCGAGGCGGCGCGTCGCCTCCAGCGAGTGGCGGGTGGACTTGCCGAAGTCGTGGCCCGGATCGATCAGCACCGCGTCCCGCCGGACGCCGAGCGCGACCGCGCGCTCGGCGAGGCCGACGGTGACCCGCAGGATGTCGGCCATCACGTCCTCGTAGGTGACGCGGTGCGGCCTGGTGCGCGGGCGGGCGCCGCCCGCGTGGGTGCAGACAAGGCCGACGCCGTGCCGGGCCGCGACCTCCGCGAGGCGCGGGTCGACGCCGCCCCAGGCGTCGTTGAGCAGGTCGGCGCCGGCCGCGCAGACGGCCTCACCGACCTCGTGCCGCCAGGTGTCGACGCTGATCACCACGTCCGGGTGGCGGCGCCGCACCTCGGCGACGAAGCCGGCCGTGCGGCGGATCTCCTCCGCCGCGTCCACCTCAGCGCCGGGGCCGGCCTTGACCCCGCCGACGTCGATGATGGCGGCGCCCTCGGCCACGGCGCGCTCCACCCTGGCCAGCGCCGGCTCGTCGCCGAAGGTGGCGCCCTGGTCGTAGAAGGAGTCGGGGGTGCGGTTGACGATCGCCATGATCACGGGCTCGTGGGGCCCGAACTCGCGCGTCCCAAGACGCAGGATCCGCTCTTCTCCTCGCACAACGCACGAACCTACCTCGAACCCGGCTGGCGCATGCTGTCGGTGCGGCATGCGACCATCGCAACGAAGGCAGGAAGGGGAGGCAGGCATGTTCTTGTTTCTGGTGGCCGCCATGGTCGTGGTGATCGCCGCCGTCACCCTCGCGGTGCTCGGCAGCGGGGACGGCTCGGGCGGGCCGGCCACCGGCGGTCTCGCGGACGCGCCGCCGGACCGGCTCGACGATCCGCTGCCCAGGGACCGGCCGGTCGGCCCGGCGGACGTGGTGCGGGTGCGGCTGCCGGTCGCGCCGCGCGGCTACCGGATGGCCGAGGTGGACGACGTGCTCGACCGGCTGGCCGCCGAGCTCGCCGAGCGGGACGCGCGGATCACCGAGTTGGAGACGGCGCTGGCCGGCGCGCAGGCCCTGGCGCTGCACAAGGACCAGGGCCCGGCCGTCGAGCGGGACTGAGCTACCTGCCGTCGAACGTGGGGCGTTCCTTGGCGAGGAACGCGGCGACGGCCGCCCGGTGGTCGGCCGTGGCGCCCGCCGTGGCCTGGAGTCTGGCCTCCAGGTCCAGGGTCGCGGCGAGCGAGTGCTCAGCCGCGAAGGCGAGGGCCTGCTTGAGCGCGGCGTAGGCCACCGTAGGGCCCTTGGCGAGGCGGGCCGCGATCTCCCTGGCCGCCGCCGGCAGCTCGGCGTCCGGCACCACGCGCTGCGCGATGCCGAGCCGCTCGGCCTCGGCCGCGTCCATCCGGCGCGGGAAGAGCAGCAGGTCGGTGGCGCGGGCCGGGCCGACGACGCGCGGCAGGGTCCAGGAGAGGCCGGAGTCGGCGGTGAGGCCGATGCCGGCGAAGGCCGTGTTGAAGGACGCGCCGGCGGCCACCACGCGGTAGTCGGCGGCGAGCGCGAAGCCGAGGCCGGCGCCGGCCGCCGCCCCGTTGACGGCGGCGACCACCGGCTTGGGCATTTCGGCCAGCGTCCGCGCGATGGGGCCGTAGTGCTCGGCCACCGTCCGCATGGCACCGCCGGGTCCCGCACCGCCGGGTTCCGCCTCGCCGGCGAGCGCGTCGGCGTGTTCGCCGAGGTCCTGCCCGACGCAGAACGCGCGGCCGTTGGCCGCCAGCAGCACGGCCCGCACGCCGGGGTCGCCGGCCGCCTCGCGCACCGCCGCGAGGAGGGCCTCCTTGGTCGGGAGATCGAGGGCGTTCAGCGCTTCGGGGCGATTCAGGGTGACGGTGACGAGACCGTCGGTCGCTTCATAGAGAACGGTGTCGGCCATGTCTCACAGCATGTCCCAGGCCGCGACGCTATCGCGGTCAATCGCCGAATTGGGTGGTTTTGCGATCTCGCGTTGCCGAAGGGATATCGCCCGATGTTGGTCATCGGGACGGTCCATGCGGGATAATGGCCGGAAGCAATGTGTTCGAGGCCGGTGACCCCCCGGGGGGTTCCCGGCCGCGATGAGCTTGGTTCAGGAAGGGGAACGAGCATGGCGGCCATGAAGCCGCGGACGGGCGATGGTCCGCTTGAGGTGACCAAGGAGGGGCGGGGCATCATCATGCGCGTTCCGCTTGAGGGCGGTGGCCGACTCGTCGTCGAGCTGACCCCGGACGAGGCGGTGGCACTCGATGAGGAGCTCAAGAAGGTGACCGGCTGAGGCTCCCCGGACCTCGTCTGGGCGGCCCCTCAAGCCGCCGAGCCGATCCCTCGCATTCGGCGCCGCCCCGGACCCCCGGGGCGGCGCCGTTTGCCGTGCCGGGAGGGCGTTCCCAGGACAGGGCCTAGGCGGCCCAGGCCCGGGCCGCGCACAGCAGCCCGTCGCCGACCGGCAGCAGCGCCGGCATCAGCTCCTTGCTCTCCCGCACCGTGCGCAGCAGCTCCCGCAGCCTGCGCACCTCGGTGGGCTGGGCCGCCGAGTCCACCGTGCGGCCGCCGGCGAACACCCCGGCGAAGCAGACCAGGCCACCGGGGCGCAGCAGCCGCAACGATTCTGCGAGGTACTCGAGGTACTCGAGGCGGTCGCCGTCGCAGAAGACCAGGTCGTAGCCGCCGTCCGTGAGCCGGGGCAGCACGTCGAGGGCGTGGCCGGGGATGAACCGTGCCCGGTTCGGCGCGTGGCCGGCCATCCGGAAGGCCTGCCGGGCGAACTGCTGCCGCTCCGGCTCGATGTCGACGGTGGTCAGCACGCCCTCGGGGCGCATCCCGCGGAGCAGGTACATGCCCGAGACGCCGGTGCCGGTGCCGATCTCCACCACGGCCCGCGCCCCGGTGGCGGCGGCCAGCAGCCGCAGCGCGTCGCCGTTGCCGGGCGTGACGGCGCGGACGCCGGCCTCCCGTGACCGTTCCATGGCCCAGGACAGCGCCGCACCCTCGGCGGTCTCGGCGTCCGGTGCGCCATACGCCTCGGCGAACGCCCAGCTCGTCAGCCGGTTGCCGGTAATGGCCCTCTCCTGTCCCCGTCTGTCACGCGCTTTGAGGGTATCGACTTCCGGGGGGAACAGGACGCGCGGAGTGCTCGTTGGACCCTGTGCACCCGGTGTTGGTGCACCTGGTGTTCCCTCGGCGGCGGCGACCGCGGCGGGGGAGCGTCGGGTAAAGCGGTGAATATTTCTTATCCGGAGCTAACGGGCGAGGTGGCTATGGTAGGGACCCGACTGGACACCACCAGAGCCGACAGGGGAGGTGCGGCCACGTCCGCTGGCCGCGGAGTGCTGAGACGCATTTTGCGGTCCTCCGGCGGGCCGAATTCTGTGACAGACAACGCTGACGCTGACCGGGGACAGGGCATCGACGAGGCCATCGACGGCGCGAGCGCCCCGAGCGCCGTCGCGACGTTCACCACCGGTGGCGACGGCCAGAGCTGGGCCCCGCCCAGCTGGGAAGAGATCGTCAGCACCCACAGCGCCCGGGTCTACCGGCTCGCCTACCGCCTCACGGGCAACCAACACGACGCCGAGGACCTGACGCAGGAGGTCTTCGTCCGCGTCTTCCGTTCGTTGTCCACCTACACCCCGGGCACGTTCGAGGGCTGGCTGCACCGCATCACCACCAACCTGTTCCTGGACTCCGTCCGCCGCAAGCAGCGCATCAGGTTCGACGCCCTCGCCGAGGACGCCGCCGACCGGCTGCCGAGCCGCGAGCCCACCCCCCAGCAGCACTTCAACGACACCCACTTCGACGCGGACGTGCAGCAGGCGCTGGACACCCTCGCGCCCGACTTCCGTGCCGCCGTGGTGCTCTGCGACATCGAGGGCCTGAGCTACGAGGAGATCGCCACCACGCTCGGCGTCAAGCTCGGCACGGTCCGCAGCCGCATCCACCGGGGCCGCTCCCACCTGCGCAAGGCCCTGAAGCACCGCTCGCCGCGTGGGCGCGGCGAGGCGGCCGAGCAGCCCCTCCTGGCCGTGGTGCCCGGCCCCGCGCTCGTGCGGGAAGGCGGGGCCGCCGAGTGAGCAGTGCCGCGGAGACCGGCCCGGCTGACCACCACCTCGGGGAGAGCCTGGCGGCCCTGGTCGACGGCGAGCTGTCGCATGACAGCCGCGACCGGGTGCTCGCCCATCTCGCCACCTGTCCCAGTTGCAAGGCGGAGGCGGACGCGCAGCGCGAGCTGAAGAGCGTGTTCGCGAGCAGCCCGCTGCCCGTCCCCTCGGCTGGGCTGCTCGCCAGGCTCCAGGGCCTGCCCGCCACCGCCGCCGAGGAGTCGGCGGAGCCCGGTTCGCAGGACCCGCCGGGCCCCTCAGACCCATCCCCCTCGGGCGGCTTCCGGCTTGGCATGCTGCCGGGCGGCAAGAGCGGTGAGCCGCTGCTCGGCCCGCCGACGCTCGGCTCGGAGCGCGGCTTCCGGATACACCAGCCGGGCTCGGCCCGGGGGAACCGGAGTCACCGGCTCGCCTTCGCCGCGGCCGGCGCGGTCTCCGTCGCCGCCTTCGCGCTCGGCGGCGTGATGAGCGGTGTTGGCGCCTTCACCGCGGCAGGCGGCGGCTCGTCGGCGCCCAGCACGGTCTCGCCCGGCAGCCTCAACCCGCTCGCCGTGGCCCGCACCACGGCCGGCCGTTCCGACAAGGACATCCGCCCGGTCTCCGTGTTCACCGCGCAGTCGGTCGGGCTGAGCGGCGCGGTGGGCCCCATGGTGACCAACGGCCAGTTGCTTCCCCAGCTCACGCTCGAGTTGACGACGGGTCCCGTGGCCCCCACGTCCGCCAGCTCCACGATGGCGGCGGAGTCCGGCGTTCCGGGAGTCGTGAGCCCCCGCTGAATTCGGGCGACTGACCTGGTTCAATTCTGTGTTCAGTTCAGTGCTCGCTTCCATGCCGGGTTCCCGCGCCCGAGCGGCACGGAAGCTCGGAACAGCAGGGGCGCCGCCCCGGGCGGGTGGCGCCGACGACGATGGGGATCAGCTGCGATGGACAAGGGGAATGGCCTGCCCGGCCGCCAGGGAGGCTCCCAGGCCGACTGGGGAGCCGCCCGGCAGCGGCCGGAGGACGACGCCGACTCCCGCCCCGGCCACGACCCGTACGGCACGCCGCCGTACGGTCAGCCGGGCCCGTGGGCCCCGGCGCCGCCCGTCCAGCGGCCCAACCCGACGCCGCCCGCCGGCACTTTCGTGCCGCCGCCCGGGTCCACCACCCCGCCGGCAGGCACGGGCCTGCCGCCCGGCGCCTTCCCGCCGCCGCCCGCCGCGCCCCACCCGAGCACGACCACGCTGCCCGGCGCTCCGCCGGCTGGCCGCTACGACCCCTGGGCCGCATCCCCGGCCATGCCCCCGGCGCCCGGCGCGCCGGCGGGGCCCGAGCCGGCGCCCGGCGCCCGCCGGCCCGCCCGCCTGGTGGCGGCGGCCGCGCTGATCGCCCTGCTCGCCGGCATCCTCGGCGGCACCATTGGCATCTACCTGGAGCGCAACGGCGCCTTCAGCGACGTGAGGCTCCCGCAGACCCGCGCCGAGGCGAACCCGCCGGCCGAGGGCAGCATCGCCGGCATCGCGAGCGCCGTGCTGCCCGCCGTCGTCACCCTGCACGTCTCCGGCGGCGGCGCGGCCGGCACCGGCACCGGCTTCGTGCTCGACGACACCGGCCACATCCTCACCAACGCGCACGTGGTCCGCCCCGCCGGGGCCAACGGCGTGATAGAGGTCACCTTCAGCAGCGGCGACACGGCCCGCGCCGAGGTCGTCGGGCAGGACAGCGGCTACGACCTGGCCGTGGTCCGGGTCACCGGGGTCTCCGGGCTCACCCCCGTCGAGCTCGGCGACTCGGACGCGGTGCGCGTCGGCGACCCGGTGGTGGCCATCGGCGCGCCCTTCGACCTGGAGGGCACCGTCACCTCCGGCATCATCAGCGCCACCGAGCGCCCCATCACCGCGGGCGGCGAGGAGGTCGACGGCTCCGACATCAGCTACGTCAACGCGCTCCAGACCGACGCCCCGATCAACCCGGGCAACTCCGGCGGCCCCCTGGTGGACGTCAACGGCCGGGTCATCGGCGTCAACAGCGCCATCCGCACCGGCGACAGCGGCGGCCTCGAAAGCGGTCAGGGCGGCAGCGTCGGGCTTGGCTTCGCCATCCCCATCAACCAGGCCAAGGACGTCGCCGAGCAGCTGATCAACACCGGTCGCGCCACCCACCCCGTGATCGGTGTGACGCTCGACACCGGCTACCTCGGCGACGGCGCTCGGGTCGGCAGCTCGACCGGCGACCCGGCCGTGGTGCCCGGCGGCCCGGCCGACCAGGCCGGCGTCGAGGACGGCGACGTGATCACCGCCGTGGACGGCGACCGGGTGCGCAGCGGGGACGAGCTGATCGTGAAGATCCGCAGCCACCGACCAGGCGACGAGCTGACGCTGACCGTGGAGCGCGGCGGGGAGGATCTCGAGCTGGTCGTCACCCTCGGGGAGTCCGCCGGTGAGTGACCGCCCGGCGTCGTACCGACCGTTCACCCTCCGGTGGGGTCCGGTATCTCCCGTCCGGCGCCGCGGCCAGGTACCGTTTCGTATCAACCGCTTGCGTGAGGGAGCTGACGGATGTTTTTCGACATAGGGTCTCTGGAGTTCCTCACGCTCATCGTCCTCGCCATCCTCGTCTTCGGCCCCGAGAAGCTGCCGAAGATGATCCAGGACGCGGCCCGCTTCCTGCGCAAGATCCGCGAGTTCTCGGACAGCGCCAAGCGGGACATCAGGGAGGAGCTCGGCCCCGAGTTCAAGGACTTCGAGTTCGAGGACCTCAACCCGAGGACGTTCGCGAAGAAGCACCTGCTCGACAAGGACGAGTTCGGGCTCAAGGAGCTCACCAGCAGCCTCGACGTGCGCAAGGAGCTGACCGAGGTCGGCGACGCGATCAACGGCCGGACCACGACCCCCCGCACCAGCCTGGACAAGGCGGGCCTCGACAAGGCAGTGCTGGGCAAGGCCGACCTGACCAAGCCGGCGGGCGGCGCGGCGGCGGCCGCCTCCGGCGGCGGTGCGGTCAACCTGGACAAGGGCGCCCGGCCGGCCGCCGAGGCCCAGCCCGCCGCCCCGTTCGACGCCGACGCCACCTGAGTGGAATCAACCGCCTTCCCGGGGTAAGGCTCCGCCCGAGCTCCCGGCATGCCCGGACACCTCCGATGCGGATGGCTATCCTCCCTATGTCCGGGGTGTGCCCAGGACGAGGGCAACGAGGAGGCGTCGCGTTACATGGAGACCACCAGTCAGGCAGAGCCGCAGGACGCGACAGGCGGCCCTGGTGAGTCCGGGGACGAGACCCCGCAGGGGGTGCCGGGGGCGCGCCGCGCGGTCGAGGGGTTCCTGTCAGCCGGGTTCCCCTGGTACGGGCTGGACGAGGCGTTCAGCGGCCCGCGCTGGCTGATGCAGGTGGGCACGGCGGCGGACGGCACCGTCGAGCACGGCTCGACGGGGCACGGCGACGAGCCCTCGCTGCGGGCCGAGCTCGGCCACGACGACCAGCGGTTCGCGGTCGTGGTGACCGTCGCCAGCCGCCCGGTGCGGCGCAGCCCGGACGGCACGGGCGTGCTGGAGGCCACCTCGGTCTCCTCGGCCGCCTGGCTGGCCGGCTCAGGGCTGCTGTCCTGCACCTGGCCGGCGCAGATGGAGCGCGCCCTGCGGCAGGACTGGCTCGAGCAGCAGACCGCCATCGCCTGGGAGCTCGCCGACGACCTGCACGGCGGCGGCTGGTCCATGCTGTCGCTGCCGGTGGACGGGGTGCCGGCCGACTTCCACTACCGCGAGTCCGAGTACGGCTGGGTCCTCGCCGGCGCTGCCCACCACGACGTGCACCTCGGCGCCTACGGCCGCGGCATGAGCGCCTACGGCCTGGGCTTCGCCGTCGTCAAGGACATCGAGAGCTACGCGTGACCGGCCCGCGCCGACCGGCGCGGGTCAGAACTTGGCGCGCGGCGTGAGCCCGAGCGAGAGCCCGGCCAGGCCGCGCCGCCGCCCGCCGAGCGCGGCGGCCACCTGACGCAGCGAGGCGCCGGCCGGCGAGTCCGGGTCGGACAGCACGACGGGCTCGCCCGCGTCGCCGCCCTCCCGCAGCCGCACGTCGATCGGGATGGTGCCGAGCACCGGCACCTCGGCGCCGGTCGCCCTGGTCAGCCCCTCGGCGACCCGCTGGCCGCCGCCGGTGCCGAAGACGTCCACCATGTCCCCGCAGTGCGGGCACGGCAGCCCGGACATGTTCTCCACCACGCCGACGATCTTCTGGTGCGTCTGCACCGCGATCGAGCCGGCCCGCTCGGCCACCTCGGCCGCCGCCTGCTGCGGGGTGGTGACCACCAGGATCTCCGCGTTGGGCACCAGCTGTGCCACCGAGATCGCGATGTCGCCCGTGCCGGGCGGCAGGTCGAGCAGCAGTACGTCGAGATCGCCCCAGTAGACGTCGGCCAGGAACTGCTGCAGCGCCCGGTGGAGCATCGGGCCACGCCACACCACGGGCGTGTTGCCCGGCGTGAACATCCCGATCGAGATCACCTTCACGCCGTGCGCCGACGGCGGCATGATCATGTTCTCCACCTGGGTGGGGGTGGCGTCCGTGCCCAGCATCCTGGGCACCGAGTGGCCGTAGATATCGGCGTCGACCACGCCGACCTTGAGCCCGTCGGCCGCCAGCGCCGCCGCCAGGTTCACCGTGACCGAGGACTTGCCGACGCCGCCCTTGCCGGAGGCGACCGCGTACACCCTGGTCAGCGAGCCAGGCTTGGCGAACGGCACCTCGCGCTCCGCCTGCCCGCCGCGCAGCGCCGTCGCCAGCTCCTTGCGCTGCTCGTCGCTCATCACGTCGAGCTGCACGCGCACCTCGCGCACGCCGGGCAGCGCACCCACCGCGTCGCGCACCCCGCTGGTGATCGTGTCCCGCATCGGGCAGCCCTGGACCGTCAGATACACCCCGACGCTCACGGTGCCGTCCGCCGCGATGTCGATCGACTTGACCATGCCGAGGTCGGTGATCGGGCGGTGGATCTCCGGATCGTTCACCCGGCTCAGCGCGGAACGGACGGCGTCCTCGGTGAGGAGGGGGGTTTCGGTAGCCATGCCCCGATGGTACGGCCGACGCGCCGTCACCGGAGTGCCGCCACCCCCGGCCCCATGCCGGGGTGCGCCGGCTTGCCGGTACGCTGCGCCTCACCGGCCCGTGACCTCGACGAGAGGCAGTCGACGTGACATCTTCCGTGTCCTCAACCTTCCCCGGCTGGCGCAGGGTTGTGACGGCCGTGGGGTGCGCCGGTTTACTCGCGATCGGGCCCGTCGGCTGCGGCGGCGAGGAGGACCCGGACGCGGGCACCAACGGGCTCGCGAGCCTCACGCCGGCGGAGATCGAGGAGCGTGCCGAGGCGGCGGCGGGCGAGGCCACGGCGGTGCGGCTCTCCGGGACGGTGATCACCGAGGGCGAGTCGTTCCGGCTCGACGTGCGGCTCGGCGTGGACGGCGGCTTCGGCGAGGTCTCGGCGGAGGGCGGCGAGACGTTCGAGCTGCTGCGGGTCGAGCAGGACCTCTACATGAAGGCCGACGCGGCCTTCTGGGAGAGCGAGGGTATCCCCGAGGAGCTGGAGTCCGACCCGGCGGAGACCCTCGAGGGCATGTACGTGCGGGTGGCGGAGGACGACCCGGCGTACGAGCAGCTGACCGCCTTCACGGACATGAACGTGCTCTTCGACAACCTGCTGACGCTGGACGGCGAGCGCGAGGTGGGGGAGCGGGGCGAGGTCGACGGCACCCAGACCATCAGCGTCCTCGCGGACGGCGGCGCCGGCGGCACGCTGGACGTCGCGCTGATCGGCACGCCGTACCCGCTGCGGCTCCAGCGGCCGGGGGAGGCGGGCGAGCTGTTGATGTCCGACTGGGACGAGGACTTCGACCTGCACGCGCCGGAGGAGGACCAGATCCTCGACTACGGCGACGAGCTGGTCGACTGAGCGACCGCGCGCCGCGCGCGTGCGGCGCGTTTCTCCCC
>NZ_SMKC01000256.1 GCF_004348315.1 Streptomyces sp. 8K308 | reverse complement strand
CATCAACCCTCCCCCCATAGCCCCCGCCACCACGGCGAAGTACGTCTACGACTTCACCGAGGGCAACAAGGACCTCAAGGACCTGCTCGGCGGCAAGGGCGCCAACCTCGCCGAGATGACCAGGCTCGGCCTCCCCGTACCACCCGGCTTCACCATCACCACCGACGCCTGCCGGTCCTACCTCCTCACCGGCAGCGAGCCGGCCACGCTCCGCGACGAGGTGAGTGCGCACCTCGACGCGCTGGAGCGCCGCATGGGCCGGCGGCTCGGGCGGGGCGAGGAACCGCTGCTGGTCTCCGTCCGCTCCGGGGCCAAGTTCTCCATGCCGGGCATGATGGACACCGTCCTCAACATCGGCCTCTCCGACGAGTCGGTCTCCGCGCTCGCGGCCCAGGCCGGCGACGAGCGGTTCGCCTGGGACTCCTACCGGCGTCTCATCCAGATGTTCGGCAAGACCGTGCTCGGCATCGAGGGCGACCGGTTCGAGGAGCGCATCGACGCTGCCCGCGCCGCCGCAGGCGTGGCCACCGACGTCGAACTCACCGCCGACCAACTCAAGGCACTCGTCCAGGACTTCAAGGAGATCGTGGTGGTCGCCACCGGCCGCGACTTCCCCCAGGACCCCCGCGAGCAGATGGACCTCGCCATCCGCGCCGTCTTCGAGTCGTGGAACGGCGAACGCGCCCGCCTCTACCGCCGCCAGGAGCGCATCCCGCACGACCTCGGCACCGCCGTCAGCGTCTGCGCCATGGTCTTCGGCAACCTCGGCCCCGACTCCGGCACCGGCGTCGCCTTCACCCGCGACCCGGCAAGCGGCCACCAGGGCGTCTACGGCGACTACCTGCCCAACGCTCAGGGCGAGGACGTCGTCGCCGGCATCCGCAACACCGTGCCGCTCGCCGAACTCGAACGCCTCGACCCCGCCTCCTACGCGGAACTCCTCCGCAACATGGAGGTGTTGGAGAACCACTACCTCGACCTCTGCGACATCGAGTTCACCATCGAGCGCGGCCGGCTGTGGATGCTGCAGACCCGCGTCGGCAAGCGCACAGCGGCCGCCGCGTTCCGCATCGCCGTCCAACTCCTCGACCAGGGCCTGATCGACGAGCGCGAGGCGCTGCGCCGCGTCAGGGGCGGGCAGCTGGCGCAGCTGATGTTCCCCCGGTTCACCACCGAGGCCGCGCCCGAGCCCATCGCCACCGGCATCGCCGCCTCCCCGGGCGCGGCAGTCGGCGCCGCCGTCTTCGACTCCGCCACCGCCGTCGCCCGCGCGGCCGCCGGCGAGCGCGTCATCCTGGTGCGCCGCGAGACCAACCCGGACGACCTCGACGGCATGATCGCCGCCCAGGGGATCCTCACCTCCCGCGGCGGCAAGACCTCGCACGCCGCCGTCGTCGCCCGCGGCATGGGCAAGACCTGCGTCTGCGGCGCCGAGGAACTCCAGGTCGACGTCGCGGCCCGCCGCCTCACCACCGCCGACGGCACGGTCGTCGGCGAGGGCGACGTGATCTCCATCGACGGCTCGGTCGGCCGCGTCTACGCCGGCGAGGTCGCCGTCGTGCCGTCCTCCGTCGTCGAGTACTTCGAGGGCACGGCGGCCCCCGACGCCGACGACCTGGTGGCCGCCGTCCACCGGCTCATGACCCTCGCCGACCGGGAACGCCAACTCGGCGTGCGTGCCAACGCCGACACCGCCGAAGACGCCGCCCGCGCCCGCCGGTTCGGCGCCGAGGGCGTCGGCCTGTGCCGCACCGAGCACATGTTCCTCGGCGAACGCCGCGAACTCGTCGAGCGGTTGATCCTCGCCGAGGGCGAAGCGGAGCGCGCCGCCGCGCTCGAGGCGCTCCTTCCGCTCCAACGCGGGGACTTCACCGAGCTGTTCGAGGCGATGGACGGCCTGCCCGTCACCGTGCGGCTGCTCGATCCGCCGCTGCACGAGTTCCTCCCCGACCTCACCGATCTCTCGGTCCGCGTCGCCCTCGACCACGACGAGCACGACACCCGGCTGCTCACCGCCGTGCGGCGGCTGCACGAGCAGAACCCGATGCTCGGCCTGCGCGGGGTACGCCTCGGCCTCGTCGTGCCCGGCCTGTTCACCATGCAGGTCCGCGCCATCGCCGAGGCGGCCGCCGAACGCCGGCGGGCCGGCGGCACCCCGCGGCCCGAGATCATGATCCCGCTGGTCGGCACCGTGCAGGAGCTGGAGATCGTCCGCGACGAGGCCGAGTCCGTCATCGCGGAGGTCGAGCGCGCGCACGGCGTCTCGCTCGACATCCCCCTCGGCACCATGATCGAGCTACCGCGCGCCGCGCTGACGGCGGGTCAGATCGCGGAGTCCGCCGACTTCTTCTCGTTCGGCACCAACGACCTCACCCAGACGGTCTGGGGATTCTCGCGCGACGACGTCGAGGCGAGCTTCTTCACCGCCTACCTGGAGAAGGGCATCTTCGGAGTCTCCCCGTTCGAGACCATCGACGCCGACGGAGTCGGCTCGCTGGTCAGGGCCGCCGTGACCGCGGGCCGGGCAGCACGCCCCGACCTCAAGCTCGGCGTCTGCGGCGAACACGGCGGTGACCCCGAGTCGGTGCACTTCTTCCATGGGGTGGGCCTGGACTACGTGTCCTGCTCACCGTTCCGCATCCCCGTCGCCCGGCTCGAAGCCGGCCGGGCGGCCACGGCGGGGGCGACCACCACACCCTGACAACCCTCACCGGTGGAAGCCCTCGCCCTGGCCGGGCGGGGACCCCTCGGGGGCGGCGCCTGTGCGGAGGCGCCGCCCCCGCTTTTGCCTTTCGCGGCCGGCTGTTCACGCGCGGAGCGCGCGAGTCGTACTCTGGGCGTAACGGCCCGAACACGGGAGGCAGGATGCCCGACCGCAGCCCCATCACCCCGGGAGGCGTTGGCGCCAGGATCAAGGAGTTCCGGACCATACGGGGCTTCTCACTCACCGAACTCGGCCGCCGGTCCCACGTGTCGACCAGTCAACTGTCGCGCATCGAGACGGGCAGTCGCGCCGCTAGCTCGGCGGTGGAGGCGAGCATCGCCCGTGCGTTGGGGGTGACGCTCTCGGTCCTGCACGGCCAGCCCTACATCCACATGCTCCAGCAGGACAGGTTCGACGCGCTGCTCACCCCGATCTCCAGCGCGCTGGACAGCTGGGACATCCCGGCCGACGACGTGCCGCTCCGCTCGCTGGACGCGCTGGGGGCCGATGTCGACCGGATCATCGCCCTTCGGCTGCGCACCGAGTTCGTCGAGATCGCCGAAGACCTTCCAGCCTTGATCGTCGAGGCGGCGGCGCTGGCGCTGACCCACTCGACGCCGGGAGCCCGGCGGGAACGCGCGCACGCGCTCCTGGCCGAACTCGCGCGCACGGCCGCGATCATGGCCTACCGGCTCGGCTTCATCGACCTGGCGCGGCTCGCGCTGTCCCGCATGGCCATGGCCGCACCGTACAGTGGCGACCCAGCGCAGGTGGCGATCGAACGCATGGAGCGGTCCACCATGACACACGCACAGAGTTCGCGGCCGGACCGGGGAGTCGCGCTGATGCAGGTGGCGCTGCGCGACCTCGATGACGACGGGACGACGGAGACCAGGACGGTGCGCGGAGCCCTCTGCCTGCGTGCCGTCGGCCTCGCGCTTCAGCAGCGGGACAACGGTGGCGCGGAGAACTGGCTCGGCCAGGCCCAGGAGGTGGCGGATCAGGTCGGCGACGCGCACCACTACTCGCTGATGTCCGGCCCGTTCTCCGTAGCGCTGATCCAGATGAACGCGGAGAACGATCGCGGTGACCACGCTGCGGCGCTGCGGCGGGCCTCCCAGATGCGGGTCCCTGAGCAGTGCCCGCCCACCCTCGCCGCCCACTTCCTGATCAGGACGGCGCGGGCGCAGGGGTGGACGGCCCACCATGAGGACGCGCTGAAGTCGCTACGGAAGGCCCGCACGACTGCGCCCCAACTGACCCGTTACCACCCCCAGGTTCACGAGACCGTTGGCACACTGCTCCGCGCGCGGGCGAAGCCGACCAAGGAGCTCCAGGAGTTCGCCATGTGGAGCGGCGTGTAACACGGAGATCACCATCCGTCAATCAGTTCGCCGGCTCTGGCAATGCCAACGGGGCAAAGCCAGAGCTGTTCTCAGCCGGCAGGGTTGAGGACCAGCGAAGACCCCCAACGACGCGGCGGCATCCGGGGGCGTGGTCCTCAACCCTGGGGAGATTGACGACGTGGTGCCTTCTGGCAACGTGCCCGAGGTGGGCTTCCTGGCGCGAGACACCGCCCGCGGCCTGATCGGCCGTGTCGTGGACCGACAGGCCGGACGGGTCTGGCTCCGGCCCGTCGGTGGTGGGCGTGAGTGGGACGTGCGGCAGGAGGACGTCGAGCCGGTCAGCGTCAGCGAGATACTGCGACCGTTTGTCGCGGAGGCCAACCGCCGGTCCTGGGAGGGGCGGTGAGGCGCCTCCGCAGGCATCGCGTGGAAGCCGTCGCGGGGGCGATCAGGCCAGGGGACGGGATCCGCATCGGCGGCCGGGCCTGCGTCGTGGCGACCGCCGAACGGGTCCACAACGGCTCGCGCCTGCGGGCGGCCCACCGCAGGCGGCACCCGTTGGCACAGGTTGTCGCCGGGTGCGTGCTGGTCGTCGCGCTCGCCGTGGCGGTGGTCGCCCGATGACGCGGCCGGCCGCGATTCTCGTGCCCACGGAGGTGAACGCGGCCACCGTGCGACGCGGCGACCTGCTTACGATCCGGAGGCAAGGCGCTGGTCGTCCGGGACCTGATCGCCCTGCCCGCCGGCGGCAAGCGGCTGGCCTTCGACTCGGGCGAGTCGTTCACGATGAGGCCCACGACCGTCCTGACCGTGAACCGGCGGGTGCCGGTGCGACGCCAGTGTGGTTAGTGCGCCGGTGTGCCAGAGGACCATGACCTGACACTGGGCCGCGGCAGGTCCCTGACTGGCTCGATGCCGACGTGGGCACCGCCCTGCTCGCACGTATCGACGCGGCACCGTGGTCGGCTGAGCTGCCTGGCCGCCAACTCCAGGCAGACTGCTGGCCGCCCCGGGCCCGGCAGGGCCCGTCCCGCGTGGCCGACGGGTCTCGGTGACGTTGAGGACGCTGCTGCAACGCCATTGAAATGACCACGATTTGGCGTCTACCGTGATTTTCGGGCACCGCACATCGCTTGATCGTCACGGGGGAATGAGCATGGCGCGTCCATCTGACTGGTCGCCGGTCGACATGGATCGGGACCCTACACCCGGCAATCCGGACGAGGTCCGCGCCCTCGCCGACTCGCTCCAGACGTTCGCGGACGACGTCGGTGAGGCGTTAGGCCGCATCCGTGGCATGGCCGAGGACCGCGCCGTCCTCGACTGGGCCGGCCTGTCGGCCGAGGCGTTCCGGTCGGAGTTCGACGGGGTGCCTGGCAACCTGGAGAAGCTCCAAACCTCCTACGACATGGCCGCGCAGGCGTTGCAGTCGTACTGGCCACAGTTGGAGACGGCGCAGGGCATGGCAGACCGGGCGTTGGACCGGGCGATCGCCGCGCAGGCCGATCTGTCCTCAGCGCAGGCGGCGTTATCCGACGCGCAGGACTGGGTGTCGCGGGCGGGCGAGGAGGCCGACCGTCTCGAACGTGAGGGTGAGCGGGAGGGCGTCGAGCCGCCGTCGGAGGCGGAGGTGCGGGCGGCGACACGGGACGCGACGGCCGCCAACGAGGCCGCGTCCTCCGCCCAGTCGCGGGTGGACGCCGCCGAGGAAGCCCTGGCCGCAGCGCGTCAACTCGCCCAGGACGCGAAGGAGATGCGGGAGGAGGCCGCCGGGGCCTGCGCGGACGGGATCGACGCGGCCTCCGATGCCGGTATCCAGAACCGGCGGTGGTGGGAGGACGCCATCCACTGGGTGTCCGAGAACTGGGACACCATCGTCGAGATCTGCAAGGTCGTCGTCGCGGTCCTGGGCATCGTGGTGATGATCATCGGCGGCCCACTCGCCTGGGTGGTGCTGGCGGCGGCGCTGGTGGTGCTGGCCGATACGCTCTATCGGTACGCCAACGGCGAGGCGTCGCTGTGGGACGTGGCCTTCGCCGCGTTGGACTGCATCCCCGGCATGAAGGGCCTCACCACCCTCGGTGGTCTGGCGCGTGGCATGCGGTCCCTCGCTTCCACCGGGCTCCGTGGTCTGGGCCGGGGTGCTTTGGGCCTGGGACGGAACCTGCGCCAGCGCGGCGTGCAGATGTTCCGCCGCAACGCCTGCGGCGACCCGGTCGACGTGGCCACCGGCGAGCTGCTGATGTCCGCCACGGATGTCGAACTCCCGGGCGTGCTCCCCCTGCTCATCGAGCGGCATCACATCTCCACCTACCGGGGGGGTCGCTACTTCGGCCGGTCCTGGTCATCCACCCTGGACCAACGCCTGATCCTTGACGAGTACGGCGCTCAGCTTGTCACCGCAGACGGCATGTTGCTGCTCTACCCGAGGCCGCTGCCTGACGAGCCGGTCCTGCCGGTGGAAGGCCCACGCTGGAGCATGACGTGGGATGGTCAGCCCGGCGGCACCATCGCCGTCCACCAGCGGGAATCAGGGCGCACTCTCCACTTCGCCTCCATGCCCGGTCGCCCCGGAGCCGAGCTTCCACTGGTCGCGATAACCGACCGTAACGGCAACCGAATGGAGTTGCGGTACGACGAGGCGGGCCTCCCGAACGCGCTGGTCCACAGCGGCGGCTACCACGTGGGTATCACCATCCGGAACGCCCGCGTCACGGAACTGCGTCTGCTCAACGACCCGGAGCAGCCCACCCTGCTGCGTTACGGCTACGACGCCGCCGGGCTCCTATCGCAGGTCGTCAACTCCTCCGGGCTCCCCCTCAGGTTCGAGTATGACGAAGATGGTCGCCTGACCCGCTGGGAGGACCGAAACGGCTACTGGTACTCGTACGAGTACGACGCCTCGGGGCGATGCGTCTTCTCCACCGGCACCGAACGGGCCTTGGAGTACCGGTACGACTACGACGCCGAGGCCAATCGCACCATCGCGACCAATTCCCTCGGGCACGCCACGACCTACCAGTTCAACGACAGCTACCAACTGGTGGCGGAGACAGACCCCCTGGGACACACGACCGCCCGGGAATGGGACCGCTACGACAACAGCCTCGCCATTATCGACCCGCTCGGCAACGTCACCCGCTACGAACACGACGAAGCGGGCCATGTCGTGGCCATTAGCCGGCCGGACGGCAACGAAATCCGCTGCCAGTACAACGATGTAGGCTTGCCAACCGAGATCGTCCAACCGGACGGCGCGGTATGGCGGACCTCCTACGACGCGGCGGGAAATCGGACCGTGCAGGTCGATCCGGCGGGGAACCGGACCCGGTACGCCTACCACGCCGGAGGTGGACTCGCCGCCATCACCGACGCATTGGGCAACACAACCCGCTTCCGTTGCGATGCCGCGGGTCTGCCCGTGGCGATCGCCAACCCGCTGGGCGAACTCACCCGCTACCGGCGTAACGCGGCCGGGCTTCCGGTCGAGGTCACTGACCCGCTCGGAGCCAAGACGACCATCGAGTGGTCGATCGATGGAAAGCGGCTGCGTCGTGTCGATCCACTGGGTGCCGAGGAGTTGTGGGAATGGGACGGTGAGGGCAACCTGCTGGCCCACACCGACGAGAACGGTGGGCGGAGCGAGTTCACCTACGGCGCCTTCGATCTTCTGACGTCGAGGATTCAGCCGGACGGCGCTCGCTACCTGCTGAAACGGGACAGCGAGCTGCGCCTGGTGCACGTCACTGATCCGGCCGGCAGGACCTGGGACTACACCTACGACCCCGCGGGTCACCTGGTCGCCGAGTCGGACTTCGACGACCGCGTCACCCGGCATGAGTACGACCCGGCCGGACGGCGGGTCAACCGGATCAACGCCATGGGCCAGAGCGTCTCCTACGCCTATGACGCGATGGGCCGGCTGACGCGTAAGACGACCTCGGACGGAGACGTCATCACCTACAGCCACGACTGGGCGGGAAGGGTCATCCGAGCCAGCTCGCCCGGCGTTCGGCTGGAGCGGACGTACGACATCGCCGGAAACCTCCTGACGGAGACCGTCAACGGCCGCACGCTGACCACGTCCTATGACCCATGTCGCCGCATGACCTCCCGCGTCACCCCGAGCGGCCAGGTCAGCGAGCTCACCTACTCCGCCCTGGGCCAGCTCGAGACCCTGACGGCGGCGGGCAGGCAGGTCGCCTTCGACTATGACGCGGCAGGTCGGGAAGTCACCCGCACCATGGCGGACTTGGCGACTCCGCTCGTCCTCGACCAGGTGTGGGACGCTGCCGGCCGCCTGGCGGAACAGGCGCTGTCCACGGTCCACGGCGTTGCGGGGGGCGAAGAACACCGGCGAACGGTGCATCGGCGAACCTACGGTTACCGCGAGGACGGCTACGTCAGGACGCTTGCCGAGCCGGAAGGAACCACGCGGTACGACCTCGACGCCGTGGGGCGCGTGACAGGTGTGCACGCGCCGTTCGGGAACGAGTCCTACAGCTACGACGCCGCGGGAAACCAGACGCATGCCCGGTGGCCGGCAACGCGACTCGGCACCGACGACTCCGCGGTGGGCGGCCGCGAGTACTCCGGGAGCACGGTGCGCCGCGCGGGCGCCGTTCGTTACTCGTACGACGACGCTGGCCGCGTCATCGAGCGCCGGAAGAAGCGTCTGTCGCGT
The DNA here is from genome assembly GCF_004348315.1 of Streptomyces sp. 8K308. Lineage (GTDB taxonomy): Bacteria > Actinomycetota > Actinomycetes > Streptomycetales > Streptomycetaceae > Streptomyces. The sequence goes on along the minus strand of NZ_SMKC01000256.1, from coordinate 1,732 downwards.
GGCCCCGAGAGTTGGCGATACACCTGGGACGCCGAGGACCGGCTTGCCATGTGCGTTACGCCTGACGAGACGAGCTGGCGCTATGTGTATGACCCGTTCGGCCGCCGGGTCGCCAAGCTGCGCCTGGGCGAGGACGGCGCGATCGTCGAACGGGTCGAATTCACCTGGAGCGGGGCCACGCTCGTCGAACAGGTCGGTTATCAGGGGGAGCGGGAGACCAGCGTCCTTACCTGGGACTACCGGGACCTGCGGCCGGTGGCGCAGTCCGAGTGGCGTGACACGGTTCTTGACGGTGAACAGCGGGAATTCGACCGCCGATTCTTCGCCATCGTTACCGATCTGGTGGGTTCACCGACCCATTTGATTGAGGAAACCGGCGCGCCGGCATGGACTGGGCGCTCATCTCTCTGGGGCTCGGGACCCGCCATCTCCGACGGGACCACCAGTATCCCCTTACGGCTTCCAGGCCAGTACGTCGACGAAGAGACGGGATGGCACTACAACTATTTTCGCCACTACGACCCTGGCGTGGGCCGTTATGTCAGCCAGGATCCACTCGGTCTGCTTCCGGGGCCGAACCCCTACGCGTATCCACACAATCCGCTCACCTGGACCGACCTCCTCGGGCTCGCGGCACACGAAGGGCTGATCCCGTACAACAGCGACGCGTTGAGCCATGCGGCATTCGAGGCAAGAGTGCGGGCGGGTATCCCGCCTGGCCGAAATGTCGCCGCAGCCCAGGTCGATGGGCTTGATCGGCCTGTCATCGGATTCAGCAAGGGCAACGGGTACCATTCGGAGAACCACATCCTTGACCAGTTGGCCGACATGGGCATTGATCCGAGCAGGATCACCGCGCTGTACAGCGAGCGGCAGCCTTGTGATGTCTGTGGACCCATGCTCGATGATGTGCTCTCACCGGGTACGCCGGTGTCATGGTCGGTCCCCTGGGGTACGGATCAGGCGCTCCGCGACGCGTCGAACGAGATGTTGGGCCAGATGATATCCGGCGCCCGTGGATTCTGAGCCGCGAGGTAGACTCCGGGAACCGCTGTCCGAGCGTAATGGGCTGGTTTCTGACAGAGCAGCTGAGGAGAGCCGCCGTATGGAGTCCTTTGAGCGTGTTTCGGAAGAGGCGCGAGAATCCCTTGCGCGACTGGCCGGTCTCACCCGTGATCAGCTCGAACTGGCCGGGATTCCAGCGCATCTCTGGCGGGCCGACGCGTCACGTCAGGCGGGTGCCGAGGTGGTCGTCGACTCGGGCGACGACGCGGCGGGCGGCGTGTACGTGCTGTGGCAGATCAGTGACGATCTCTCACGGACGGTATCCGAGAGCGTCAGGGGAGGCCGGCTCGGCGACCCGGTTGTCGCACACGCCAGTCGTCTCAAGACGGTGATGCACGAGGCGGTGATGAGGGTTCTGGAATCCGCCGGGTTCGAGGTGCGCGTGGGCGAGTACGACATGGCGCCCTCGGCCGTACAGGTGCTGTCCGGGCCGCGGTAGGTGCTTTCCGGTTCAGCCGAGTGCGCGACGGCGTGCGCACGGCTCCAAACCGCGCCGTGCGCATGCTGTTCGGCCAGCGTGGCCGCGCCGACGGCCCGTGCCCGTCACATCCAGGCCGTCGAGCCGTCCGGGCGGGTGGGGACCTTGCGGTGCCAGTCGGTCCAGTCGTCGGTTGTGAGGGCGGATTCGTCGATGTCGATGCCCCAGCCGGGGCGGTCGGGGCGGAGG
>NZ_SMKC01000255.1 GCF_004348315.1 Streptomyces sp. 8K308 | reverse complement strand
AACGTCCCCCGTCATACCGTGACGCACGTTCTCCATCCGGACGTTCCACGCCGGGGTCCCCCGCACGTCACGGTATGGCGACGGCTACGCTCCGTCGGGCACGCCCCGGAACGTGATAAACCGGGCAGCCATGGAACGCCTGCTGATCCGCGACGCCCTGCTGATCGACACCGACCCCGAGGCCATCGCCCTCCCCACCCACGACCTGCTCGTCGAGGGCGGCCGCATCGCCGCCGTCGGCCCCGGCCTCGCCACGCCGCCCGAGGCCACGGTGATCGACGGCCGCCAGCTGATCGTGCTGCCCGGCTTCGTCGACGCCCACCGCCACGTGTGGCAGGCCGCGCTGCGCGGCATCGCCGCCGACGACACCGACCTCGGCGACTACCTCACCCGCGTCCTCGGCGAGATCGCGCCCCGCTACCGCCCCTCCGACGTCCACGTCGGCACGCTGGCCGGCGCGCTCGAGTGCCTGACCTCCGGCATCACCACCGTCCAGGACTACGCGCACATCCTGTTCACCCCCGACCACGCCGAGGCCGCGATCCTCGCGCTGCGCGGCTCCGGCATCCGCGCCGTGCTCGGCCTCGGCCAGCCGCCGTTCGGCGAGGGGCTCACCGCCGACCAGATCCGCCGCGTCCACCGCGAACACTTCGCGCCCGCCCCCGACGACCTGATCACCCTGGCCCTCGCCCCGCTCGGCCCCGCCTACTCCCCCATGGCGGCCGTCGAGGAGGCCTGGGGGCTCGCCGCCGAGCTCGGCCTCCGGATCTTCACCCACATCGGCAGCGGCCCGATCGCGAAACGCCCGATCGCCACCCTGCGCTCCGCCGGCCTCCTCGGCCCCCACCTCACCTTCGCGCACGGCAACTCGCTCCCCGACGACGAGCTCGCGCTGATCACCGAGGCCGGCGCCGCCGTCGTCGCCTGCCCCGCCGTCGAGGCCCGGATGGACTTCGGGCCCCCGCTCCCCGACCGGCTGCGCGCGCACGGCGTCACGGCCGCCCTCGGCGTGGACGTCGTCAGCGCCACCGCGGGCGACATGTTCTCGCTGATGCGCGCCGCCCTGACCGGCGGCCGCCTCTCCCCCGCCGACGTCCTGCGCCAGGCCACCATCGGCGGCGCCACCGCCCTCGGCCTCGCCGACCGCGTCGGCTCCCTCGGCGTCGGCAAAGACGCGGACCTCGTGCTGCTCCGCGCCACCGACATCAACCTCCTGGGCGGCCGCCACAACCCCGTCGCCACCGTCGTCACGGCCGCCCACCCCGGCAACGTCCACACCGTCCTGGTCGCCGGGCAGCCCGTCCCGCTCGACGTGCCCGCCGACCTCACCACGGCGCTGGCGGCCTCGGCCGCGCACGTCACCGCCGGCTAGCTCGCCGTCGCCCGGACCTCGCGGCACTCCTTCTCGACGGTCCCCTGGTAGAGACAGACCCGCACCACCGGCGAACTCGCCGTCCCAGGCGAGGCGTTGAAGGCGTAGCAGCGGTCGGCGAAGGCCGGGTCGTTGCCGGTGAGGAGGCGGGTGCCGCCGGAGGTCGCGGAGACATGGGCGCGGACGCCCCAGCCGTCGGCGAGGTTGTCGCAGACCCGGAGCCGCACGCTGCCGTCGCCGTACGCCGTGGCGTTGGCCCAGCCAGCGTTCTGGGCGGCGCCCGCCAGCACCGTTCCGGTGGTGGCGAGCCGGGGCTCGTGCACCGCCACGTCGACCACCACGGGGCGGTGGTCGGAGGCGCTCGTCGTCACCGTCCTGGCCGCCGTCACGTCGAACGACGGAGTCGCGTAGACGTAGTCGATGCGCGCGTCGTCCCCGTTGCCGGGCAGCGTCACCGTCTCGGCGCCCGTGTTGGGGTTGAGCTGCGTCCAGCCGTCCAGCCAGCCGGGGGCGGCGAACCAGGGCCGGATCTCGTTGTCAGGGCGGACGTTGAGGTCGCCGGTCAGCAGCATCGGCGTCCGCATGGTGGCGCCCGACGAGACCCGGTCGACGACCTCACGCGCCTGCCGGTTGCGCCGCTCCGTCGCCTCGGCGCCGACGCCTGAGGACAGGTGCGTCGTGTAGATCCGCACATCGGTGCCGCCGACGTTGATCCGCACCCCGCCGAGGCTGCGCCGCACGGCGGTCGTGTCCGCCGGGTACTGCGGCAGCAGTGCGGTCAGCCGCTCCTGGATCGGATACCGACTGAGGATCAGGTTCCCTGCCGAGCCGCCGAAGGCGTTGTCGTCGCTGCGCGCGAAGTGCGCCTGGTAGCCGGGGAACGCGTCGAGCAGCGTCTGCCACTGGTTCTCGCCGCCGATCGCCCGGTTGTCGTGCAGCTCCTGCAACGTGACCACGTCCGGGCTCTGTTGCCGGATCACCGACACGATCCGGTCGAAGTCCGTGACGCCGTCCGTGCCCTGGCCGCCCTGTACGTTCCAGTTCAGCACCCGCAACGACACGGTGGCGGCCGCCGCCTGCCCCGAGCCCGTCGCGACCACGCCAAGACCCGCGAGCAGGGTCACCGCCAACGCACCCACGAGCCCACGCCATCGACGCATGTCCGCCTCCGCCCGCCTGTTGACATGTCGGCGACAGAATGAGCTACGCGGGTAGCGTGGTCAAGACCGCCCGGGTGCCGGTGGTTGAATCTCCTGGTGAACGACGAGTGCACGGTCCGGCCGAGGACGGAAGACGATCTCGACGCGTGCGTTGGGGTGCTGGCGGAGGTACACCGACGCGACGGCTACCCGGTGCACTGGCCGGCCCGCCCCGCCGACTGGCTGTCGTCCGGCGACCGACTCGGCGCCTGGGTCGCCGAACTCGACGGCCGCGTCGCCGGACACGTCGCCCTCTCGCGACCCGGCGACGGCGACGTGACGCCCGGGCTGTGGCGCGAGGGACCGACGGCGGTGCTCAGCCGACTGTTCGTCGCGCCGTGGGCCAGGGGGCACCGGCTCGGGGCCCTGCTGATCGGCCGGGCCGTCGACGAGGCGCGGCACGCGGGCCGGCACCCGGTCCTCGACGTCGTGGCCACCGACACCGCGGCGGCGGCGCTCTACGAGCGGCTCGGCTGGAAGCGGCTGACCACGGTGGAGCAGCGCTGGAGCCCGGACCAGACGGTGCCCGTCCACTGCTACGCGGCGCCGGCCGAGCCGACCTGACGGGCGAGGGCGTCCTCGCGGAGGCGACCCCACGGACTGTGGGCCAAGAGTGCGCTACGCACGGCCCCTCGCCAGCAGTGCCGAGTGCGGCAGTAGCAAAGCGCCGTCCTCGGTGGTGAATTCGACGCTCAGTCGCTCGAAGTGGGAGCTGATCTCCGCGATGACCGGCGCCGGTTGGCGGGTGATCAGCTGGCCGATGGTGGCGACGCCGGCGGCCGCGACGGCGCGGCCGAGGAGCGTCTGCCCGGGCCCGGCCGGGACGGCCCAGACGGTGAGGGCGAGGCGCCCGCCGGGGCGGGCGACCCGGCGGAGCTCGGCGAGCGCGGCGCGGGGTCGACCGACGTGATTGAGGACGAAGTTGCCGACGACGGCGTCGAACTCGCCGTCCTCGAAAGGCAGGTTCGGCAGCGCGGCGAGCCGCACGTCGACGTCCGGCGCGGCGCGGGCGGCCAGCTCCACCATGCTGGGTTCGGCGTCCACGGCCGTCACCCTGGCGCCACGGCCGACGGCCGCCAGCGCTGCGGTGCCGGTGCCGGTGCCGACGTCGAGGAGGCGCGTGCCACGGCCGACCTCGGCCGCGTCGAGGAGACGCGGCACCGGATGTGCGCAGAGCCGCGCGAAGCCGGCCGCGTAGGCGGCGGCCCGCCCCGCCCAGGCGCGGCGCTCGGACTCGTCGAACGCGGTCGTCGTCATGCGCACGGCCCAGGGCGGCACCCGGCCGGTCGGGCCCCGCGCGGGCGCGCTCATTCCGCCGCGCTTCCCAGCGCCTCGACGACGGGGCGAGCCACCGGGCTGGGGGACGCGGCGTCGAGATCGAGCGGTCCCGTGGGTACGAGCGGGGGCTGGGCCATGAACCGTGGAACCGTGCCGCGGTGCGGTTGGGCCGCGTGCACCAGGAACGGGTGGCACAGGAACACGTCGCCGCTCCGGCCCGTCGCGGTGGTCTCCGGGCGCCCCTCGCTGGCGGCCACCGCGTCACGGCACAGCTCGAACCACTCGCGCCCAGCGTCCCCCGCGTCCGCGAGCAGCGGCGGCACGTCCCGGTGCGAGCCCACCCTGATGCGCGTCGGCGCGTCGTCGGGACCCACCTCGGAGAAGAGGAACAGCATCAGCAGCGCCCGCCCGCGCGAGCGCAGGTTGAGCCGGTACTCGCCCGCCTCGCCCGCGAAGCTGGCCTCCACGTGCCAGCCGTCGTCGCCCGGCTCCTCGTCGCTGGGGAATCGCACCGGAAAGGTGCCGAGGCCGCCCGGCGCCCGCCACTTCCCGGGGCCCACCAGCTGGTCGAACGCCTCGTGCAGCACCGGGGCGTTGGCGGCGGCGCGGAAGGGCGGGGTGGCGAAGCCGCCGAGCCGGATCACCGGCCTGGTCCAACTTGTGGGATCGTCCGGGTCGCAGCCGGTCGCCTCCCACAGCTCCGCCCGGCACCGGTCGGCGACGTCGGTCGGCACCGCGCCGGCCACCCGGACGAAGCCGTTCTCGACGAACTCCTCGATCTGCGCTCGCGTCAACACGGTGGTCAAGTCTCTTCACGGGTACGCGGTGCGGCAATCGAATTCCCGCGGACGACCACGCGCTCGCGCCGCTTCGGGTGGCCGGACCAGGCGTCAGCCCTTGACGGCTTCCGCGATCCGCAGGGCGGCCTGGGCGGGCGTGAGGTGTGTGGTGTCGACGACCTCGGCCTCGTCGTGGAGCCAGGTGCGGGCGGCCTCGGCGTAGGGCTCAAGGTACTGGAGACGGAACGGGGAGTCGGGGCCGAGAACGGTGTCGCCCGCGATGCGTGCGCGGAGGGTGTCCTGGTCGGCGTGGAGAACGAAGTGCCGCACCGGGATGGCATGGTGGGCGAGTCCCGCGCTGATCTCGCGCCAGTACCGCTCAACCAAAACGGTCATGGGCATCACCAGGGTGCCGCCCGTGTAGTCGAGCACGCGCCGGGCGGTCTCGACGACGAGTTGCCGCCACGGCGGCCAGTGCTGGAAGTTGTCCGTCGCGGGCAGCCCGGGCGTGATGTCCATGAGCGTCACGCCGACCTTCTCGGCGTCGAGCACCCGGGAATCCGGGATCAGCTGCTGCACGAGGGCACTGGTCGTCGTCTTGCCCACGCCGTGGGTGCCGTTGAGCCATACGATCACGACACTGGATGCTAGGGCGTGCGTGTCTCCTCGGATACGAGCAGGGGCCCGTTGTCGACCAACAGCTGGGAGCTGAGGGTGTGGTGCGCCCATCGCTCCCACCTCGGCGCCGGCCACGCGCGGTCGCGGGTGAGGACCAGGAAGAGCTCCGGGCTGAGGACGGCGTAGATGATGTCCGCCGCCACGTCGGCGGGGACGGCGGGACTGGCGCCCGGCTTCTTCGTCAGGGACTGCGCCGCTGTGGAGATCACCGTGTACCGCGGGTCTTCCTGGTCCGGCCACAACTCTCGGATCTCCGGGTCGGTCGTCGCCGCGGCGTGGACCATCTCGTTGATGGCCGCGATGCGTTCGAGTGTCCTGCGCGTGCCGGCGACCAACGCGGCCAGTGCGGACTCGGCGGTCGGCGCGGTCATGACCTCCGCGAACCAGGGCCGGTCCATCGTCGGTACGGGGTCGTCGTCGCCCGCGATCGCGACATCGACGAGTTCCTTGAGCAGCGAGGGCTTGTTCCGAAAGACGAAGTAGATCGTCTGCACCGCCACGCCCGCTCGGTCGGCGATCTCCCGCAGTGTGGTCGCCCCATAGCCCTGCTCGACGAAGAGCGCGCCGGCCGCCTCGATGATCCGTCGCCGGGTCTGCCGGGCCTTGTCTCGACCGCCCGGGGCCCGGAGCGAGGAGCCGCCTCACGCCACCGCCGCCAGCGTCGGGTAGTCGGTGTAGCCGGTCGGGCCGCCCACGTACATCATGTGGCGGTCGCGGACCTCGTTGAGCGGGGCGCCGAGGCGGAGGCGCTCCACGAGGTCGGGGTTGGCGAGGAAGGCGCGGCCGAGGGAGACGACGTCGGCGCCGGCGGCCAGCAGGCGTTCGCCGGCCGCGCGGCCGCCGTCGGCGGGGAGCGGGCCGCCCCACCCCAGGTCCGGGTTGGCCATCAGGGTGCCGGACCAGCGCCTGCGGAGCTCCCGGTGGAGGGCGTCCTCCGGGTCGGCGAAGACGACGTGCAGGTAGGCGAGTTCGAGGTCGGCGAGGGCGTCGACGAGGGCCGGGTAGAGCTCCTCGGTCTCGCCCTCCGCGATGCCGTTGACCGTGTTGCGCGGCGAGATCCGCAGGCCGACCCGCTCCGGGCCGATGGCCTCGGCGACGGCGCGGACCACCTCAACGGCGAAGCGGACGCGGCCGGCGATCGAGCCGCCGTAGCCGTCGGTGCGGCGGTTGGTGTTGGCGGCCATGAACTGGTGCAGCAGGTGCCCGTTGGCCGCGTGCACCTCGACGCCCTCGAAGCCGGCGGCGAGGGCGTTGCGCGCGGCGGTGGCGAAGTCGGCGACGGTGGCGCGGATGTCGTGGAGGCTCATCTCCCGGGGCGTGACGGACGGTTGGCGGCCGGTGGGGGTGTGGATCGTCTCGGGCAGCGGGATCGGCGAGGGGGCCACGGGGACCAGACCGCTGTTGTCGGGGTGGCCGTTGCGCCCGCCGTGCTGAAGCTGCACGAACATCCGGCCGCCGGCGGCGCGCACCGCGTCGGTGACCCGGCGCCAGCCGGCGACCTGCGCCGCGGTGTGGATCCCGGGGATGTTGGGGTACGTCTGGCCGGTCGCGTTGGGGGTGGTGGCCTCGGCGATGATCAGGCCGGCCGACGCCCGCTGCGCGTAGTAGGTGACCATCAGGTCGCCGGGCACGCCGTCGGCGCCGGCGCGGTTGCGGGTCAGCGGGGCCATGACCAGGCGGTTGGGGAGGTGCAGCGGGCCGAGGCGGGTGGGCTCGAAGAGGCTCGAGGATTCCGGTGTCTGCGTCATGCCGGTACGGTAGAACTTGACATCAGTGTCAGATTCAAGTCCCACTCTTCGTGGAGAGGTGCCGCCATGCGCGTCGGTGAGCTGGCCCGCCGCACCGGGGTGAGCGAGCGTTCGCTGCGCTACTACGAACAGCAGGGCCTGCTGCGGCCCGAGCGTACGCCCGGCGGCCACCGGGACTACGGCGACTGGGCGGTGGACCGGGTGATCCGGATTCAGGCGCTCTACGCGGCCGGCCTAAACAGCGCGACGATCGCGCGGCTGCTGCCGTGCATGCGGGACGTGGACGGCGGGCTCTCGGAGCGCGGCGACGAGAAGCTGGTCGCCGAGCTGACCGCGCAGCGACACCGCATCGACGGCCTGATCAGGGACCTGCTCAGGTCCCGCGACGTGCTGGACGAGGCGATCGACACGGCCTCGGCGGATCTCGCCCGCTGACACCCGGGCCGACGGTCGCCGCCACCGGCCCGCGGTGCGAGGATGCGGTCGTTGATCGCAGGTGAGCGCGGCGAGGAGGGGTCGGCGGGATGCGGAAGAACAGGCTGGGCCGCAGCGCGGTCGAGGTGACGGAGCTCGGCTGTGGAGGCGGGCCGCTCGGCGGGCTCTTCTCCTCGCTCGACGACGAGACCGCGGCGGCGACGCTTGCCGCGGCCTGGGAGTGCGGGATCCGCTACTTCGACACCTCCCCGCACTACGGCATCGGCCACTCGGAGCGCCGCGTCGGGGCCTTCCTGCGCCACATGCCGCGCGCCGAGTTCACGGTCTCGACCAAGGTCGGCCGCCTCCTCGTCCCGCAGGACGCGGCGGGGCGCGTCGACGAGTTCAACGTGCCGGCCACCCACCGCCGGGTGTGGGACTTCTCCCGTGACGGCGTGCTGCGCAGCGTCGAGGACTCCCTCACCCGCATGGGCGTCGACCGCGTCGACACGCTCTTCCTGCACGACGCCGAAGAACACTTCGACGCGGCCCTGCGCACCGGCTACCCGGCGCTCGCCGAGCTGCGCGACCAGGGCGTGGTGGGCGCCATCGGGGCCGGGATGTGGCACACCGGGATGCTGACCAGGCTCGTGCGGGAGACCGACGTCGACGCGGTGATGCTCTCCGGCCACTACACGCTGGTCCAACACGGCGCCCTCGACGACCTGCTGCCGGCGTGCGCCGAGCGTGGCGTGTCCGTGCTCGCCGCCTCGGTCTTCAACTCCGGCCTGCTCGCCACGCCACGCCCCACCGACGACGCGCCCTTCGACTACGGCCCCGCCGCACCCGAGATCCTGCGCCGCGCCCGCCGCGTCGCGGACGTCTGCGAGGCACACGGCGTGCCCCTGCCGCAGGTGGCGATGGCCTTCCCGCTGCGCCACCCGGTGGTCGCGGGCATCGTGGTCGGCGTGCGCTCCCCCGAGGAGGTCAGGCGGAACGCCGCCCTGTTCGCCGCGGACGTCCCCGACGCCCTCTGGGACGACCTCCGCACCGAGGGTCTCATCGACGAGCGGGCGTGATCGTCATCGTGATCGTGGAGGCCGTGACGAGAATCGAACTCGTGTAACTCGCTTTGCAGGCGAGCCCCTGAACCACTCGGGCACACGGCCGGGCGCTTTCGCGTGATCACGACTCTGCCGGGTGGCTGGTGGGGGGTCAACGGAATCGGGTGATCCGCAACGGGAACGGCACGGGGGTCCATGTGCCGTTCACAAAGTCCCGGCTCAGGGGCGAATCAGCAGCTGAAGCTCGAAGGCGTAGCGGGACGCGCGGTAGAGGTGGGTGCCGTACTCGACGGCGCGGCCCGTGTCGTCGAAGGCGGTGCGCTGCATGCTGAGCAGCGGGGCGCCCGGCGGCTCGGTGAGCAGCGCGGCCTCCTCGGCGGTGGCGGCGCGGGCGCCGATGGACTGGCGGGCGCTGTGCAAAGCGGTGCCGGCGGCCCGCATCAGCCGGTAGAGACCGGTGGCCTCCAGGTCGTCGCGGCGGAAGTCGTACAGCTCGCGGGGCAGGTAGTTGCACATGTGCGCCAGCGGCTCGCCGTGGGTGAGGCGGAGGCGTTCGACGCGCTGGGTCTCGGCGCCCTCGGCGATGCCGAGGGCGGCCGCGACCTCGGCCGGGGCCGGGACGGTGGTGACGTCGAGGACCCGGGTGGCCGGCCGCTGGCCGGCGGCCTCCAGGTCCTCGTACAGGCTGCTCAGTTCCAACGGCCGCCGCACCTGACTGTGCACCACCTGGGTGCCGACGCCGCGGCGGCGGACCAGCAGACCCTTGTCGACGAGGGCCTGGATGGCCTGACGGACGGTCGGCCGGGAGAGGCCGAGGCGGGAGGCGAGATCGATCTCGTTGCCGAGGCGGGTCCCGGGCGACAGCCTGCCCTGCTCGATGGCCGCCTCCAGCTGCTGCGACAGCTGGAAGTAGAGCGGCACGGGGCTGTTGCGGTCGATGCTGAAACTCACGTCCACCGCGGTTCCCTCCTCGGTCCTCGGGTGCTGAATATACGACCTCAGGAGTAGAAGGCCGGGCGGTCGATCATGTTCACGGCGACGCGCTGCCCGGTGCGTTGCGCTTCGACGCCGGCCTCGCAGGCGGCCGCGACGGCGTAGCCGTCCCAGGCGCTCGGCCCGGTGACCTCGCCGCGCCTGGTGGCGTCGACCCACGCCTGCACCTCGCGGTCGTAGGCGTCGGCGAACCGGGTGATGTAGTCCTGCGCGATGGACCCGCCCCAACGGCCCGCGGCGTTGGTGAGCAGGCCGTGCGCCTCACCGATGCGGGCGGTGCCGTTCTCGCAGACGGCCTCCGCCTGCACCTGGTAGCCGAAGCCGGCGGTGGCGAAGATCTCGACGTCGACGAGGACGCCGGCGTCGGTCTCGAAGACGACGAGCTGCGGGTCGCCGATACCGGGGGCGGCGTTCCGGCTGGGGGCGGGCCGCAGCACGGTGACGGCGGTGATCTCCTGGCCGAGCAGCCAGCGGGCGGCGTCGAACTCGTGCGCCACCGAGTCGTTGATCAGCATCGGCTCTGTGAAGTAGGAGTGGACGGAGACGTTGCGGTGCCGGCAGTGCAGCATCAGGGGCCGGCCGAGCTCTCCGGCGGCCAGTACCTGCCTGAGCTGGGCGTACTCGGCGTCGTAACGGCGCATGTAGCCGACCTGGATCCGGCGGGTGCCGTGCCGCTGCTCGGCCTCGAGGACGCGGAGGGCGCCGGCGCTGTCCGGGGTCATCGGCTTCTCGCACAGCACGGGCAGCCCGCGGTCGAGTGCGGCGAGCAGCGTCTCCTCGTGGGCCGGCCCGGGCGACGCGATCAACACGGCGTCGACGCCGGGCGCGTCGAGCGCGGCGGTGGGGTCGGCGTGCGCGGTACAGCCGTCGATGTCAGCGGCGAGTCCCTTGGCCCTGGCCTCGTCCGGGTCGGCGACGGCCGCCACGCGGGCTCCGCTGACCACCTGGTCGATCCGGCGGACATGATCCGCCCCCATGGTTCCGTTCCCGATCACGGCGACCCCGAGCGCGGTCCTGGCCGTGGACGTGGTGGTGCTGGTCATGCGCTGCGTACCGCTTTCTACGAGAAGTTCCATGACAGGCCTCGGCGCGGCGGCGCGAAGCCGCGCCGAGGCTTCGCGCCGAGGCTAGGCCCCGCATGAGGCGAGGAAGTGGCGGGTGCGGTGGGCGATGGGGAGTGGTTGGTCGGGAGGGCAGGGGTACATGTCCTGTTCGACGATGGCGAAGAGGTCGGTACCGAGG
>NZ_SMKC01000254.1 GCF_004348315.1 Streptomyces sp. 8K308 | reverse complement strand
GGCCGATGTTGGTCTTCACGGAGCCGAGGGCCACCGGGCCGGTGCCGGCATCGGCGCGGCCCTCGCCGAGGACCGCGGCCAGGGCCCTGACCTCGATCGGGTCGCCGAGCGCGGTGCCCGTGCCGTGTGCCTCGACGTAGCCCACGTCCGCCGGGGCGACCCGGCCGGCCGCCAAGGCTCTGCGGATCACGTCCTCCTGGGCACTGCCCCGCGGCGCCGTCAGGCCGTTGCTGCGGCCGTCCTGGTTGGTGGCGCTGCCTTTGACGACCGCCCAGATCCGCTGTCCCGCCTCGCGGGCCGCCTCGGCATGGCGGAGCACCACGACGCCGCAGCCCTCGCCGCGCACATAGCCGTCCGCGGCGGCGTCGAACGTCCTGCACCGGCCCTCGGGCGAGAGGAACCGCCCCTGCGAGAGCGCGATGGTGGTGCTGGGCGACAGCATCAGGTTGACCCCGGCGACCAGCGCCGTGTCGCACTCTCCCGACCGGAGCGCCTGGCAGGCCAGGTGCAGGGCGACCAGCGACGAGGAGCACGCGGTGTCCACCACCAGGCTCGGCCCCTCAAAACCCAGCACGAACGACAGCCGGTTGGCCGCCATGTTCTGGGCCGATCCCGTGGCGAAGTAGCCGTCCACCGCCGACACGTCGCCGGCGGAGAGCCGCAGCCGCTCGAAGTCGCTGCCGCCCATGCCGACGAAGACGCCGGTGCGCGAGCCGCGCAGCGAGTCAGGCGCGATGCCCGCGTGCTCCAGCGCCTCCCAGGCCACCTCGAGCACGAACCGGTGCTGCGGATCCACCCCCGGCGCTTCCTCGGAGCCCACGCCGAACAGGCCGGCGTCGAACTCCCGCACCCCCGTCACGAACCCGCCGTGCCGGGAGTAGCTCCGGCCGGCGGCGTTCGGGTCGAGGTCGAAGAAGCCGTCCACGTCCCAGCGGTCGGCCGGCACCTCGACCACTCCTGACCGTCCCGCCACCAGCAGGTCCCAGAACGCCCCGACCCCGACGGCACCGCCGGGAAAGCGGCAGCCCATGCCCACCACGGCGACCGAGTCGGCGAATGGGGTTTTCTCCTTGGATGAAGTCATGCGTTCCCCCTGAGGAAATCGACGGCGTAGGACGAGTCACCAGGTGACCGGCAGCGCCACGAGGCCGCCGGTCCAGTGGTCTTCGTTGCAGCGCAGTTCCTCGAACGGCACCGCGAGCTCCAATCCGGGAAAGCGCTGGAAAAGCATGCCGAAGACGGTCCGCAGCTCCGTCCTCGCCAGGGCGGAGCCGACACAGAAGTGCAGGCCGTGTCCGAACCCGACATGCGAGAACTCCGACTTGCGGAAGATGTCGAACCGGCCCGGGTCGGGAAAGACACGCTCGTCCATGTTGGCCACGCTCGGGGAAAGAAGCACCGCCTCACCGGCGCGGATCGTGACGCCCGCCACCTCGATATCGGATCGGGCGTAGCGTGGAAAGAGGTCCTCCACCGGAATGCTGATGCGCAGGATCTCCTCCACGGCCTGCTCGACGAGCGAGGGATCGTCCTGGAGCGCCTTTCGCTGGTCGGGGTTCCGGAGCAGCAGGAGCGTGCCGTAGTCGATTCTGGAGACGGTGGTCTCATGGCCTCCGAACATCAGGTGCACCCCGATGTCGGCGATCTCGTCGTCCGTCAGCAACTCGTGGTCGGCGGCCGCGGCGACCAGGTCGGTGAGCAGGTCGTCGCCGGGGTTCTCCCGCTTCTCGGTCACCAACCCCCGCACGTAGTGGTGCATCTCCATCGCCGCCTGGACGGCGCCCACCTGGTCGACGAGGCTGGAGAACCGCCACGACCACTCGCGGATCCGGTCCCGGTCCGTTACGGGGACCCCGAGCAGTTCGCAGATCACCACGATGGGCAACGGGAAGGAGAGATGCTCGTGCAGGTCGACGGGCGGCCGGAGGGTGGCCAGCCGGTCGAGGGTCGTCGAGGCGAGTTCGGCGATGTGGTCGGCGATCAGCCGCATGCGCCGCGCCGAGAACGCGGGCGCGAGGACCTTGCGGTGCAGGCGGTGGAGCTCCGGTTCGGTCTCGAAGTCGCCGGTGGGGCCGCCGAACTGGAGGGAGGTGGAGATGCGCGGGGCGTTCTCCGGGTCCGGATGTGAACGGCCGAGACGGTCGTCGGCGAAGAGCTGCTTGGCCGTCTGGTAGCGGGTCGCCAGCCAGGCGAGGTCACCGGCGGACGTGCGGACCCTGACCAGCGGGCCGCGGTCCCGCAGCCCCCGGTAGTCCGGTGCGATGTCCAGCACGTTGGACCGCCGGAACGGCAGTTGGGGCACATCCGTGTCCACCGTCATGCGATTCACCTTTCTCTGCCTTTCGGTATTCCGAACGATCGACCCGGCGAGCGGACGAGACGCCGGCGGCCGTCCGCGGGGTGCCGGACACACGGAGAAGGGCCGGCGCACGCGTCGGCCAGAAGAGGGCGGGTGAGCGCGGGCCGGCCCCGGGCCGCCGCCGTTGGGCGCTCCCCGCTCCGAGGGCTTACCGAAGGGGTGAAGCCTGCCGCGACCACCCACGTCGCTGGTCGCGGCACTGGTGCCCGTCAGACGAGAGAATCGGCGCCGCATCCCCATCCTGCGGACCCGAGCGAGGCGGGCAACCCCTACCCGGCCCCTGCGGCCGCGACTAGGGGCGTTCGGGAAAGCTAGGGGATTTGGGCCGCCCGGGGAATCGCTAGCATCGAGGGAACGAAGCGCGTAGGCACCGATGAGAGATAACGCTGGAAGGCTTCGTCAATGACCCGCATATTTCTGGCAACAATGCCCATCGCCAGCCATGTCATGCCCGCGCTGCCGATCGCCAGGGAACTCGTGGACAAAGGGCACGACGTCCTCTGGCGCTGTGGCCGGAAGTTCGAGGAGCTGATCACCGCGACCGGTGCCACCTTCACGCCGATAGCACATCACCTGGACTTCGACGAGAACGCCTCGGCCTTCCAGACCCTCGACGAGCGGAAACCCGGAATACCCGGATTCAAGAAGGTGGTGCTGCCGCTTTTCATCGAATCCGTTCCGGGGCACGTGGCGGACATCGAGCCGGTGCTCGAAGCCTTCCGGCCCGAGGTCGTGTTCGCGGACCACAGCCTCCTGGCCGCTCCGATACTGGCCACCCGCAGGGGCACGCGGACGGTCCTGTTCGTGGGCGGCCCGCTCCCGCTGACCGGCGCGGACGCGCCACCGCCCGGCATCGGCCTGCTTCCTGGCCGCTCACGGCTCGGACGGCTCCGTGACCGGGGCCTCGGGTGGCTGGTGACCCATGTGCTGTTCCGGGACGTGCGGCGGGCCCTGCGCCGCTCGACGGCCGGTCTCGGAGTGCCGAGGGTCGACGGCTTCTTCATGGACTGGGTGGTCCAGTTGGCCGACCGCTATCTCGTCCTGACCGTGCCGGAGTTCGAGTACCCACGCGGGGACCTGCCGTCCACGGTCGAGTTCGTCGGCCCCACGTGGCCCGAGCTGCCCGAGGTCCCCACCTCGCCGGCGTGTCGGCGGGACGTGGAGCGGTCGCGAGCGGCCGGCGTCCCCGTGGTGCTCGTGATCCAGGGCCCGCGGACCGCCGATCCGGCGTCGTTGGTCGCGCCGACGGCCGCCGCGCTCGCCGACGAGCACGTCCTGGTCGTCGCGACGACCGGGAACCACGATCCCGAGGAGGTGCTGCCCGCCGCCCGGCGGCCGGCCAACCTGCGCCTCGAACGCTCCCTCGACCCCGTGGAACTGCTGCCGACGGCGGACCTGGTGGTGACCAACGGAGGATATGACAGCGTGCAGCTGGCGCTCGCCCACGGCGTCCCGCTGGTGACGGCCGGGGTCAGCGACAACCGGCTGGAGTCGAACAACCGGGTCCGCTGGTCGGGCGCCGGCGTCTTCCTGCGGACCTGGCGGCCGGAGCCGGCGCGGCTGCGCGCCGCGGTCACCGAGGTGCTGCGCGACCCGGGCTACCGGGCGGAGGCGGAGCGACTGCGGGCGGCGTACGCGCGCCACCCGGGGGCCCGACGCGCCGCCGAGGTCATCCTGGAGGTCGCGGGGGCGAGGGCGGCATGAGCGTGGGCTGGTTGGTCACCGGAGCCGGAGGCATGCTGGGCCGGGACGTCCTGGCCCGCCTGGCCGCCGAGGAACGCGTCGCGACGGGCCTGGACCGGCGGTGCCTGGACATCACCGACCGCACCGCCGTGCGTGCCGCGCTGCGCGAACACCGCCCGGCTGTCGTCGTCAACTGCGCCGCGTGGACGGCCGTTGACGAGGCCGAGCGGCACGAGGCCGAGGCCGCCCGGGTCAACGCGGACGGGCCACGGCATCTCGCCGAGGCGTGCGCGGCGTACGGGGCGGCGCTGCTCCAGGTGTCGACCGACTACGTGTTCGCGGGCGACGCCTCGACTCCGTACGCCGAGGACGCCGCGCCGGCGCCCCGCGGCGCCTATGGGCGCACCAAGCTGGCCGGCGAGCTGGCGGTGCGTGCGGCGCTGCCGGACGCCGGCTTCGTGATCCGCACGGCCTGGCTCTACGGGGCGGGCGGCGGCAACTTCGCGCGCACCATGATCAGTCTTGAGGCCGCCGGGCGTACCCCCGACGTGGTCGACGACCAGCGCGGGCAGCCGACGTGGGCGGCGGACGTCGCCGACCGCCTCGTGCGGCTCGGGGACGCGGCCGTCGCCGGTGCCGCGCCCGCGGGGATCTATCACGCGACCAGCGCGGGCGAGACCACGTGGTGCGGCTTCGCCCGGGAGATCTTCCGGCTGCTCGGCGCCGACCCCGAGCGGGTCAGGCCCATCACGAGCGCCGCCTTCCCGCGCCCCGCCCCGCGCCCCGCGTACAGCGTGCTCGGCCACGAGGGCTGGCGCGCCGCCCGTGGTGTGGCGATCCGCCCCTGGCGCGAGGCGCTCGCGGCGGCGTTCCCCGCCCTGTTGCGGGCCGAGGGGCGCGACCCGGCACCGGCGCCCGCGGCGACCGGACGACGAGGAAGCTGAGGACGACGAGGACCATGCGACCGCTTGCCATCGAGGGTGCCTGGTCGACCAGGCCCCGGGTCTTCCCGGACGGCCGGGGCTCGTTCCACGAGTGGTTCAGGGGCGGCGACTTCCGCGAGTCGACCGGCCACGACCTCGGCCTCGCGCAGGCCAACTGTTCGGTCTCCCGCCGCGGCACCCTGCGCGGCGTCCACTTCGCCGACGTGCCGCCGGGCCAGGCCAAGTACGTCACCTGTGTGCGCGGCGCCGTGCTGGACGTCATCGTCGACATCAGGACCGGTTCCCCGACGTACCGGCGCTGGGAGATGGTCAGGCTGGACGACGAGACCCGCGACGCCGTCTTCCTGTCGGAGGGCCTCGGCCACGCGTTCCTCGCCCTCACCGACGACGCCACCGTCGTGTACCTGTGCTCCGAGGGCTACGCCCCGCGCCGCGAGCACGGCATCCATCCGCTCGACCCGGACCTCGGCATCGCCTGGCCCGAGGAACTGGAGCCCCTTCTCTCGCCGAAGGACGCCGCGGCCTGCTCGCTGGCCGAGGCCGAACGGCGGGGGATGCTGCCCAGCTACGCGGAGTGCGTCGCGTTCCGCGCCGGACTCGGTGCGCGCTGAGGCGCCGACCCGCCGTCCGACCCGCCGTCCGACTCGCGCGTCCGACTCAACGTTCGGCGTACAGCGCCTCGATCTCCTCGGCGAACGCGTCCGCCACCGCCCGGCGTTTGACCTTCAGCGACGGGGTCAGCATGCCGTTGCCCTCGCTGAACTCGCCCTCCACCAGGGCGAAGGCCCGGATGGACTCGGCGCGGGAGACGGCCTCGTTGGCGTAGTCCACGGCGCGCCGGACGTCGGCGAGGAGCTCGGGGTCGGTGCGCAGCTCGGCGAAGGGGGTGTCGCGTGGCCGCTTGCGGACCGCGAGCCAGTGGGCGAGTTGGTCGACCTCCAGGGTGATCAGCGCGGCCACGAAGGGCCGTTGGTCGCCGACGACCATGCACTGGCCGATCAGCGGGCGGCCGCGCAGCCGGTCTTCCAGCACGCTGGGGGAGACGTTCTTGCCGCCGGTGGTGATGAGGATGTCCTTCTTGCGGCCGGTGATGCGCAGGTAGCCGTCCTCGTCGAGGGAGCCGAGGTCGCCGGTGGCGAGCCAGGCGCCGGGATCGGCGACGCCGGCGGCGACCGTGTCGCCGCGCACCAGCACCTCGCCGTCGTCGGCGATCCGGACCGCCGCGCCGGGCACCGGGTGGCCGACCGTGCCGGGGCGCGGCGCGAGCGGTGGGATCAGGGTGGCGGCCGAGGTGGTCTCGGTCAGTCCGTAGCCCTCGTAGACCACGACGCCGCAGCCGTAGAAGAAGAGGTTGAGGCGGCGGTCGAGCGGCGAGCCGCCGCTGATGGCGTAGCGCAGCCGGCCGCCGAGCGCCGCCCTGATCCGCCGGTAGACCAGCAGGTCGTACAGGCCCTTGGCGAGTCGCAGGCGGAGCCCGGGGCCGGGACCGGTGCCGAGGTAGTCGCGCAGCGCGGCCTCGCCGTAGGCCACGGCGATCCGGTCGGCGCGTTCGAACGAGGCGCCCCGGCCGAGCCGTTCGGCCGTCGCACGGCCCGTGTGGTGGATCTTCTCGAAGAGATACGGCACCCCGACGATGAACGTGGGCCGGAACGAGGCGAGTTCGGGGCGCAGGTCGTCCGGTCTGACGCTCGGGCAGTGGCCGATGACGATCCGCGCCGACACGCAGGCTATCTGGATGGTGCGGCCGAGGATGTGGGCGAGCGGAAGGAAGACCAGGGTCTCGGGGGTCTGCCGGGTGATCTCCTCGAAGACGGGCTTGAGCAGGGCGACCAGGTTGGCCGTCTGGGCGTGCAGGTTGGCGTGGCTGACGGCGCAGCCGCGCGGCCGGCCCGTGGTGCCCGAGGTGTAGACGACGGTGGCGATCGTGTCGGGGGTCAGGGCGGCGCGCCTGGCCGCCACCTCGGCCTCTGGTATCTCAGCGCCGGCCGTGACCAGTCGGTCCACGCAGCCGTCGTCGATCACCAACAGCTCTGGAGCGTCGTCGAGTTCGGCGAACGCGGCCCGCGCCACCGCGGCGTGCTCCGCGGTCTCCACGACGAGCAGGCCGGCGCCCGAGTCCCGCAGGAGCCACTCGACCTGGGCGGCGGACGAGGTGGCGTAGACGGGCACGCTCTGGCCACCGGCCGCCCAGATCGCGAAGTCGAACAGGGTCCACTCGTAGCGGGTGCGGGACATCAGCGCGACCCGGTCGCCGGCGCGCAGCCCGGCGGCGATCAGGCCCCTGGCCAGGCCCGCCACCTCCGAGGCGAAGGCGGCGGCGGTGACCGGCCGCCAGCCGTCCGGCGTCCTGCGGCGCAGCACCACGGCGTCCGGTGCCTCCGCCGCGTTGTCGAACGGCAGGTCGGCGGTGCTGCCGGCGCTCGGGGCCGGCACCAGCGGCGCCACCCGGACCTCGCGCACGGCGCCGTCCTCCCTGACCACCTCGGCGGGCGCGCGCCCGGCGAACGCGGCCTGCTCCCTCGCCCTCCTGAGATCCCCACGAGCACCCATGTCGGTCGTCAGCTCCCTTGCTGGTCTTCCCGCGGACGTTCGAGGATGGCGGTCACGCCCTGGCCGCCGGCGGCGCACACCGAGATCAGTCCGTGCCCGTGGCCGCGCTCGCGCAGCAGCGCGGCGAGGGTGGCCACGATACGGCCGCCGGTGGCCGCGAAGGGGTGTCCGGTGGCGAGCGACGAGCCGACCACGTTGAGCCGGTCGCGGTCCACGGTGCCGAGCGGCTTGCCGAGGCCGAGCCGGCTCTCACAGAACGCCGGGTCGGCCCAGGCGGCGAGGGTGGCCAGCACCTGCGCCGCGAACGCCTCGTGGATCTCGACGAAGTCCAGTTCCTCCAGGGTGAGTCCGGCGTCGGCCAGCAGCCTGGGAACGGCGAAGACCGGCGCGGTCAGCAGCCCGTCCCGGTCTCCCTCGGGGCCCGCGACGAAGTCGACCGCGGCGGTGCGGGCGTGGGTGAGGTAGGCGAGCACCGGAAGCCCGCGCGCCGCCGCCCATTCCTCGCTGGCCAGTAGCACGACGGCCGCGCCGTCGGTGAGCGGCGTCGAGTTGCCGGCCGTCATGGTGGGTTCGGCCAGCTCCCGGCCGAACACCGCGCGCAGTCTGGCCAGTTGCTCGACCGTGCTGTCGGGCCGCAGGTTCTGGTCCCGCCCCAGGCCGCGGAAGGGAGTGATCAACTCCTCGAAGAAGCCCCGTTCGTAGGCGGCGGCGAGCCGGCGGTGGCTGGCGACGGCCAGCGCGTCCTGGTCGGCCCTGGTGATGCCCCACCGGGCGGCGGTGAGCGCGGCGTGCTCGCCCATCGAGAGCCCGGTGCGCGGCTCGGCGTTGCGGGGGATCTCGGGCAGCAGATGGCTTGGCCGGGCGGCCGCCAGGGTGCGCAGCCTGGCCGGCAGGGCGCGGGCGCGGCGGGCCCTCAGCAGGGTGCGGC
Organism: Streptomyces sp. 8K308; assembly: GCF_004348315.1. Lineage (GTDB taxonomy): Bacteria > Actinomycetota > Actinomycetes > Streptomycetales > Streptomycetaceae > Streptomyces. The sequence goes on along the minus strand of NZ_SMKC01000254.1, from coordinate 2,322 downwards.
GCAGCCGGTCGTCCAGCGCGAGCGGCACGTCGCTCGCGGTGTCCACGCCGCCCGCGACGCCGCAGTCCAACTGGCCGAGCGCGATCTTGTTGGCGACCTGGATGACGGCCTCGAGCCCCGTGCCGCAGGCCCGTTGCAGGTCGAGCGCCGGGGTGCGGTGGTCGAGCGCGCTGCCCAGCACGGTCTCCCTGGCCAGGTTGAAGTCGCGGCTGTGCTTGAGGACGGCACCGGCCGCGAACTCGCCGACCAACTCGCCGCGCAGCCCGAACCGGTCGACGAGGCCGGCCAGCGCGGCCGACAGCATCTCCTGGTTGGAGGCGGTGGCGTAGGGCCCGTCGGCCCTGGCGAACGGGATCCGGTTGCCGCCGAGAATCGCCACCCGGCGCGTCGTCGTCATCTGCCACCTCGTGTCGCGGTTCGGCCACTCTCCCGCGCGGTCCGGTGCCTTCGGGGCGGCCGGCTCGCGCTTGTCTTACTTTTCAGTAGACTTACCGTGCAGTAGGGAGGAAATCAATGGCGGATCGCTATCTCTCCTTCGCCACCAGCCGGCCCGGCGCCGCGCTCATCGGCCGGCTCGGCCTGCCACGGCCCGCCCGCCTCGTCCGGCACGAGCCGGGGCGGCCGGTGGCGCGCGGCCCCGTGTTGCTCGGCGAGTCCGAGGGCGGCCGGCTCGGCAAGCCGCTGCGCGCCGCGCTCGACTCCTGCGGCGCCGAGGTGCCCGAGGCGGCCGAGGCGCCGGCCGCCCTGGTCTTCGACGCCACCGGCGTCCGCGAGGCGCGGCGGCTCGACCAACTGCACGCGTTCCTCCACCCGAGGATCCGCGCCCTGGCGCCCTGCGGCCGGCTGCTCGTGCTCGGCACCCCGCCCGAACTCGCCTCGGACCCCGGCGAGTCGGCGGCCCAGCGGGCCCTGGAAGGATTCGTGCGCTCGGCCGCCAAGGAGCTGCGCCGCGGCTCGACCGCCCACCTGCTGCTCGTCGCCCCCGCCGCCGAGGACGCCATCGAGTCCACCGTCCGCTTCGCGCTCTCCGCCCGCTCCGCCTACGTCTCGGGCCAGGCCATCCGCGTCGGCCCCGGCGGGCGGGCCACGGCCCCCGAGGACTGGGCGCGCCCGCTGGCCGGCCGGACCGCGCTGGTCACCGGCGCGGCCCGGGGCATCGGCGCGACCGTGGCCGAGGTGCTGCACCGCGACGGCGCCCGGGTGATCGGCCTCGACGTGCCGGCGCTGGGCGCCGATCTCCGCGACGCGATGGCCCCGTTGGCCGGCGCCGCCGTGGAACTCGACATCACGGCCGACGAGGCGCCCGCCCGGCTCGCCGAGCGACTGACCGGCGAGGCCGGCGGCGTGGACATCGTGGTGCACAACGCCGGCATCACCAGGGATCGCACCCTGGGCCGGATGGACGCCGACCGCTGGCGCGCCGTCCTCGACGTCAACCTGGTCGCCGTGGAACGACTCACCGAGGCGCTGTCCCCGCTGCTGCCCGAGGGCGGCCGGATCGTGCTCATCTCCTCCATCAGCGGCATCGCGGGCAACGTCGGGCAGACCAACTACGCCGCCAGCAAGGCCGGGTTGATCGGCCTGGCCCAGGCGCTCGCACCCGCGCTCGCCGAGCGCGCCATCACCGTCAACGCCGTCGCCCCCGGCTTCATCGAGACCCGGATGACCGCAGCCGTCCCGCTCCTGGTCCGCGCCGCCGGCCGCCGGCTCAACAGCCTCGGCCAGGGCGGGCTGCCCGTCGACGTCGCCGAGGCCGTCGCCTACCTGGCCTCGCCCGGCAGCGGTGCCGTCACCGGCCAGGTGCTGCGGGTCTGCGGCCAGGCCCTGCTGGGGGCGTGACATGCTGGCCAGCTACGCCAGGGCGCTGCTCCCCAGGCGCCCTGCCCGTCCCGGTGTCGTCCCCGAGCGCGAACTCGTCGTGCCCGCCGCGCCCCAGGACCCGGCGCGGATCGCCCGCTACGCCGAACTCTGCGGCTTCCCCCGCGACCCGGCCACGCTGCCCGCCACCTACCCGCACCTGCTGGCGTTCCCGCACGCGCTCGCGCTGCTCACCCGCCGCGACTTCCCCTTCCCCGTGCTCGGGCTCGTCCACCTGGCCAACCGGATCGAGCAGTCGAGGCCGATCGGCGCCGGCGCCGGGCTCGGGCTGCGCGTCGCGCTCACCGCCGCCCGCCCGCACCACAGGGGAAGCGCCTTCGACGTGGTCGCCGAGGCCACCACGGACGCCTGCGGCCCGCCCGTCTGGCGATCCGTCAGCACCTACCTGCACCGCGACAGGACCGCCGCCCCCGGCGCGCGACGCCGCCAGGACGATCCCCACCC
>NZ_SMKC01000253.1 GCF_004348315.1 Streptomyces sp. 8K308 | reverse complement strand
GCCGTTGACGATGACGTGGGGGGCGGCGGAGCGGGCGATGGCGAGCGCGGTGTCGTGGTCGAAGCGGTACTGGGCGGTCCAGGCGTCGTCGCGGCCGTAGACGGACGTGCCGGCGCCCCACTGGCAGTGGGCGTCGAGGCTCTGGTGGCCGTTGTGGACGCCCCAGCCGTACCGGTCCTTGCACTCCACGATCAGGAGGTGGGAGTGGTAGTTGACGTGCTCGGGGTCGAGGGCGGACACCTCCTAGCGGGTGGGGCGGATGGTGACGCCGTTGAGGGTGTAGGCGGCGGCCGGGGGCGAGATGGCGGCGCGCTCGGCCCGCCAGGCGTCGGCGCGGCGGCGCGGCCGGGCCCGCTCGGCCTCCGGCAGGGCGGCCTCGGCCGCGGCGCGCGGGCCGTCGAAGCCGGCCAGGCAGGCGGCGTCGGCGAGACGACCGTCGGCCTGCTCGCGGCGGTCGGCGGTCTTTGGCGCGGTGCGGGGCGGCAACCGTCAGGCGGAAGGCGGGACAACCGCCAGCCGCGGAGCGGGACGACCGTCAGCCGGAAAGCGGGACGCCCCTCAGTCGGAGGGCGGGGCGGCGACCTCCTCGTCGCCCCGGGCGACGAAGTCGTCCACCATGCGCCGGAACAGGGTGGCGAGCTGGTGGAGGTCCTCCGGCGACCAGTCGGCGAGCGCCGCCTGCATGCCCTGGCAGCTGGCGACCCGCAGGCGCCGCACCGCGGCCCGGCCCGCCTCGGTGAGCTGGATCCGCTGCGCCCGCCGGTCGTCGGGGTCCGGCACCCGGCCGACGAAGCCGGACCGCTCCAGGTGCTGCACCTGGCGGGTGACGTGCGATGCCTCGACCGAGAGCCGGACCGCGAGCTCCCCCAGGCGCATCGACTCGTGCTCGGCCAGCTGACGAAGCAACGCGACGCCCGCGCGGTCGAGCGAGAGCCCGGCCATGGCCATCAGCCGCTCGTGCTGCCTGGCCCGGTTGGTCAGGTAGGCGATGCGGGTGAGCGTGCTCTCGATCTCCACCACGTCGGGCGACACGGCGGGGTCCGCTGGCGATGGCGTCGACATGTCGCCACTTTACCAGATCATTGCCTAAGTCAAGCAACCCGCGTGGGGCAGGAAAACCGCTTGCCCGCTGGGACGCGGCACGGCGCCGCCCCGCCACGCCAGCGGGGCAGGCGTCGCTCAGCGCGCGGTCGGCACGTCAGCCGCCGGGCGCCGGTGGGCGACGCCACGGGCGAGGCGCCGTTCGAGCATGGCGCGGGTCTCGGGCCACTCCCCCGCGGTGATCGAGAAGATCGCGGAGTCACGGAGCCGGTCGTCCTCGCCCGGCGCCCACGACCGGGACCAGTTCCGCAGCACGCCCTCGAACCGCGCGCCCACCCCCTCGATCGCGGCCCGCTAACGCCCGTTGCGCGCGTCCGTCTTCAGGTCGAGACGCGCCACCCGCCAGTTCTCGAAGGCGTGCCGGAACAACAGGTACTTCGCCTCCGTGTTCACGCCGGTCCCCTGGGCGGACGCCGCGAGCCAGGTGAAGCCGACCTCGATCGCGCACAGCCCCTCGCCCGTCGGCCACGGCCGCGGATCCCAGTAGGCGGTGGCGCCGACCACCCTGCCCGAGGCGCGCTCCACCTGCGCGTACGGCGCGAGCCTGCCGGCGGCGGCCCTGGCGAGCTGGGCGGCTATGTATCCCTCCACCTCGGCGGCCCTGGGCACCCAGGTGAACCCGTACGAGCTCCGGTCCTCCTCCGCCGCCACCGCCAGGCCCGCCGCGTGGCGGTGTGCGAGGGGCTCCAGGCGCACGAGCGCGCCCTCGAGCACCGGTCCCTCCAACGTGAAACCCATCGACCGTCCTTTCGTGCCGCATCGCTCGTCCTCGGGCCGATGGCCCTGGTCAGGGTGCCAGCCACCGCGTCCTGTCGCGGGAATTCCGCCGCACGACGCCACCCACTCCGCTCACCGTCCGGGCGGGCCGGCGGCGGGCCGGCCGCCTCGCTCGCCCTGGGCGAGTCACGGCCCCGCTTCGAGCTCTTCCTCGACGTCCTGCTGCGCGGGCTGCCCGCCCGCCTCCCCGTCGAACACCGGCGGGAGCACGGCGCCGGCGCCGACTAGCCAGCGGCGAGCCTCGGCGAGGCGGGCCGCGTTGGCGGCCTGGTCGGGGACTCCGGTGGTGTCGCCGCGCAGGAGCCGCTGGGCGTAGTAGACCGCGTTGATGGCGTGGCGGAAGTCCAGCAGCGCCGGCAGGGCCCGGTCGATCTCCCCCGGCCGACAGCGGGCCGTGCGCGCGGTAGGCCGCCAGCAGGGGGCCGGCGTTCCGGGGTGCACCGAGGTCCATGACGACCGTGGCCAGGTCGTACAGGCGGGCGCCCCGGCCGGCGGCGCCCCAGTCGATCAGGCCGCACCGTCCGGTGCCGGGGTCGATCCTGAAGTGCTCCAACGCCGGATCGCCGTGCAGCGGACCCCAGTTCAGCGTCTCGGGGCGGAGGCTACGCAGCCGGGCGGCGACGCCCGCGAGCGCGGCGCGTAGCCAGGGCTGGGCGGCCAGCACCTCGGGTTCTGGTGGGTCGGCCAGCGGGTCGAGGGCGGCGCGGGCCTCGTCGGGGTCGGCCGGCTCGTCACCGAGGAGGCGGTGTGCGCGGCCGAGGGCGGCGCCGACCAGCGCGAGGTCGTGCTCGTTCGCGGCCTCGGGGATCCGGCCCTCGACCCAGCGCAGCAGGGCGAGTCGGTGGCCGGCCACGGCGACGGTCTCCGCCCCGTCACCGTGGGTACGGCGGCGCCGGACGGCAGGCCGGCGCGCTCCGCGCGGGCGGCGAGGCGGAGACCACGGTGGAAGCACTCCTCGGGCGCCCCGCACGGCACGGCCTTGGCGACCCAGCGGGCGGCTCGCGCCCCGCCGGGCCGCGGGCTCTCCCCCGGGCGCCGCCCGCCCGGCGGGACCAGCGGAGTCACCTCCCAGGTGACGGAGTTCATTCCCCCCATGAGGGGTGTGACGGCGACGTTCGTCAGATGCCAGTGGGTGGCGAGGGCGGCGTTGATCTCCGCCGACGTGGGCAGCGCTGTGGGCATGCGAGTGACGCACTCCTGGTTCGGGATCGGGTCGGACCAGCGGTGGTGGCGCGTGCGACGCGCCACGGAGACGTCACCTCACGTCCCGGAGCCTACCCCGGCGGTGCCGCCTACTCCCCCGACCGGCCAGAGGTGCAGGCCCTGTCCACCGGCCGCGCCCGGCGCACGCCACGCCGCCAGACCCCCGACGACAGCGCTTCCGCGACCCCATGGTTGGGACCAAGGCGCCGAGATGGGCCGCCACCGCGAGTTCACCGTGGCCACCGATGTGCCGGTCCACTTCTGCGCCCCCGCCATCCCCCGGCAGCGCGGCTCGAACGAGAACACGAACGGCCTGCTGCGCCAGTACCTTCCCCAGGGGCACCGACCTGGCCGTCCACGCGAGACGCTTGGCTGGGAAAATCCGCCGAGCGTTCGCATGAACTGCTCGCGGCCTGACCAACCGACCGTGTGTGTTGCAACGCCCTCTGGAACCCTCCCAGTTGTTGGAGAGGCCGTTTGGCGTTCGTGTCTCATCCGCTCCGAGCGGGTAGCGTGAAGGTGTCGCAGCCCTGGCCCTACCCTTGGCAGCGTGCGCCGGGGCTGCTCTCACGCCTCGCTGAGGCCGGCCCACTTCGCGAGTATCGACAGCTCGGGCTTCGACCGCCGGTGCAAGGACACCAGGACGCGCAGGACTTCACGAGCCATGGGGTGGATGCGTGCCATCTGCGGCGCTACCTCGCGGGCCCGCAGCAGAGCCTGGAGCGCGGCGTCGCGGTCGCCGACCGCAAGGCGCGCGCGGGCGGCGTCGATGTGGAGGTGCCCGACGCGTGTCGGCGCGAGCCCGGGGAGCTCGACGCTGCGGAGGTCTTCGGCCATCGCGACCGCACGCTTGGGGCGTTCGAGCTCGATGTGCGTGGCCAGCTCGTGGAGGACCGTGTTGCCGGGGCCGAAGGTGAGGTTGTGCCGGTACTGGTCAGCCCCGGCGAGGCGTTCGGCGAGGCGTTGCGCGTGTCGGAGATGGTGCTTCGTCGTGGCGTCGTCGCGGGCACGGGACGCGAGGGTGACGGCCCGCAGGTGCAGGGAGCCGGCGGCGACCACGGCGTCGACGCTGTCCTGGCCGGAGGCCGCCCAGGTGGTGAGCGCCCGGTCGGTGACGGCCAAGCCCTCGAGGTAGTCCCCGGCGGACTGGTAGGTGCCGGCCTCGGACCAGGCCGCGGCCATCTGCGCGACGGGGGACCAGGTCTGCGAGGCGGCCCACTCCTGGCGGGCCGCGACCACGTCGGCGAGGTCGGGGTATCCGAGGCGGTGGGCGATGGTGAACGCGCAGCTGTAGGCGTCCACCAGGAGTTGCCACGCTTCGGGGTCGCCGGAGTCGTGGGCGTTCGCGACCGCCCGGGAGATCAGCCCCGGCAACCCGGGGAGCAGATCGCGGTAGTTGGTGCCAGCGCGCATCTCGGAGGCGACGGCGATGTCGCCGGGCAGCGTGTCGGGCCGGACATCGGTGACCTGGGGGTGGCGGTGCCGCCGAACGGCGGACCGCAGGGCGTCGATGAGGGTGGGGTCGGGCGCCTCGGCATAGGGCTGCCCGTACAGCACGGACAGCGGGATACCGAGCGCCGTGGCGAGAGCGGCGGCGACGGCCGGGGTGCAGGCCCGGTCGCCGCGCTCGATCTTGCCGAGTAGGGACAGAGAGACCTTGGCGCGATCGGCCAGCTGGCGCTGACCCCAACCGCGCGCCTTCCGCTGGACGGCGATGTGCTCGCCGACCGCGGTCGGGGGGGATGTCGTGGCAGCGTGCATACACCGAGTGTTCCCCACAACAGCACGGCTGCGCCCGGCTCTTCGGCGACCTGGGCACTCACGTGTGCACTTCTTGTGCGTCTTCGGCTCTCGCGGCCGTAGTTATCTGGTCACGGCAGGCGATGACGCTGACCAGGAGGGGTCATGCTGATGACTGACGGGCACCCCGTCTCCATCGATCATGACGCGGTGCGGACCGACGTGCAGCGGGCCCGCGAGCTGTACACAAGGCAGGCGCGGACCGCCCTCGTCCCCGAGACCATTGAGGAGCTGCGGGACCACCTGCGGTCGCTGATTCCCGTGTGCGAGGACATGACGAGCCGGATGCCGGTGGGACAGCCGCGGCTCCGGTCGGAGTCGGCTATCGCCACCGCCCGACACCTGCTGACCGCCACGCCGGCCGACGGCCCGATGGGCCGGCTGGTGCACATGCAGCTCCTCGCCGACTCGGTGTCGGTCCTCGCGGCCCGGGCGCGTGCGCCAAGGGAGCCGATGTGACCGCGCCCGACTGGGTCCCACCGCTCTCCGCTGGCACCCGGACGGTGCCGACTGGCCGCTGGTTCGACGCGGTGCAGGTGCCGAGCTTGACCTCTGCCTACGTGCTGGGCCGGCTCGATGGGCGCTCCGGGCCGGTGGTCGAGGTCCAGGAGCATGGCGTCGTCCGCTGGTTCGTGGGTCCTCGGATGGCGGCCGGTTGGCCGCGGCTGCCCGGTGTGCGCGTCCTCGGGCATGGGCACTACGTCGCGATCCCGCCGGCCGAGTGGTGCGCGTCGCCGACGGAGGGCGGGCCGCCGATCCGCTGGCTGGTGCCGCCGCGCGGCAGCTGCCTCACCAACGCCGATGCGCTGCGCGAGGCGCTCGCCGCGACACTGCTTGCACCGGCCCCGCTGGGGGCGCGCCGTGCGTGACCACCGCACCGCCGCGAAGCCGGGACCCGAGGTGGCCGTCACCCTCGTCACCGGCCTGGAAGGCGCCGTGGATCCGGAGGAGCCGGTGACGTGCTGCTACTGCGGCAACGGCATCGTGTCGGACGACGACCACTCCAGGACGTGCCCATGGAAGGCGGGCGCTCGGTGACCGCGGCGCCGGCTGAGAAGGCCGAGCCCGCTATCGCGTTTCCCGTACCGAGCCTCGGTGGGCTGACGAAGTGGCAGCGGGATGGCTGGCTGTGCGTCTGGTGCGCCGGCCTGCTGCTTCTGGTACCGCGCTTACGACTCGCGAGAGTGCGCGACGCCGAGGGCCGGCTCTTCGACCTGTTCGTGTGCGAGCCGTGCGTCCTTGCCACCGTGGAGAAGGCGTTGGCCGATGGCTCGTGACCGCGCTCGCCACCCCCGGCCGCGACGCTCGCTTGCTGACCTCGTACTGCCGGTGATGGCCGCGTGGGTGGCCGGTTGGCTGTCGGCCGTGATGACCCTGGTGTGGCTCCGATGACCGTGCTCGACGTCGCCCTGGCGCTCCTGGCGGCGTGGCTCCTGCTGGGCGCCGTGGGGGCTGCCTGACGTCAGTTGGCGCCTTGCCGTGGCACGGCTCGCTCCGTGGCCTGCGCTCGGTATCGGCCGGGTGTGGTGCCGAACTCCCTCTGGAAGGCGTGGGAGAGGGCGTAGGGGCTGCCGTAGCCGACTCGGTCGGCGATGGTGGCCAGGGTGTCCGAGGTGTCCCGGAGCATGGTGGCGGCGAGGATCAGGCGCCACCAGGTGAGGTAGGCCATGGGAGGGCGTCCGACCAGGGTGGTGAACCGGCGCGCCAGGGTGGGGCGGGAGACGCCCGCCTCCGCTGCCAGGCGGTCGTTGCTCCAGGGGGCGGCCGGATTCGAGTGCAGGGCCCGCAGGGCGGCGGCCGTCACCGGGTCGCCCAGGGCGCCGGGCCAGACTCCGCTGGTGGTCTCGGTCATCCAGGAGCGGATCATGTAGACGAGGAGGAGGTCGAGCAGGTTCGGGAGCGCCACGCAGGAGCCGGGCCGCCTCTCGTCCAGCTCGCCGGCGAGCAGGTCGATCGCGGCGCGGAGTTCGAGGTGGCCGCCCACCCGGTTGGGCAGGTGGACGACCTCCGGCAGCTCCGCCATGAGCGGGTGCATGCGGCTGCAGTCGAGCCAGTACTTGCCGCAGAGCATCTCCATCTCGCCCCGATCGGGCCGACCTTCCGGCCCGATCTCCACGAGCCAGCGCTCGAACGGCACCGCCCGCTCCCCGGCGGTCGCCGCGTCGACCGGGGAGTCGGCGATCACATGGCCGGTGCCGTGCGGCAGCAGCACCGCGTCACCCACGCCGAGCGGCACGGGGGCGCCGCCGTCGGGGAGCAGCCAGCAGGTGCCCTTCAGGACGACGTGGAAGCCCGCCCCGTCGTACGGGTCGAGGCGCACGCACCAGCGCCCCCTCGTCCGCACCCGGTGCGACGAGGGGTGTCCGAGGTGCACGACGGAGATCGCGTCGCTCACCACATCCATCCGGCCAGGGTATCTGCCGTTTACGGTGTGAGACGGACTCGTATCTTGGTGAGCCAGATGAGCATTGAGAGGATCCCTCGGCCTTCCTAGGGTCGAGTGGGTGACGATCAGGAACGAGAACCAGAACGCGGCGCGCATGGTGCTGGGGGACGTCGAGGTCATCAGGGTGGTCGAGTGGCAGGGACCGTTCGCGCCGACCTCCGGCATGTTCCCGGGAGCCGGCGGCGACGTGTGGCGGGACAACGAGGACTGGCTGGCGCCTGACCACTGGGAGCCGGACGGCGACCTGGCGGTGCTCGCCCTGCAGACGTGGGTGCTGCGCAGCGGTGGGCGGACCGTCCTGGTGGACACGGGAGTGGGAAACGGGCGCGAGCGACCGGGCATGCCGCCGTTCCACCGGCATCAGGGCGACTTCCTCGGCCTGTTGGCGAGGGCCGGAGTTCTCCCGGAGGAGGTCGACGTGGTCGTCAACACCCATCTTCACGTCGACCACGTCGGCTGGAACACCGTGGAGGCGGACGGGGAGTGGGTGCCGACGTTCCCCAACGCCCGGTATCTCGTTCCGGCCGCCGACGACTTCCACTACGGTCCGGGTAATTCCTACGGGAACAACGCGCGGGAGGTCGACCGCCTGATCTACGAGGACAGCGTCGCGCCCATCCACCGGGCGGGACAGGCCGTGCTGTGGGACGGTCTCCACCGCGTCGACGAACACCTCACCCTGGAGTCCGCGCCCGGCCACACGCCCGGCTCGTCCGTGCTGCGTCTCGCGTCCGGGAGCGATCGGGCCGTCTTCGTCGGGGATCTGCTGCACAGCCCGGTGCAGATCCTCGAGCCCTGCTGCAACAGCGACGCCTGCCTGGCCCCGGCACAAGCGGTGGCCAGTCGGCGACGGATTCTCGGGCGGGCGGCCGACGAACGTGAGCTGCTCGTCCCCGCACACTTCGGCGGCGCGGGTGCCGTCGAAGTCCGGCGGGCGGGCGGCGGGTTCGCCCTCGGACCATGGGCGGCGACCGGGCAGGGGCAGGGCCCGTCGACTCCAGCCGGAGGCTGACCGCGCCAGGCGCGACGGCGGTCGGCCCGGTTCCCGCCCAGGGGCCCGTCACCGTGGCCCGCCCAGGCGCAGCAGCACCTTGCCGCCGGCGGTCGGGTCGGCGGCGACGGTCAGGGCCGTGGCCGCGTCCGCCATGGGGAAGCGGTGGCTGATGACCGGGGAGACGTCGAGCCCGTCCCGCATGGCGCGCAGCGCGTCGTCGATCTCCTCGACGAAGCGGTAGGAGCCGATCCAGGTGATCTCCCTGGTGACCAGGGAGCCGAGTTCGGCGGGCGCCGGGGTGCCCGGCAGGTTGCCGACCTGGACGAGGGTGCCGCCGCGCGCGGTGGCGCGCAGCACGGCGCCGAGCGCGGCGGGCGCCCCCGACGCCTCGAAGACCACCTCGACGTCCTCGGGGAGCGGTTCGCCGCGCCCGAGGTCGCGGGTCTCGTCGGCGCCCATGGCGGAGGCGACGGCGAGTCGGGGCGCGGTGAGGTCGGCGGCGACGATCGTGCCGGCGCCGTGGTGACGGGTGGCGGCGACGACCAGGGCGCCGATCGGCCCCGCGCCGTTGACCAGGACCGCCCTGCCACGCAGGTCGCCGGCCCGCCGCACGGCGTGCGTGGCCACGGCCAACGGCTCGGCGAGCGCGCCCTGTTCGGTGGTGACGCCGGCGGGCAGCGGCCGCACCTGGTGGGCGCGGACGACACGGTACTCGCTGAACCCGCCGTCGGTGTGCGGTTCGAAGGCGGCGGACCCGAAGTAGCGCACCCGGGCGTGCAGGTTGGTGCGGCCGGCGATCCTGGTGGGCAGCGGTTCTTCGCCGACGGGCTCGGCCGGGTGGACGGTGACAGGCTGACCGGGGGTGAGTCCGGCGACGCCGGGGCCGAGGGCGGCGATCCGGCCGGCGACCTCGTGGCCGAGAACCATGGGTGCGGTGAGACGGGCGGTGCCGGAGGCGCCGTGTCGGAAGTACGACACGTCGGAGCCGCAGATCCCGCCCCACTCCATGGCGATCAGCGCCTCGCCGGCGCCGGGGACGGGCCGGGGTCGTTCGTCGATCCGCACGTCTCCCGGGCCGTGCACGACCACGGCCTTCACAGCGCGTCCTCGAGGCGGACCAGGTCGCGGCCCCTGGTCTCCGGGGCCAGGAGGGCGGAGACCAGGGTGATCAGCGAGTAGACGACGAGCATTCCGGCGATGGGCCACCAGCTGTCGGTGACGGCGGTGAGGGTGGCCGCGAGCACCGGGCCGATGGCGGTGGCGAGCACGCCGCCGATCTCCTTGGCGACGGCGAGCTGGGTGAACCGGGTGCGGGAGCCGAAGAGTTCGGCCATGGTGACGCTCTCGAGCGAGAACAGACCGAGCACGCCGAGGTTGAGGGCGACGATCATGCCGAGCATGACCGCGGTCGCGCCGCCGTGGGCGATCAGCAGCAGGAGGGGGAAGGCCAGGACGGTGGTGAGCAGGGTCAGCGCGAGGTACATGGGGCGGCGGCCGAAGCGGTCGCCCAGCATGCCGACCGCCGGCACGGTGAGGAAGCCGAGCAGCGAGCCGTAGAGGATCGCGTCGGTGGGCACGGAGCGTTCGAAGTCGAGGTTGGTGGCGATGTAGCCGACCAGGAAGGTCTGGACGAGTCCCGAGTTGCCGGCCTGGCCGAAGCGCAGGCCGAGGGCGACGAAGAACGCCTTGCCCTTGCGCTGGCGCAGTCCGGCCTCCAGGGTGCCGGCGTCCTGGCGCCCAACGGCGCGCTCGCGCCCGGCGCTGTCCTCGAGTTGGTCGCGGGTCATGGCCACGCCGTTCACGACGTCGGGGCGTTCCTCGAAGACCGGGCTCTCCTTGAGGCTGCGGCGCAGCCAGACGGCGAAGATCAGCAGCAGGAAGCTGAGCAGGAACGGCAGGCGCCAGCCCCAGGAGAGCAGTTGGTCCTCGCTGAGGACGGCCAGCAGGATGGCCCAGAGTCCGGACGCCGCGAGGGTGCCGGAGTTGGTGCCGAGGGAGACAAGCGAGGCGATGAGCCCGCGGCGCGGCGGGGGCGCGTACTCAGCGAGCATCACGGTGGCGCCGGCGATCTCGGCGCCGGCGCCGAAGCCCTGGACGAGGCGGAGCAGGACCAGCAGGACGGGCGCGAGGATGCCGATGGAGGCGTAGGTGGGCAGGGCGCCGATGAGCGTGGTGGAGACTCCCATCATGACGATGGTGATGACCAGGACCTTCTTGCGGCCTATCCGGTCGCCCATGCGGCCGAAGTAGACGGCGCCGGCGAGGCGGGCCACGTAGCCGACGCCGTAGGTGGCCATGGCGGCGATGAGGCCGATGGCGGGGCTGACGTCGGGGAAGAAGATCTTGTTGAAGACGATGGCCGCCGCCAACGAGTAGAGCTGGAAGTCCATGAACTCCATGGCGGTGCCGAGCCAGCCGGAGACGGCGGCTCTGGTGAGGTCCCTGGTGGTCCGCCGCACGGGCCCGGTGGGCTCCGTGGTGGTGGTGCTGGTGGTCATCCGGAACTCCGTTGTTCTGTGGTGCCTGTGGGGAGGGGGACGG
>NZ_SMKC01000252.1 GCF_004348315.1 Streptomyces sp. 8K308 | reverse complement strand
GGGTGGGGTCGGTGTGGGGCGTTCGCACCCTTGGGATGCTAGGCGCGGAGCGGCCTGAGGCGGCACGGGGGGGCCGTGCCTCGCGTAACAGCTCCACCGACTCTCCACGGCCCGGCCCAGACGTTCACCAGCGCTTCGGGTCCGGACGCCCGATCGGTACGGAGAGACGTCGTCGCCCGCCGTGTCACCGCCGCCGCCCGGCACGCCGCGGCTCCCGGCCACAGGCGAGCCACGCGGCGAAGGACAGGGCCAGCAGCACGACCCAGGCCCGGTGCGCCCGTTCCCGCCCGTCCTCGCCCAACGGCACGAACAGCGCGAGCTGGTCGGGCAGCAGCGAGGCCGCCGCCACAGCCAGCGACAGGAGCACACCCGGCGTTCGGCTCGCGCCGACAACTCGCCAGGGGTCCCGTCGAACCGCACCCGCCCCCTGTCCAGGACCACCACCCGACGGCACAACATCGCGACGTCCTCGGTCTGATGCGTCGACAGCAGCACGGTACGGCCCTCCCCGGCCTCGGCGATCAGCTCGCGGAACCGCATCCGCTGCTCCGGGTCGAGACCCACGGTCGGCTCGTCAAGCACGAGGAACCCCGGGTCGCCGACCAGCGCCGCCGCCAGCGCCACCCGCTGACGCATGCCGCCGGACAGCGCCCGGATCCGTCTGCCCCGCTGCTCCGCGAGGCCGACGGCGTCCAACACGCGCCGCACCTCGGCATGGCGGGCCAGGCGGTCGGTCAGTTCCTTGAGGATCGCCACGTAGTCGACGAACTCGAAGGCCGTGAACCCCGGGTGGGCGCCCGGGTGTTGTGGCAGGTAACCCAACAGTCGCCGGGCTTGGACCCGCCCGCGCGGCATGCTCGGGTCCTGGCCGAGGATGGTCAGCGCGCCCCGGTCGGGTGCATGGCGGTGGCCAGGATCCGCAGCAGCGTCGTCTTGCCCGCGCCGTTGGGGCCGTGCGCCGTCGCCCCGTACCAGGCCGAGACGATGTCCGTGCCCGGGGCGTAGATGTCCACGACCGGGCCGACGTTGGTGAAGCCGGAGCGGGTGTCGGTGGTGGTGCTCGACGCGACGGTGATGGCCTCGGCCACCCGGGCCGGCGAGTAACTCCCCGCGTTGGCCCCGAGTTGTTGCCGGCGGCGAGCACGTAGGTGACACCTGAGGCGATGGAGGCGCGGACCGCGTCGTCGATGAGGCCGTTGGCGCCGCCGATGATGCTCATGTTGGCGACGGCGGGCCCCGCGGCGTTGGCCGTCACCCACTCGACGCCGGCGACGATGGACGTGGTGGTGCCGGTGTTGTTGTCGTCGAGGACGCGGACCGAGACCAGGTCGGCCCCCTTCGCGACGCCGACGAAACCGGCGAGTCGGTCATGGGCCTGCCAGCGGGCAGGTTGGCCGAGGGAGTGACGGGGCGCAAGGGGCGAGATTGCCCTCGTTGGATTAAGGGCTTAATGTAACGGCGTGCCACGTCATGCCGATCCCGTCGAGCGCCGCCGGCAGGTGGCCGGCGCGCTGCTGAACATCGTCGAGTCCGAGGGCCTGGAGGCCGCGTCGATCCCACGGATCGCGCGCGAGCTCGGGGCCACGACCGGCCTGGTGCAGACGTACTTCCGCAGCAAGGACGAACTGCTGCTGTTCGCCGTACGGCACCTCGGGGAGCTGATGAACGAGCGCGTCGACGCGGTGCTCGCCGAGCATCCGCGGGGCGCACTGGCCGAGCGCCTGGCGCTGGCGCTCGGCGTGCTCACCGGGGCCGGCGCCACGTCGGACGCCGAATCGCGGCTCTGGCTCGCCTTCCTGGCGCGTGCCGCCGTCCACCCCGCGCTGCGGGAGCTGCACGTCGCGGGCGCCGAGGACATCCGCGCCCGCTGCCGGGCGGCCCTGGACGAGGCGCGGCGGCTCGGCCAGCTGCCCGCCGAACTCGACGTCGAGTACGAGGCGTTGGCGCTCGCCGCCTTCGCCGACGGGCTCGCGGTGCAGCGGGCGGTCGAGCCGGAGCTGATGACGGCGGAGCGGGTGCGGGGACTGCTGGACGGCTACCTCGGCCGGCTCTTCGGGACCGGGGCCGCGCGATGAGCCTCGGCCTCCTGCTCTCCCTCGCCGGGCTCGCCCTGCTGGACGCCACCAGCGTGGGCACGCTGCTCATCCCGCTGTGGCTGCTCCTCTCCCCCACCCGCTTCAGCGCCGCCCGGGTGCTGCTCTACCTGGGCACGCTGGCCGGCTGCTACCTCGCACTCGGTCTCGCGATCGTGCTCGGCGCCGAGCCACTGCTCACGGCCGTGGGCGATTCGTTGGACGGGCGCACCGCGCTGTGGATCCAACTCGGGATAGGCGTCGGTCTGTTCGCCCTGAGCTTCTACTTCGACCCCAAGCGGGTGGCAGCCCGCGGCGGCTCGACCGGACGGTGGCGGGACCGGCTGGCGCACCGCGCGTCGGCCGGGTGGATGGTGGGCCTGGCCCTGCTGGCCGCGCTCGCCGAGGCCGCGACCATGCTGCCCTACCTCGGCGCCATCGCCATGCTCGGCACGGCGGGCCTCGACACGGCGGCCGTGACGGCGGTGTTGGCCGGCTACTGCGCGCTGATGGTGGCGCCGGCGCTGCTCCTGCTGGCCGGCCGGACCCTGGCCGCCGCGCGGATCGAACCAACGCTGAAACGCCTCGGTGCCTGGCTCGGCGAGCGCGCCGCCGGCGCGACGGGCTGGATCCTGGTCATCGCCGGCTTCCTGGTGGCGCGCGACGCGGCGGCCCGGCTGTGGTTCCCCGACGCGTTCGGCGGCTGACGGCCGTCAGCCCGAAACGGTCGACCGGTTCCGGCGCCGAGGCGGAGGACGGCGTGGCGGTGGGGAGCCGCCGGGCGGCTCAGCGGTGGTGGGCGGACAGTGCCTCCTCTGGTGTCAGTTCGATGCCGTGCCGGTAGGCGGCCAGATAAGCGCCCTCCTCCAGGTGCTCCCGTACCGCCGCCGTGATCCGGTCGACATCGCCCCGTTCGGCGGAGGGTAGCGGCATGCCCACGGATGCCCTGGCCGCGTGGGCGGCGCCGAGCAGCACGGCGGCGTAGGCGTGGCGCCCCGCGAGTGCGTGGGCACCCGCGAGGCCCTCCAGGGCCAGCGCCATGGCCCGGGCGTCTCCCGTGCCGCGGGCCGAGGTCCAGCCCTCCAGCTGAAGGCTCAGGGACCGGTCCGCGTCGCCCCGCTGCTCGGCGACGAAACCGAGTTCGGCCAGCGCGAGCGCACGGCCCGGCTCGAAGGACATCCTGGTCTGCCACCGCAGCACCCGGCGCATGTGGGCCTCGGCGGCGTCGAGTCGTCCTTCGCGGCGGGCGCCCAGGCCGAGCCCGACCTCGGCATGGATCTCCCCCGGCTTGAAGCTGTGCTCGGCGGCCAGGCGCAGCGCCCGCTGGTGGTACTCCCGCGCCCTGGCGTGGTCGCCGGTGAGCATGGTGATGCTGCCCAGGCTCGTCAGTCGGTCCGCGGCGTCCGGCCAGAGACCGAGGTCCTCGGCCATGCGCAGCCCGTCCTGGTGGAGCCGCGCCGCGCGTTCGTAGTCGCCGGCCATCTCGGCCAGTGAGGCCAGCGGTTCGATGGTCTGCAGCCGGCCCCAGCCGTCGGCGAGTTCGGCGAAGAGCTCCGCGCTGCGTCGCCCGTCGTGCGCGAGCCGTGCGAGGTCGCCCCGCACATGCGCCTGGTTGGCCCGTACGCTGAGCGCCGCGGCGGTGCCCCAGGTGTCCCCGATGTCCTGAAACCCCTCGAGCGCCTGGTCGACGAGTTCCTCGCTGACGGCCTGGTCGCCGACACCGAACAGGGCGAATCCGAGGAACCACTGTGCTCCGGCCCGCTCCCGCGGGTCCGTCAGCTCCCGGAACAGCTCCACCGCGCCCCGGCCGTACCGCGTCCGCTCGGTGCCGTCGCCGACGAGCAGGGCGAACCCAGCTCGCCACGCCCGGGCCCTGGCCCGCAGGGACGTCACGGCCTCCGGGGTACGGGGAGCCTCGGTCCGCTCCGCCGCGGCGAGCGCCGCCGCCAGCGAGCGGCCCGCCTCCCGGAGCCGGCCGCGCAGGAACCAGTACCAGACCAGCGCGTTGACGAGCCTGAGGGCGTCCTCAACGGCACCGTGCAGGACCGCGTGGTCGAGCACCCGGCGGACGTTGGCGGCTTCCGCGTCCAGGAGGCGCATCCAGCGCCGCTGGTCGGGACCCCGCGTCAGCGGTGCCGCGCGCTCGGCCAGTTCGGTGTAGTAGCGGCGGTGGCGCCGGAGAACGTCCTCGGTCTCGCCCGCCTCGTCCAGGCGGGCGAGACCGTACTCCGCGACGGATTCGAGGAGCCGGTAGCGTGGCTCGTCGCCGCTGTCCGCCATGACGACCAGTGAGCGGGCCACCAGGCGGGCGAGCAGGTCGAGGACGTCGTCGGGGCGCACCTCTCCCCCGGCGCAGACCGCCTCCGCCGCCTCCAGCGAGCATCCCTCCGCGTGGACGGCGAGGCGGCGCAGCACGGCGCGCTCAGGAGCGGTCAGCAGGTCCCAGCTCCAGTCGATCATCGCCCGGAGCGTCTGCTGGCGGGGCGGGGCGCCCCGGTACCCGGTGGCGAGAAGCCGGAAGCGGTCGTCGAGGCGGGTCATCAGCCCCCGTACCCCGAGGGCCCGTACCCGGGTCGCGGCCAGTTCGAGCGCCAGGGGGATTCCGTCGAGCCGGCGGCAGATCACCGACACGTACCGGGCGTTGCCCGCGTCGAGCGTGAAGCCGGGCGCCGCGGCGGTGGCCCGGGCGACGAACAGCTCGACGGCACTGGAACGGGCCACGTCGTCGAGGCCCGGCTCGCGCGCCGGGTCGGGCACCTCGAGCGGGGGCACGGCCCACACCACCTCGCCGAGGATCCCGAACGGTTCCTGGCTGGTGGCCAGGAGCCGCAGGCCGGGAGAGCGCCTCAGCAGCAGCACCGCGAGTTCGGCGACCGCGCCGACGACGTGCTCGCAGTTGTCGAGGAGCAGCAGCAGCCGTCTGTCGGCGAGCGCCTCGGCAAGGCTTTCGGCGGGTGAGCGAGGTCCGTTCGCGCCACGAGGGGTGGGCCCCGACTCCTCGCGAACGTCGAGCGCCGTCAGGACGGCCTCCGCCACCTGGTCCATCGCGTTCGCGCTGCCGGTACGGCCGAGGGCGGCGAGCTCGACCAGCCAGGTGCCGTCGGGGAAGTCGTCGGCCAGCCGGGCCGCCGTCTCCAGCGCGAGCCTGGTCTTGCCGACGCCGCCGGACCCGGTGAGCGTCACGTGCCGCGCGGTGTCGCACAGGCCCTTCACCTCGACGACCGCGCCCTCGCGGCCGATCAGCTCCGTCAGTGGGGCGGGCAGGTTCGTGGCGGGGCGCCGCCGGGGGACCGCCACGACGGTGGAGGGGGCGTCAAGCCTCGTGTCCCGCTCCAGCATCGCCTGATGCAGGGCGGTGAGTTCGGGGCCGGGGTCCAGGCCCAGTTCGTCGGCGAGACGGGTGCGCAGTTCCTGGAAGCTGGCCAGTGCCTCGCCCGCGCGGCCGGCCGCGTAGAGCGCGCGCATGTGGAGGCCGCGCAGTCGCTCGCGCAGCGGGTGGCGCATGACGAGCTCGCGCAGTTCTCCCGCGACGTCGAGGTGTTCACCCAGGTCGATCCGGGCCTCGGCGAGCGCTTCGAGTGCGGCCAGGCGGGCTTCTTCGAGACGGGTGATGACCGGGCGGGCGAACGCGGCGTCCTCGAAGCCGGAGAACGCCTCCCCCCGCCACAGCGCGAGACCGTCGGAGAGGAGCGCCGCGCGGCTGCGGGGGTCGTCGGCGGCCCGGGCGCGCGCCGTCAGGGCCGCGAACCGGTCCATGTCGACACTCTCGGGTTCCGTACGCAGCAGATAGCCGTTGTCGCGCAGGGTCAGCAGCTCGCTTCCGCCCGCCTCCGCGCCCTCGAACACCTTCCGCA
The DNA here is from genome assembly GCF_004348315.1 of Streptomyces sp. 8K308. GTDB lineage: Bacteria > Actinomycetota > Actinomycetes > Streptomycetales > Streptomycetaceae > Streptomyces. The sequence continues at coordinate 4,957 of NZ_SMKC01000252.1, read as the reverse complement.
ACTGCCAGACCCTCGTCTGGAGGGCGGCGGAGGGGTTGCCGGGCAGTTCCCGCCCGTCCCACAGCTCGTCGAAGAGCCGGTCCGCGGAGACCGGGCGGCCCTCGTGCGACAGCAGGGCGGCCAGCAGCGTTCGGGTCCTGGGTCCTGGCACGGTGACGAGGCCGCCATCCGCCCCCCACACAGCCAGTGGCCCCAGTACCCCGAATCGCATGCGCGTCACGGTAACGCAGCCCCCTGACGTGCCGGGAGTCGACCGTGAGCGGTCCGTGAGCGGACGGTGAGTGCCCCGCCTCAGGGTGGGACACGTCCACGCCACGGCCCGGCGACACACGCCAACGTGCCCCGGTCCCCCCGGGGCGCGACGGCCCACGAACCACGGAGGGTTCCCCATGACGACAGAGACCCAGGTGTCCGCCAACCTGAGGGCCGGCCCTCGGGAGTGGCTCGGGCTCTTCGTTCTCACGCTCCCCACGATCCTGCTGGCCCTCGACGCGACCGTGCTGAACCTCGCGGTCCCGCACATCAGCGCGGACCTCGAGCCGACCAGCACCGAACTGCTGTGGACCGTCGACATCTACGGCTTCATGATCGCCGGCTTCCTGGTGACCGCGGGCACACTGGGTGACCGCGTCGGTCGGCGCAGGCTGCTGATGTGCGGAGCGCTCGGCTTCGGTCTCGCCTCGGTCCTCGCCGCGACGGCCACCAGCCCGGAGACGCTGATCGCGGCCCGCGCGCTGCTCGGGGTCACCGGTGCCTCGCTGATGCCCTCGACGCTGGCGCTGATCAGCACCATGTTCCGGGACGCCCGTCAGCGCGGCGTCGCCATCAGTGTGTGGGTGACCTGCTTCTCCGTCGGCATCGCGGTCGGTCCTGTCCTGGGCGGTGCGCTGCTGCAGTGGTTCTGGTGGGGGTCGGTCTTCCTGCTCGCCGTGCCCGTCATGGTGGTGCTCCTGGTGGTGACGCCGCTGCTGCTCCCCGAGCACAGGGCCCCGGACTCAGGCCGCGTCGACCTGGCCAGCGTGGCGCTGTCCCTGGTCACGGTGCTGCCGGTGATCTACGGCATCAAGCGCCTGGCCGGACACGGGCTCGACGCCGCCGCGGTCGGCACGGTCCTGGTCGGTGTGGTCTTCGGCGTGGCCTTCGTCCGGCGTCAGCGCGGGCTGGCCGACCCGCTGCTGGATCCGCGGTTGTTCGCGAACCGGGCGTTCACCGCCGCGCTGCTGGTACTGCTGCTCGGCCTCGGCCTCATGGGCGGGCTCTACCTGTTCGTCACGCAGTACCTCCAGCTGGTGGCGGGCCTGTCGCCGATCAGGGCGGGCCTGTGGTTGCTGCCCGCGGCCGGCGCGCTGATCGTGACGTCCTCGCTGACGCCGGTCATCGCCGCCAGGGCGCGCCCCGGATTCGTCGTCGGCGGCGCGCTGTTCGTCTCGGCGCTGGGGTACGCCCTGATCGGCGTGGTCGACAGCGTCGACGGGCTGCCGCTGCTGGTGACCGGCTTCGTGCTCATCTACGCGGGCATCAGCCCGATGATGGTGCTCGGCACGGACCTGGTCGTCGGCTCGGCCCCGCCGGAGAAGGCCGGCTCTGCCGCGGCGATGTCGGAGACGGCCATGGAGTTTGGCATCGCGATGGGCGTCGCCGGTCTTGGCAGTGTCGTCACCGCCGTGTACCGGGACGAGATCAACGGCGCCCTTCCGCGGGACCTCCCCGCGTCGGTGGCGAGCACGGCGCGTGACACGCTCGCGGGTGCCGACGCGGTGTCCGACGCGATGGGCGCCCAGGTCCTGGCCGAGGCCCGGGAGGCGTTCACCAACGGGCTGAACCTCGCGAGCGGTGTCGCGGGAGTGCTCGTCGCGGTGCTGGCCGTCACCGCGATGGTGCTGCTGCGGCACGTCCCAGCGGGCGGCGACGAGGGGAACGGCTGACGCGGTGGAGGTCGGTCCGGCCGCTGGCCGCTGGCCGCTCGGCTGCCGGAGGCCACGAGGTCCGGTTCGGCAGGGTGCCCGACCTAGCGCAGGCTGAAGTCCGTGTCGTGGGTCGCCTCGACGCAGTAGCGCTGCCAGGTGGCCCGCCGGTCGGGGTGGCCGCCGGGCACCGCGCAGACCTCGACGGTGAAGCCGGCGGGGTCGACGGCGAGCATCCTGGTGAACTGGTCGTCGTTCCACTCGATCTGGGCCTCGGTCGTGCCGCCGCCGACGACGTGGACGGTGACCCGGTCGCCGGGTTCGCCGGTCAGGATGCGGCCCCAGACCGCCTGGCAGCGCGGGTTGTAGCGGACCTCGAGCGTGGCGGGGTTGCCCTCCGCGGGGCGGTGGGATCCGGCGTCGGCGCCGCAGGTCGTGGTCTCCGGGTTGCGCCCGTCGCAGTCCGTGCCTGGACAGGTGGGCGCCGGCGCGGGCGGCGGGAGGATCCGATCCGCTCCCCGGCCGGCCAACACCTCCACCACGCCCACCACCGCAGCCGTGACCAGGCCGGCGATCAGCGCGTTGCGCGGCAGGTGCCGCCGCAGGGCGTGCGCGAGCCTCGCCAGCCGGCCTCTGTCTGGCCCAAGGTCCGGGGCGCCGTCGCTGTCCGGATCGCCTGCGCCGTTCTGAGTGTTCAAGCCCGCGCCGCCCACCACATCCCCGTTCCTCGTCGTGGTGCCCTGACAACGGCTCACCGCCCGGCCAGGTCACGTGCTCGCCACGTGGAGTTGGGACCCGACGGGCCCGGGTGACCGAAACGGAACCGGCGGTCACCGTGATGTCACCGAGCCATGCCATGATGACGGCCGCTCAGGAGATGGGGGACTGATGAAGAGTTGGAGACGTCGCGGCGCTTCGGTGACCGTGGGTGTCGCATGGGTGCTGGCATTGAGTGCCTGCGGTGGTGACGGGGGCGGGAGTGCCGAACCGCGCGACGACGCCGAGCCCACCGAATCGGCTGCCACCGAGGGGCTGAGCGGCCTGGCAGGCCCGGCGGACATGGAGCCCGAGGAGCTGCTGCGGCTGGCCGACGAGACACTGCGGGGAGCGGAGTCCTTCACCGCCGACATGTCGCAGGAGGTGGGAGGAACCAGCCTCCCTGCCGGGGATCTCCTGTTCACTACGGGCGAGCGGTGCACCAGTAACCTGTACAGCGCTGAGGGCAATGTCGAGGTGATCCAGGACGCCGACGATCTCTGGGTGCGGATGTCCCCCGAGACGCTGGCGCTGATCTTCGACGAGGCGCAGGTGCAACAGTTGGCCAACCGGTATCTGCACGGCTCCGCCGACGACCCGGCCCTCGCGGACTGGGCCGAGATGTGCGAGCGGGGCGGCCTGCCGGTGGCCCTGCTCGAGGGCCAGCCGGCGGAGTACGGCGTCGAGACGACCAGCCTGACGGTAGAGGCGGTGAGCGATCACCACGGCACGCCGGTGGTCACCGTGCGGCGCGAGGAGTCCGGCGACGGCAGTGCGGTGACGAGCACCGTGCTGATCGCCGCCGAGGGCGAGCCCTATCCGCTGCGGACCACCTCGGAGATGGAGTTCGAGGACGGGAGCACGATGGTGAACGTCACCGACTACGCCCGGTTCAACGCCGAACTGCCCTTCCACCGCCCCTCCGACGATTTCTCGGTTGAGGCCGACGAGTTGGATCTCGCTGTCCCGCAGCCGTGACCGACGGCCTGCGGGCACGGCTCTTCGGCCGACCCGCATCGATGTCGAGGCGCTGTTCCCCGGAGCTGGCTGGTCTCGTGCGATGCGTCCAGGACCCTGGAAGCCGCTGCGCACGCCCACCGTTGTGGCGGGGCCCGAGCCGGTGGCGATGGTGCCGGTGATGCAGCTGTACACGCGGACGTGCCGGAGTTGCTTGCCGGTGGGCACGGACGCGCCACGAGGACGAGGAACCGGCGGTGCTGCCGAGGCTGTGCTGGCGCGACGAACGTGCCGCAGCGGCAGGTGACTTGCGGCGGACCCGCCCCGCAAGGTCGGTGGCTATCCCGGGTGGACGAAGGCCCCCGACCGGCCCACTGCCACTGCGGCCGGCGGATGGCGCACCTGCTCGGCGTCACCGCGACCGAGACCGGACCATGGCACGGGGGCGAGGACGCGGTTCATGAGAACGACCGCCCAGGACTTCCCCAACACAGCATGGCGCAGGAGCAGTTACAGCGGCGGCAACGTCCGGACAGGGCCTAGCGCAGGCTGAAGTCCGTGTCGTGGGTCGCCTCGACGCAGTAGCGCTGCCAGGTGGCCCGCCGGTCGGAGGCGGGGCCGGGGACGGCGCAGACCTCGACGTGGAAGCGGGCGGGGTCGACGGCGACCATGTTGGTGAACTGGTCGGTCTCGTAAGCGATCTGGGCCTCGGCGGTGCCGCCGCCGGCGACCCGGACGGTGACGCGGTCGCCGGGTTCGCCGGTCAGGATGCGGCCCCAGACGGCCTCGCAGCGAGGGTTGTGGCGGATCTCGAGGGTGGCCGGGTTGGCCTCGGTGGGGCGGTGGGATCCGGCGTCCTCGAAGCAGCCGGTGGCCTGGGGGCTGCGGCCGTCACAGTCGGTGCCTGGGCAGGTGGGCGGCGGGTCCTCGGCGATGAGGCGTTCGGTCACGGCTGTCACCACGGTGGTCACCACCGTGGTGGCGGCGAGCACGATCAGCGTGTTGCGCAGGACGTGCTGTCGGAAGCCCTGCCATAACCTGGCCGCCCGGCCGCCGGCCGGCTCCGGCCCAGCCTCCGGGCCGGTTGCACTGCCCATGTCATCTCCCGCCCGTGGAATCCCCTCCTCCGGGTATTACCCGGCGATGTGCGCCGGTGACATCACGATCACGCCAATCGCGTGCGGCGATGATGGGGGGATGACGGAGAGCGAGTGGTGGTGGCCGGCCGGTCCCGGCGACGTCGGGCGGCTGTTGGTGCGGACGCCGTTGATGGCGCGGGAGTTGCCGGGGTTCGACGCGACGGCGGCGCCGGACGGTCCGGGTGCTGTCTCTTATACACA
>NZ_SMKC01000251.1 GCF_004348315.1 Streptomyces sp. 8K308 | reverse complement strand
GGGGAACGGGGCCCGGCGCGCCGCCACCTGGCTTGCTCGCGGTGCGCCGCAGCGAGGCGACCATCTCGGGCGAGACGGCCTGCGTCGGCACGTAGTTGACGCCCCCGCCGCCGTCGGCGGCGGGTGCCGCGGGTGGCGGCGGAACGGGCTGCGGCGCGGCGCCGGCGCCGGCGCCAGGACGAGCGGCCTTCGCGGTGTCGGCCGAGGCCACGTCCCCGCGGGGCGCGGCCGGCGGCCGGGGCGACGCCGATGCCGGCTGAACCGCGGTGGGCGGCAGGGCGCTGCCCTTCGGCAGGATCGCCGTCCTCGCCTCGGACGCCGGCCCGGAACTCTCCGCGGCCTCCGAGATCACGGGCGGCGCGAACACCGTGTCTGGGGGCGCCACGGACACGTCGTCCTCGGCGATGTTCGAGGTGTCGGTCCCGTCCCACAGGGACGGCCGACTCCCCGAGGTGTCCACGTCCGACCAGGCCGGCGGCGGCCCGGCCGGCCGTCCGGCGTCAGACGCATCCCACCCGCCGCCGGGCGGTGTGCCGTCGCCGGTGGCCGCGCCCGGTCCTGCCGCTGGCGGGGGCCAGCTCGGTGCCGGTGCGGCCGGCCGGAAGTCGGCCTCGTCGGCGGCCGAGGCTGGCGGCGCGCTGACGGGCGGTGGTGGACCGGCCGGCGCCGCTGCCGCGCCCGGCCCCGCTGGAGCCGCGGCCCGCTCGGCCTCCGCCGCAGGCGGGCCGTCGCCCCACGCGGCGCTCGAGGCCACCGAACCCGCCGGTGGCGCGGCGCTCGCCGCAGGCGGCTGGCTCGCCGGGGCCCAGGGGCGGCCCGCCGGCGGCGGGGTGGGCGCGGCCGGCACGGCCGCCGCCTCGCCGCCACCATCGCCACCGCCCGCCGAGGCCATCGCCTCCTGCAACCACTGCGGCGGCGTCAGCAGGAAGGACGTCGCGTGCAGATCCGCCCGCTCCGGCTCGGGGACCGCCGACTCCTCGTGGTCCGCCGTCCCGCCGTACTCCTCCTCGTACCGCCGGATGACCTCGCTCACCGGCAGGGCAGGCCACAGCGTCGTGTCGCCGCTGTCCCGCGCTATCACCAGGCGGCCGCCACCGAGCCCGTTCCCGTTGGCGTCCTCCGCCCAGGCCACGAAGCCCAGGTCGAACTCCCGCACCCGCACCTCGTGGCGCGGCTCACCGCCAGGCCCGCCGTTCACCCAACGGTCGGCCCGCTCCTGTGCCTGCGCGAACGTCACCATCCCGCTCACTCCTCCACCGGAACGGCACGCGCGAATCCGCCGTCCACCATCAGCTTCGCCACGGTCTCGAGCTCCGGCGGGTTGCCGGCGAGCCGCAGCAGGAAGTCGTCGAAGTCGGCCCCGCACGGCAGCAGCAGCTCGGTGACCCGCTGCGCGATGCCCATGCCGTCGCGGTCCCGCACGTCGTCGTAGGGGCAGAGCCAGACGGACCCCAGGTCCTCGCCGCGGACCTTGACCGCGACGATCCCGCCGTGCACGAAGGCCACGCCCAGGTAGTCCTTGGTGAGGTGGTCGCGCAGGCACTTGTTGATGTACACCACGTCGTTGACCGCGGCCTCCTCGCGCAGCGTGAAGAACGGCTGGTCGACGAGGAGCCCCAGCTCCGCGTCGAGCGCCACGCCCACCGGCGCGCAGCCGCCGGCCGCCTTCAGGAAGGAGCGGTACGCGTCCGGCAGCCGGTAGCCGAGCCGCTCCTCCGCGGCGCGCACCCGCTCCTCGGGGACGGCTACCGAGTGCGGCACCTGGAAGTGCGTGGGTCGGGTCTCGGCGAGCGGGCGGGTGCCGCGCTTGCTCTGGTCGACGGTGGTGGTCGCCAGGCCGCCGTGGTGCCGCAGCAGGGCCTTGACCTCGACGGGCACGAGTTCGAGGCGCCGGGAGTGCGCGACGTGGTGCCAGGTCCAGCCGTGCGGGGTGGCCACCGGCGGCAGGTCGGCCCACAGCTCGTGGCCGGCGGCGTGCAGCGCGGCGTTGGCCGAGACGTAGTCGGTGAGGCGCAGTTCGTCGACGCCGAAGCCGTCCGGCGGCTCGGCGATCTCCGCCGCGGCTCTCGCGTAGGGGGAGAAGTCGGGGTAACCCTGTGCGTCCACCCGTATCCCCTGCGGGAAACGAGCTGCCCGCACCGGGTCGGGAAACTGCACCACCTGTCCGGCATACGCCCGGTTCGGTGGGGTGGCCTGCTGGCCAAGCCGCCCAGTCATCATGGCGTAAACGTCCCCTGCCGCATTCATCACGCTGTACGCGCACAGCCTATGGGGTCGCGTCGACGGTGGCACGATCGTGCTCGGTGATCGCGAGCGTCGGAATCGCGAACGCCGTCCCTCATGAGCGGATGCCGGCACCGGCCACATGTTTAACACAGGTCAGTGTTACTGTGTTAAACGTGTCCCCGATGGTCAAGCGGGCGTACAGGTACCGCTTTTACCCGGATGCCGAGCAGGAGGCGCTGCTGCACCGCACGTTCGGCTGCGTTCGATATGTCTGGAACAGGGCGCTGGCCGAGCGGGTACGCCGGTACAAGGATGAGGGACAGTCCACCTCGTATGTCGAGACGGCGAAGTGGCTGACGGCGTGGAAACGGGACGAGGAGTCGGCGTTCCTGCGCGAGGTCTCCAACGTCCCACTCCAGCAGGCACTGCGTCAGCAGCAGAACGCGTTCACCAACTTCTTCGCCAAGCGTGCCAAGTACCCGCGTTTCAAGTCGAGGAAGAGGTCGCGGCGTTCGGCGACGTTCGCGAACAACGCCTTCACCTTCCGGGGCGGTCAACTCAGGCTGGCGAAGACCAGCGCACCGTTGGACGTCGTGTGGCACCGGCGTCTGCCGGAAGGCGCCGATCCGTCCTCGGTTACGGTTTCCTGCGACAGCGCCGATCGCTGGTTCGTCTCCATCCTGGTGGAGGAGACGATCACAGCCCCAGCCTCGGCAGAGGCGGTGGTCGGGATCGACGTCGGTCTGGAACACCTCCTCACGCTCTCCACGGGGGAGAAGATCGCCAACCCCAGGCATGAGCGTGCCGATCGGCGCAAGCTGGCCAAGGCACAGCGTCGCCTGTCCCGAAAGGCGAAGGACTCGAACAACCGGGCCAAGGCGAGGAAGGCGGTCGCCCGGATTCACGCCCGGATCGCCGACCGGCGCCGGGACCATCTGCACAAGGTCACCACGAGGCTGGTACGCGAGAACCAAGCCCTGGCCATCGAGGACCTGGCCGTGCGGAACATGATCGGCAATCACAGCCTGGCGCGCGCCATCTCCGACGCGAGCTGGACCGAACTTCGATCCATGCTCCGATACAAGACCAGCTGGTACGGGCGGCATCTGCTGCTCGTGGACCGCTGGTACCCCAGCAGCAAGCTGTGCTCCACGCCCGGCTGTTCTCACATGAACCAGAGAATGTCGCTGAGCGTGCGGTCGTGGACGTGCCCGATGTGCGGCACTGCCCACGACCGGGACGTGAACGCGGCACGCAATATGCTCGCCGCCGGGCTGGCGGAGAGCGAAAACGCCTGCGGAGGGCTGGTAAGACCGGCTCCGGAGTCTTCCGGAGGTGGCGCGACCCGATGAACCAGGAACCTCAGTCCCGCGAGGGAATGAAACCCAGGCATTCAGGCCGGGGAGAGGCCACAACGGATTCTCACGCCGCGGCGCCGGGCGAGCCCGGCCGACACCGGCGCGACGCGGCACCGCCGCCGCCCGCGCTGCTGCACCGCCGCGACGGCATCCTGCCCACCACCGCCGCCGCCCTGTCGCTGCCGGAGACCGGCGCGTTGACCGGGACCGCGACGCGCGCCGCCGAGGCGCCGGAGCTGCACCCGGTCGTCGAGGAGATCTACGCCGGGCTCGGCACCGGCCAGCGCGAACGGCACCTGGGGCGCTGCCCCGAGGCGGCGTTGCTCTCCCGCCACCTTCACCAGACCGGCGTCGCCGACCTCGCCGAGGCGAGGGAGGCGCTGCGGGACGCGGGCATCACCACCCGACACATCCGCGAGGACGGCGATCCGGAGCACGGCAGTTACGCGCCGCACTGCCGGTCCTGCGCGGTGCTGGTCGCGCGGCTCGGGGTGCGGAGCTTCAGCGCGGCGCCGCTCGTCGACGACGCGCCGGCGGGCGGGGAGCCGTGGGGCGTCGGCAGCGCGGAGGATGCGCTGATCGCGGCGGGCTGGCAGCCGGGCCGGCTGCACGCGGCGCAGGCCGAGCGGTGGGCGGACGCGCTCAGCGCGCACCGCTCCCCGCACGGGCACCCGCACCACCTCTTCCCGGCCGCGTTCGAGGCCTGGGCCGAACTCGGCGCCGTCACGCTCCGACCGACCGGGCCGGGCGTGGAACTGGCCGCCTGCCAGGTGGTGATCGACCCGCTGCTCGGCCGGCACTGGGCGCGCACGCTCGGCGAGCTCGGGCGGGCGCTGGGCAGCGAACTGTGCCCACTGGGCGCGGAGGGCGGCGGCACGGCCATCCTCGCGGTCGACCGCGAGGGACGGCTCTACTGCGTCGATCACACGGGCGACTGGTACCTCGGCCACGACGTCCTCACCGGCCTCCACACGCTCCTCACCGGCACCCGCCCCCACCGCCTCGTCGCGCCGGAGGCCTAGCGCGGAGCGCGCGGCGCTGGCCGCGCGGGCTCGTGCCGTCGGCTCAGCGCCGGCACACACCACCGTGCGCTGTGCCGTGCGCTGCGCGCGGTGAGGAGGCGTCCTCGCGCTGGGGCCGCGCAGCGGCGGTCGCTGCCGGGCCGCCGCCCGGCGAACGGCCCAGCGCTTCGCTCCGTGGCCCGGCTGGCGGCCGGCCCCGAGCCGGCCGCGCGTCGTGCGCGGCGCGTGAGCGGGCCCGGCCGGGCGGCTCGTTCCGCGGCCTCGGGAACCTCCAGGCTTCGCCGGAGGACCGGTGCCCCGCGCGGGTGGGTGGGCGCACTCCGCCGTGGGCCACGCTTCTCGCGATGGGAAGGCGCCGTGCCGTTGGGCTCCGCGCAGCGGCCGTCGCTGCGCCCCGGGGGCCCCGGCCAGCGGCCCGCCGCCGTTCCCGCGGACACCGGGCCCGGCCGGCGACGAGGCCGCGGCTTCGCCGCCTGAGTCACGTCAGTGGGGCTCTCGGGGCCGGAGGCCCGCGCCCGCACAGCGGGCGAGTTCCGCGTCGGCGGCCGGCACCCGCCGCGCGCCAGCGCGCTCGCGCCGCGGGCGCGAGGCCGCGCAGGGCGGCCCACCGCCCCGGAGGGCCGCGTGTCAGCGTTCGCCGCGCTCGGCGGACCGCAGGGTGTCGCGGTAGGTGCGGGCGGCAGCCCGGAGGGCGGTTTCGGGGTCGGTGCCGGCCGCTTCCGCCTCGGCGGCCAGGGCCAGCAGGCGGTAGCCGTAGTCGTCCGCGCCGGCCGGTTCCGGTGGGGGCGGGAGGACGGCGCGGCGGGCCCGCGCGGCGAGCTTCGCGGCCAGCGCGAGGCCCGGCTGGGACAGCGGCACGCCGTCAGTGACCGAGTCGCGCCGCTTCTCCTCGGCCTTGGCGGCCAGCCACAGCGCCTTGACGTCCTCGGCCGTCTCGGCGCGCGCGTCGCCGAAGACATGCGGGTGGCGGCGGACCAGCTTGGCCACGATGCCGGCCGCCACGTCGTCGATGTCGAAGGGCCGCTCGGGGTCCTCCGCGGCGATTCTGGCGTGGAAGATCACCTGGAGGAGCACGTCGCCGAGCTCCTCCCGGATCTCCGCGGTGTCGCCCGCCTCGATGGCCTCGACCAGCTCGTAGACCTCCTCGATGCCGTACCTGGCGATCTCGGCGCTGGTCTGCGACGACGCCCACGGGCACTCGGCGCGGATGCGGTCCATCACCTGGACCAGGTCCAGCAGTCGCGCCCCCGGCAGGTCGTAGGAGCCGGGCAGCAGTTCGAGGGACGGCAGGGCGGTGGCGCGGCCGGAGCCGGCGAGCGTCGCCAGCTCCTCGGTGAGCCGCGGCTCGCCGTCGGCCGAGGCGAGCACCACCACGGAGCGGCCGCCCGCGCAGGCCGCCACGAGTTCGGCGGCGCGCGGGTCCCTCGTCTCGACCGTGACGCCGGCGTCCTTGAGGTAGGGCAGCTGCGGGTGCCCGGCGTCCCGGCACAGCACCTGGTCGGCGGCGCGCAGCTCCTGCCACGCCGGCCAGGACAGCAGGCCGGGGGCGACCCGGTGGGTGGTGGTCAACAGCACGATGCGGCCCGGGCCGCGCACGTCGGTCGTCACGCCGTCGAGCGTAACGGCCGCCGCGCCCCGCTACGCGGGGTCGATGACGGGCAGCTCGTCCGCCTGCTCGCCGGAGCGCAGCCACGGCTCGTCCGCCTCGACCAGCATGACCTGGCGGGCGTCCCACTCACCGAACCGCGGGTTGATGTCCACGCCGACCCGCTCCGCGGTGGCGGTCAGCTCGTCGATGAGCATCTGCTGGCCGTTGGGGTCGAGGTCGGCGCCGATCCGCTGGGCCAGGCCCTGGAACAGCAGCTGGCTGCGGATCGTGTCGTCGATCTGGTCGTCGCCGGCCAGCGGGACGCCGCCCTGCGGCATCAGCGCGGCCTGCCGGAGCTGTTCCTCGCCGCCGAGGTTGGCGACGACGTTGGCCCGCTCGTCCTGCACCTGGCGGCGGGTGACCTCGACGCCGGCGTCGGCGGCGGCCTGCTCCAGGATCTCCATGTACACCAGGGAGTTGACGGTCTGCTGGGTCAGCGCGGCGGTGGTGGCGATCAGCTCGTCGGCGTTGGGCTGGTCGCGCTGCGCGTCGCGCACGGCGTCGACCCGCGCCTGGACGGTGGCCAGCGAGATGCTCCGGTCGCCGACGACGGCCGCGTCGCCCGGGTGGGCGTCGGTCGAGCAGCCGGTCAGCAGCGGGGTGGCGGCGAGCAGCGCGACGGCGGCGGATACGGACAGCGCGGACGTACGGCGACGCTTCACTGAGCACTCCCGTGTGCTGATGATCCGGTCGGTCGGTGGCTGCTCGATCTTATGCAGACCAAGCGGCGAACACTAGGTCATCGTCGTCCACACCCGCCGCCCGGACGGCGGGCTCGTCTCGGACCGACTTGACCTTTCCCCTACGGGAGGCACCACCCTTCGTCGGGTCCCCCTAGGGGAAGCCACGACTTTCTCCGACCCCCGGGTCGTCCTCAGGGGCGACGCGGGGGTCGGCCGAGGGTGCCTAGGCTGCTGCGGGGGAATCGAGCAGGGTTCCGAGAGGACCTATGGAATCCATGAGCTCCATGAGCTCCATGAGCTCCATGAGCTCCATGAGCTCCATGAGCTCCATGGGATCCACAAGGTCCACAAGATTCACAAAAGGAGACGAAAGTGACAACGGCTGTGGTGGATCCGACGACCGGGGGCAGCGGAGGGCACTCGGCCGTGGCCGCGCGCGCGGAGGGCGTGGTCAAGTCCTACGGTTCAGGGGAGACGCGGGTCGTCGCCCTGGACAACGTCTCGATCGACGTGGAGCGCGGCGGCTTCACGGCGATCATGGGGCCTTCGGGTTCGGGTAAGTCGACGTTGATGCACTGTCTGGCCGGTCTGGACACGGTGACGGGTGGGCGGATCTGGCTCGGGTCGACGGAGATCACCGGGCTGAAGGACAAGAAGCTCACCCGGCTGCGCCGGGACCACATCGGCTTCATCTTCCAGGCGTTCAACCTGCTGCCCACGCTCAACGCCATCGAGAACATCACGCTGCCGATGGACATAGCCGGCCGCAAGCCCGACAAGGAGTGGCTGGAGCGCGTGGTCGCCACCGTCGGCCTCGCCGACCGCCTCAAGCACCGCCCCAACCAGCTCTCCGGCGGCCAGCAACAGCGCGTCGCCGTCGCCCGCGCGCTCGCCGCCCGACCCGAGATCATCTTCGGCGACGAACCCACCGGCAACCTCGACTCCCGCGCCGGCGCCGAAGTCCTCGGCTTCCTCCGCCGCTCCGTCGACGACCTCGGCCAGACCATCGTCATGGTCACCCACGACCCGGTCGCAGCCGCCTACGCCGACCGCATCGTCTTCCTCGCCGACGGCCGCATCGTCGACGAGATGCGCGAGCCGACGGCCGACCGGGTGCTGGACCGCATGCGTGGCTTCGAGGCCCAGGGACGGACGTCGTGACCGTCCTCAAGACCTCGCTGCGCAGCTTCTTCTCGCACAAGGGCCGGATGGCCCTGTCCGGGATGGCCGTGGTGCTCTCGGTGGCGTTCGTCTGCGGCACGCTGGTGTTCACGGCCACCATGAACACCACCTTCGACAAGCTCTTCGCCCAGTCCGCCTCGAACGTCATGATCGCGCCGCCCGAGGACGACGACGAGGTTAGCGCCGTCGAGGACACCGGCCCGGCCAACGGCATCCCCGACACCGTGCCGGCCTCGGTGGTCGACGAGATCTCCTCGGTCGACGGCGTTGCGGAGGTCACCGGCAACGTGGCCGCCACCACCGCCGTCGCCGTCGACGCCGACAACGAGAACCTCGGCTCCACCACCGGCGCCCCGACGATCGTCACCAACTGGTCCGACGTCGAGCTCCGCACCTCGGAGATCTCCGAGGGCCAGGCGCCGTCAGGACCCGGCGAGGTGATGGTCGACGCGGACACCGCGGACGACAAGGGCATCGCCGTCGGCGACCAGATCCGCCTGATCACCGCCGTCGGCGACTACCCGACCACGGTGACCGGCATCGTCGAGTTCACCGTCACCAACCCCGGCGCCGCCGTCTTCTACCTCGACCTGCCGACCGCCCAGGAGTACCTGCTCGGCGGCCAGGACGGGTTCACCACCGTCTACGTCGACTCCACCGGCGCCATCAGCGACGACGACCTCAAGGCGGCCGTCGCCTCCGTCGTCGGCGCGGACACCTACAAGCTCCAGACCGCCGACGAGTACATCGAGGAGAACCGCGACGCGCTTGGCGAGGTCCTGTCCATCCTCGAGTACGTGCTGCTCGGCTTCGCCGGCCTCGCGCTGCTGGTCGGGATCTTCCTGATCGTCAACACCTTCTCGATGCTGGTCGCCCAGCGCACCCGCGAGATCGGCCTGATGCGGGCCATCGGCTCGAGCCGCCGCCAGGTCAACCGCTCGGTGCTCATCGAGGCGCTGCTGCTCGGCCTCATCGGCTCGGTCGTCGGCTTCGGCGTCGGCATCGGCATAGCCGTGGGCCTGATGGCCCTGATGAGTGCCCTCGGCATGAACCTCAGCACCGAGGACCTGACGATCGAGGCCACCGTGCCGGTCATCGGCATCGTGCTCGGCATCGTCGTCACCCTGCTCGCCGCCTACATCCCCGCCCGCAGGGCCGGGAAGATCAGCCCGATGGCGGCGCTGCGCGACGCCGGCATGCCGGGCGACGTGCGGGCCGGCCGGATCAGGGCCGGGATCGGCGTGGCGTTCACCGTCCTGGGCCTCGCCGCCCTGGCCGGCACCGCCACCGTCGACTCGGCGGCGGACGGCGCCGGCTTCCTCGCCCTCGGCGTGGTGCTCAGCCTCGTCGGCCTGATCCTCGTCGGCCCGGCCCTGGTGGGTCTGGTGGTGCGCGGCCTGAGCGCGGTGCTGCTGCGCGGCTTCGGCCCGGTCGGCCGGCTCGCCGAGCGCAACGCCCTGCGCAACCCGCGCCGCACCGGCGCCACCGCCTCCGCCCTGATGATCGGCCTCGCGCTGGTCGCCGGCCTTTCGGTGGTCGGCTCCTCGATGGTCGCCTCGGCCACCGAGGAGATAGACGAGTCGCTGGGCGCCGACTACATCATCAGTGCCACCACCTTCGGGCGGATCCAGCCGGACGCCACGGCGGCGGTGCGGGCGGTGCCGGAGCTCGACCACGTCACCGAGGTCAGCAACGTGGAGACCGATGTCGCCATGCCCAACGGTGAGGACGTCGAGGTGACGCTGAGCGCCGCCGACGCCACCTACGAGCAGGACATCGCCATGGACGTGGTCGAGGGTGACCTCGGCGAGGCGTTCCAGCCGGGCGGCATCTCCGTGGGCGACGAGGACGCCGAGGAGTACGGCATCGCGCTCGGCGACGAGCTGCCGGTGACCTTCGACGGCGGCGGCACGGTCACTGTCACGGTGCGGGCGATCCTCTCCCAGGAGGAGGCGGCGACGACCGGCACCTGGAACCTCGGCCTCGAGACCCTCCGCGCCAGCGTGCCGGACGAGGCGGCCATGCCGCTGCCCTCGCTGCTCTTCGCCGCGGCGGCCGAGGGCCAGCAGGACGCGGCGCGTGCCGCGCTGGACGCCGCCATGGAGCCCTACCCGCAGATGGAGGTCCGCGACCAGGCCGAGTACAAGGAGCTGATCCAGGACCAAGTTGGGCAGTTGCTCAACATGGTCTACGGGCTACTGGCGCTGGCGATCATCGTGGCGGTGCTCGGCGTGATCAACACGCTGGCCCTGTCGGTGGTGGAGCGCACCCGCGAGATCGGCCTGATGCGGGCGATCGGCCTGTCGCGGCGGCAGCTGCGGCGGATGATCCGCCTCGAGTCGGTCGTCATCGCCCTCTTCGGCGCGCTCCTCGGCCTGGTCCTCGGCCTGGCCTGGGGTGCGGCGGGCCAGCAGCTGATGGCGCTGGAGGGCATGCGGGTCCTGGAGATCCCGTGGTCCACGCTGATCACCGTCTTCGTCGGCTCGGCGATCGTCGGCCTCCTCGCCGCCTTGGTGCCGGCCTTCCGCGCCGGCCGCATGAACATCCTCAACGCGATCGCGACGGAGTAGCGTCCGCGCCGCTCGCGCTGGCGCGCGGCCGGCTCGCAGGGGCCCTGACGGCGGCTTCGCCGCTCGTCGGGCCCCTGCGGCCGTGTTGGTCTGCGGCCGTGTTGGTCTGCGGCCGTGTTGGTCTGTGGCCGTGTTGGTCTGTGGCCGTGTTGGTCTGTGGCCGTGTTGGTCTGTGGCCGTGTTGGTCTGTGGCCGTGTTGGTCTGTGGCCGTGTTGG